>CALMSL010000076.1 GCA_937872445.1 uncultured Microbacteriaceae bacterium | reverse complement strand
GCTCCGAACAGCGCCTTCGCCCGGTCGATCGCGAGCTGCTCGGCGATGTCGACGAACTCGCATCCGCCGTAGTAGCGGCGCCCCGGATACCCCTCGGCATATTTGTTGGTGAGCACGGATCCCGCCGACTCGAGCACAGCGCGCGGCACGAAGTTTTCGCTCGCGATCATTTCGAGGTAGTCGCGTTGGCGGCCGAGCTCCTGCTGGAGCACAGCCGCGATCTCCGGGTCGACGCTGGACAACGGATCAGTGAACGTGGATGGAAGGCGATCGGACACGGGCTGGCTCCTCGGTGTGTGACAGACGCTGGGCTCATCGGATACCTATAACGGTATCCGCTTACGGCCCAGGCGTACGGCCGATTCGCTTGGTCATCGCTCCCCGGTGGTGATCCACCCGAACGCCAGTTGCGATGCGGCAAGCATATCGCGCACGCCCCTCGCGTCGTGTCAGGACTCGGCCTCCGCGGGCCGCACTTCCGCGCCCGCGTGCCGGACGGTCCTAAACGCCAGCCACGCCAACCGGTGGATGCGGAGATCCTGCCGGTAGATCCGGTGCGGAACGTTCAGTTTCTGACCCGACCAATACCCGGCCGCCGCGCACACGCTGGGCAGAATGATCGCTGCCGCGCGAGCGTAACCCTGGGAGGAGGGGTGAACGTGATCGGCGGAAAACATGGCGTCGGGATTCGTTCGAAAAATCGGCCCCAGCTCCTCCGCCATGGACACCGTGCGGCCACCCGCGCGGAGCACGACAATGGTCTGCGCAGTGGCCAGCAGCCGACTGAGCAGGTGGGCGAGGAACCGCAGCGGTTGGGCGAAGATCCTCACCGTGCCCACGTCCGGGCACGTGGCGACGACCACTTCACACCCCCGTCGGCGAAGGAATCGCACCGCCTTGGCCAAATACTGCACCGACGACCCGATCCTGTGCAGGTGCAGGATCTCATTGCCGCCCACGATGATCACCACCACTTCGAGATTGACCCCCGGATGGCACAGGCGCGGAATCTGGTCGGCAAGGTCCCTGGATTCGGCCCCCACCACGGCGACGTTGCGCAACTGCACCGGCCGTCCGGATGCCGCAGCAAGGCCCTCGGCCAGCAGCACGCCTACCGCGCAGTCGGGGTCATCCGCACCGAAGCCGACCGCGAGCGAATCGCCGAGAATTGCCAACTCCAGCGGTTCGCCGCCAGCGTCGCCGCCGAAGAGTCCCGAGCGCACCTCCACCGGGGACACCGGTTCCGGTATTCGTCGCTGCCGTGCCCACAGGCTCTCCAGGACCATGAGCACGACAATCCCCGCCAGGCCGAGGGCGACATAGCCGGCTGTGGCGACGAGCGCCTTCACCATCCCCCGCATCCTCGCCTCCCGGTCCACACTCACCGTGCGCCTCCCGGCGCTTCTGTGCTTCACGTTACGCTCAACGCTCGCGCCGCGCCGGGTTCACCGACCGTCCCCCAGCCAGGTGGCGGGGTCACCATTCGGTGCCCGGAATCACGGCAGCGAACCCGGGTTGAAGGGCGATAGTCTCGACAGAACCTCCAACCACACAGCGCCGCCCGACGGCGTGAGGACGCGATCATGTCACTTCTTCGACGTACGCCGTGGTACGTCCTGCTCGCAATCGCTCTCGCGGGCGCGAGCACCGCGAACGGCGCCGTGAGCACCACGGTGACCGCTGGCGCGCCGCCCATCGAAGCGACGGCGACGACCCTTGCGCGCACGGTCATCCCGTCACCGGTGTCCCGCATCCCCGGCGAAGGGACGTTCACCCTCGATGAGCGCAGCGCCGTCGATGGTCGCGGCGCGGCCGCCCCGGTGGCCGAATACCTCGTCAACCTGTTGAGGCCCATGACGGGCCTTTCCCTGCCGTTGTCCGGGCGCGGGAACATCGTCCTCATCGTGGAGCCGGGCCATACACCGGGCGGGTACGACCTGCGCGTAACGCCCGACCAGATCTGGATAGCGGCGAACGAAGCGTCCGGACTCTTCGACGGCGTCCAGACTCTTCGCCAGTTGCTTCCGCCGAGAACCTCCACAACCACGGGCTACGCGATCGCCGCAACCACGATCACCGACTACCCCCGCTACACCTATCGCAGCGCGATGCTGGACGTCGCCCGGCACTTCTTCCCGGTCTCCGTCGTAAAGCGGTACATCGACGACATTGCGCAACTGAAGATGAACGTGCTGCACCTTCACCTCGCCGACGATCAGGGCTGGCGCATCGCGATCAACGGATGGCCGCGCCTGACGGAGGTGGGCGGGTCACGGCAGGTCGGAGGCGGCAGTGGCGGATACTACACGCAGGCCGACTATCGCGAGATCGTCAACTATGCGGCATCCAGGTACATCACGATCGTTCCCGAGATCGACATGCCGGGGCACACGAACGCGGCCCTCGCGTCGTACGCCGAGCTGAACTGCAACGGGCGAGCGCGGTCGCTGTATTTCGGCACGAGCGTCGGATTCTCTTCCCTGTGCGTCGGGAAAGACGTGACCTGGCATTTCGTCGAGGATGTGATCACGCAACTCGCGGCCCTCACGCCGGGCCCGTGGATCCACATCGGCGGGGACGAGTCGAGCGCCACTAGCCTGAACGACTACCAGACCTTCATCAATCTGGCGAGCGGCATCGTCGCCTCGGCGGGCAAGACCGTCATCGGCTGGCACGACATCGGCTGGGCCACCGACCTGCCGAAAGGGACGATCGGCCAGTACTGGGACTACATCACGCCCCGGGGCGGATCCGCCGTGCTCACCGAAAACATTCTCGGCAATGGCGGCCAACTGATCATGTCGCCGTCGAACGTCGCCTATCTTGACCAAAAATACGACCTGGACGAAGACATCGGCACCGAATGGGCCCAGGCGCCCCTCACGATTCAGGAAGCGTACGGCTGGGATCCGGCCGCCGTCTTTCCCGACAGGGATCCAAACACCGTACTCGGCGTTGAAGCACCACTGTGGACGGAGACCATCAGCACCCTGGCGGACATCGAGTACATGGCGTTTCCGCGCATCGCGGCGATCGCCGAGGTGGGGTGGATGCAGCAGGATGCCCGGAATTTCGATGATTTCGCCACGCGGCTCGCCACGTTCGGCTACTACCTCGACTCTCAGGGCATAGGGTTCAAACGCACCCTCGGGGTGCCCTGGCTGAAAGCGGTTCCATGAGTTCTGTCGTTCACGTGGTGCGGTCGGTCGTCGCGCCCCTCACCCGAACACGCGCATTCCGTTGGCTCGGACCGCGCCTTCTTCCGCCGGTCGAGTTGCTGGTCAAAGGGTTGAGCGGCGGCCGCGTGCAGGTGAGCAGCCTTCTCGTTCACTCGCTGACCCTTTATACGAAGGGGGCGAAAACCGGCGAGATCCGCGCCAACGAGCTCATGTACACGCCCGACGGGTTCGGCAACGCGATCGTCGCCGGCACGAGCTTTGCGCGGGAGCGGCACCCGGGTTGGACCTACAACCTGCTCGCAAACCCGGATGCGGAAATCACGGCGGCCGGGAAGCGCCTTTCCGTGCACGCCACGCTGATTCCGGATGGCGAGCGGGATGCGGCCTGGGCGCTTATCGAGGCGCAGTGGCCCGGGTACCGCTCCTACGAGCGCGAGTCAGGCAGGGTTGTTCGGCTGTTCCGGCTGCGGCCGGTCGCCGAACTTCTGCCGATCGACTAGTCGACCCAGTCCATAGTGCGAGACACCGCTTTCTTCCACTGGTGGAACTCGCTCGCCCGGCGCCGTGCATCGACCACCGGATGCCAGGTTTCGTCGACCTCCCAGTTTGCGCGCAGCGCGTCCAGGTCGGGCCAGAACCCGACCGCCAGGCCGGCGGCGTAGGCGGCGCCGAGCGCAGTCGTCTCGACGACCGTCGGCCGAACGACATCCACGTCGAGGGCATCGGCGAGAATCTGCAGGAGCAGGCGGTTCGCGGTCATCCCGCCGTCTACCCGCAGCTCCTGAAGCTCGATTCCCGTGTCGGCCGCCATCGCATCGACGATTTCGCGCGTCTGCCAGGCCGACGCCTCCAGGATGGCGCGGGCAATGTGCGCCTTCGTGACGTATCCGGTCAACCCCGCGATCACGCCGCGTGCGTCGCTGCGCCAGTGCGGCGCGAACAGGCCGGAGAACGCGGGAACAAAATAACACCCGCCGTTGTCGTCGACGGATGCCGCGAGCGCCTCGATGTCGCTGGCCTTAGCGATGGCGCCCAACTGGTCGCGGAACCACTGCACGAGCGAACCGCTCACGGCGATGGACCCCTCCAGCGCGTAGTGTGCCGGCGCCTCGCCGAATTTGAATGCGACGGTCGACAGCAGCCCGTGCTGCGACGACACCGGCCTCTCCCCCGAGTTGAGCAGGAGAAATGCCCCGGTGCCGTAGGTGCTCTTGAGGTCGCCCTCCTCGAATGCGGTCTGTCCGACGAGCGCAGCATGCTGGTCGCCGAGTGCGCCGGCGACGGGCACTCCGGCGAGCGCTCCTGTGGCCACGCCGTACACTTCGGACGACGACGCGATCTCGGGCAACACCGACGCCGGAATGTTCATGCGCTCCAGGATCGTCTCATCCCAGCTCAGGCTGTGGAGGTTCATCAGGATCGTGCGGCTCGCGTTGGTCACATCGGTGACGTGGCGGCCGCCGTCGACCCCGCCGGTGAGGTTCCAGATCAACCAGGTGTCCATCGTTCCGAAGAACACCTCTTCGCGTTCGGCGCGGTCCCGGAGCCCATCCACGTTTTCCAGCAGCCACAGCAGTTTCGGCCCGGAGAAGTAGGTAGCCAAGGGAAGCCCGGTGCGTTCCCGGAATCGCTCGGGCCCCACCGGCGCACCGAGTGTGCGCACCAGGTCCGCCGTGCGGGTGTCCTGCCAGACGATCGCATTGAACACCGGCTTCCCCGTGGCACGATCCCAGACGACGGTGGTCTCTCGCTGGTTGGTGATGCCAATCGACGCAATGTCGGCTGCGTCGAGCTTCGCTTCGGCGAGCGCGTCCTGGACGACGTCCTGCACGTTCATCCAGATTTCGGATGCATCGTGCTCGACCCAGCCCGGCTGCGGGAAAATCTGCTCGTGTTCCTTTTGCGCGACGGCAATGATGGTGGAGTGCACGTCGAACACGATGCACCGGCTTGACGTGGTGCCCTGGTCGATGGCTACCACGAACTGTTCGCCGCGTGCATCACGTCCGGTGTTCCTGGCCACGCCACGAGCCTAAAGCACGCCGCGCTGCGGCACGGAAGTAACCGTGCGGCGCGCACGCGGGCTGACCACCTACAGCGACCCGCGGAACCCCCGCAGCCGAAGGCTGTTCGTCACGACGAACACGGACGAGAACGCCATCGCGGCGCCGGCGATGAGCGGGTTCAAGAGCCCGAGCATCGCAAGCGGGATCGCGGCCACGTTGTAGGCGAACGCCCAAAACAGGTTCCCCTTGATGATGCGCAGCGTTCGCCGGGCGAGGCGGATGGCATCCGCCACCACCACGAGATCGCCGCTGACCACCGTCACGTCGCCCGCCGCGATCGCGGCATCCGTTCCCGAACCCATCGCTATGCCGAGGTCCGCCGCCGCGAGCGCCGCGGCGTCGTTCACGCCGTCACCGACCATGGCGACAACGCGCCCCTCGCGCTGCAACTCGCGGATCGCCTCCAGCTTGCCCTGCGGCGTCACCCCCGCGCGCACATCCGCAATGCCCACCGCTTCGGCGACCGTCGCCGCAACCCCGGCGTTGTCGCCCGTGAGCAGGATCGGCGTCAGCCCGAGGTCTTTCAGCAGGGCGACCGCTCGCGCGCTATTGGGTTTCACGGTGTCGGCAACCGTCGCGAGCCCGCGCACTTCGCCATCCCACGCGATGGCCATGACCGTGGCGCCGGACGCCTCAGCGCTCTCGGCCGCGCTGCCCAGGGACGGGGAAATCCCGAGGGCCCAATTTTCCCGTACCCAGTCCGTTCGCCCGACGATCACGAGCCGGCCATCCACGATGCCGTGGACGCCGCTGCCGGCCACCGCAGCAAAATCCTCCGTCTCGCCGATGGCGATCCCGCGGTCGGATGCCGCCTGAGTGATCGCCCGCGCGGTCGGATGCTCCGAATTGTGCTCGACGGCGGCCGCGAGGCGCAGCACCTCCTCCTCGGTCTCGCCGTCCCCGACGATCACCGACTGCAGCGCCATCTGGCCGGTCGTGACCGTGCCGGTCTTGTCGAGCACGATCGTGTCCGCGCGCCGCGTCTGCTCGAGAACCTCGGGCCCCGCGATCAGGATGCCCAGCTGCGAACCGCGGCCGGTTCCCACCAGCAGCGCGGTCGGGGTGGCAAGGCCGAGCGCGCACGGGCACGCGATGATGAGCGTCGCCACGGCGGCGGTGAACGCGACGCTGGCCCCCGCACCCACGGCGAGCCACACGACGAGCGTGAGAACGGCGAGAACCAGAACGACGGGCACGAACACGGCAGACACGCGGTCGGCAAGCCGCTGCACCTGCGCCTTGCCCGTCTGCGCCTGCTCGACGAGTCGGCCCATGCGGGCAAGCTCCGTGTCGGAGCCGACCCTCGTCACTTCGACGACGAGCCGTCCCGAAAGGTTGAGGGTGGCACCCACGACCCGATGCCCAGCGGCAACCTCCACGGGCATCGATTCTCCGGTCAGCATGCTCGCATCCACCGAGGATGCCCCGTCGAGAACCAAGCCGTCCGTGGCGATCTTCTCACCCGGGCGCACCACGAACTGGTCGCCGGGGTGGAGTGCGGAAACCGGAACCAGCTGTTCGCGACCGCCCTCCAGCTTCACGGCATCCTTGGCGCCGAGTTCCAGGAGTGCCCGCAGCGCCGCACCGGATTCGCGCTTTGCCCGCGCTTCGATGTAGCGGCCGGCGAGGAGAAACGTGGTGACGGCCGCCGCAACCTCCAGATAGATTTCGTTGGCGCCGGAGCCCGGTTCGGAGAGGAAGTGGAATGACATGGTCATGCCGGGTTCGCCCGCGGTGCCGAAGAACAGCGCATAGAGCGACCAGGCGAGAGCGGCGAGCACGCCGATGCTCACGAGGGTGTCCATCGTTGTGGCACCGTGGCGCAGGTTTACCCAGGTGGCCCGGTGGAACGGCCAGGCTCCCCACAGCGCGACGGGGGCTGCGAGCGCGAGGGCGAGCCACTGCCAGTTCGTGAATTGGAGGAACGGAACCATCGACAAGATGACGACCGGGGTGGCCAGCACCGCCGACCCGATGAGCCTCTGCCGCAGAGATGCGGTCGGGTCTGCCTCTGTTGGGCCGGGCGCGCCAGCGACGGGTTCCGGCGCCGGCGGCTCCGGGACGGTCGCGGTGTACCCGGCAGATGCGACCGCCGAAAGAAGCGTCTCGATATCGACGCCGCTCGGAACTCGCACCTGGGCTTTCTCCGTGGCGTAGTTGACGCTCGCCTCGACACCCGGGAGCTTGTTCAGCTTGCGCTCGACGCGGGTCGCGCACGAGGCGCACGTCATCCCGCCGATGTTCAGGTCGAGCGTGTCGAGGACGTCGTGGGCAGGCTCGGTGGTGGTGTCCGTCACGACTACGGGGTCACCAGTTCATAGCCTGCTTCGGTGACCGCGGCGCGGATCGACTCGGCGTCGACTGCTGCAGAGCTGCGCACCGTCACCACCGAAACATCGCCCGCGTTGAGTGCGACCTCGACGCCGGTCACCGACTCGAGCTCGGAGATCTCCTCGGTGACGCTCGCGACGCAGTGCCCGCAAGTCATCCCGCTCACGCGGTACTCCTCGGTGATCTCGTCGGTCGGCGCGGCCTCGTTCGATGTGCTGGTCATGGCTTCTCCTTCAGTTGCGGTGGCAGGGACAAAACGGGTTTGGGGGTCAGGACCGGACGAGCCTGGCGATGGCGTCGCTCGCTTCGCGGAGCTTCTCGTCCGCGATCACGCCGCCCTCTCTCGTGGCTTCGGCGACGCAGTGGCTGAGGTGATCCTCCAGCAGGGAGAGCGCAACGTTCTCGAGCGCTTTCGTGGCGGCCGATACCTGAGTGAGCACGTCAATGCAGTACGTGTCGTCTTCGATCATCCGCTGGATGCCGCGCACCTGGCCCTCGGCGCGACGCAGCCGCTTCAGCAGGGCGTCCTTGTCTTCGACGTATCCGATCATCGGCAGTCCTTCCTCCCCGATACCCCGGGCGGGCATGAATCCACTATACCCCCTTGGGGTATCTAGGAAAAGGGGATCGACGGGCGCCGCGCTGACCGGTTCCGGATCGTCCGATCGCTCACCAGCAGCAGCGCGAGCACGCCCACCATGACCGCAGCATCCACAAAGGGCAGCGAGCGCAGCCCAGGCCCGTCGAGCAGGAGCGCGCCGACGAACGCTCCTCCGCCAATCCCGATGTTGAAGGATGTGGTGACGAGCGCAGAGGAAAGGTCCCTCAGTTGGGGCGACGCCGTGTGCAGCGCCCGCGTCTGGAGCAGGGCGGGAATTCCACCGAGCGCAGCCCCCCACACCACGAGTGCGACGATCACGAGCCACTGCTCCGTCGGCAGCAGGCCGATCGCGAGTGCGGATATCGCCACGAACAGCACGCCCGCGAACAACCCCAGCCTCGGCAGCCGCCCGCCGACCACCCCGACCAGAACCAGGCCCCCCGCCCCCGCGATTCCGTACACGAGCAGCAACGCGCTCACCGCGCCCACCGGGAAACCGTTCACGTCGGTGAAATACGGCACGATGTAGGTGTAGAAAAGGTTGTGCCCGACCATGATCGTGAGGGTGATCATGCCGACCAGGATGACCCCCGGCAGGGTCGGGTCGCGGCGAAGGGGAAGCGGGATTTCGCCGGTCTTCACAGGTTGGCGGTGCTCGACCGCGGGAACGAACTTCACGACGAGCGCGGTGAACACGAGGATGACCGCACCCATCGCGACGAACGCGAGCCGCCAGCCCAGAGCATGCCCGATGGCCGTCCCCGCCGGCACACCCAGCACGAACGCGGCGGAACCTCCCGCGGAGGTGATGGCCACCGCGCGGGCAAGCTGGCGTTGTGGGACGAGGTGCCCGGGGTAGGCGCCAACGACGGCCCAGAACAATCCGTGGGCGAGCCCGCCGAGCACCCGGGTGGCGACCATGAACTCGTAGGTCGGGGCGATGGCGCCCAGAAAGTTGGTCAGGGCGAACGCGACGAGCACGATGAGGATGAGCGGTTTTCGGGGGAACCGTCGCGTGAAGTTCGTGAGGGCCGCCGCCGAGACGACGACGGTCGCGGCGAACACGGTAATGAGTAGCCCGACCTGCGCCTGAGAGACGTTCAGTCCCTCCGCCATCTGCGGCAAAAGACCGGTGGGCAGGAACTCGCTCGTGACGGTGACGAAGATCGCGCCCGCCAGGGTCACCAGTCCGATCCACGGGAACGCGGTCTCGGTTTTTGGCACAGGCATGCCGTAGTGCCCCTTACGAATTGTTTGGTGCGTCAAGCCGCCCGCTGGATGCCGCGGCCGGCGGCATCCATCCCAGCGTATCGCGTGATTCCCCTACGCTTGGAGGCTATGGCCGAATTAATCCCCGGGACGCACTGGGTTCTCACGCTGGTCTGCACCGACCAGCCGGGGATCGTGCACGCGGTGAGCGGCGCGATCGTGGATGCCGGCGGCAACATCACGGAGTCGCAGCAGTTCGCGAGCCTCGACACCGGAATGTTTTTCATGCGGCTGCAGGTGGAGGCCGCCACCGATCGCGCCGCGTTCGAAGCGAAGCTGGCCCCGGTCACCGACCGGTACGGGATGACGTGGACGCTGGATGTCGTGGGCAGGCCGTTGCGCACCCTCGTGCTCGTCTCGAAGGCGGGCCACTGCCTGGGCGACCTGCTGTTCCGCCAGCGCGCGTGCCAATTGGGCGTCGAGTTGCCGCTTGTGCTCAGCAATCATCCGGATCTCGCGGACCTCGCCACGTTCTACGGGGTGCCGTTTGAGGCGCACGCCGTCTCCTCGCCCGAGCTGAAGCAGCTGTTCGAGCGGCGGGTCCTGGCCGCCGTCGAGAGCCTCGAAATCGAGCTGGTCGTTCTCGCGCGCTACATGCAGGTGCTCTCCCCTGAATTGTGCGAGGCGCTTTCGGGCCGGATGATCAACATCCACCACTCGTTCCTGCCTGGTTTCAAGGGGGCCAACCCGTACCGGCAGGCGCACGCGCGCGGCGTGAAACTCATCGGCGCGACGGCCCACTTCGTCACGAGCGACCTGGACGAGGGGCCGATCATCGAGCAGAACGTGGTTCGAGTCGACCACTCGCGCAACGTCGCCGAGCTCAGGGCGATCGGCCAGGACGAGGAATCCCGCACCCTCACGCAAGCGGTCAAATGGTTCGCCGAGCACCGCGTTCTGCTGGACGGTCAACGCACCATCATCTTCCGCTGAGCCCTCGATAGGCTTGACGGGTGTCAGCGTCTCCCCCCGCCCCGCAACGAACCGCCGGGCTGAGCCTGAACCTCGTACTGCGCTTCCTCCTGGAACTGTTCGCGGTCTTCACGTTCGGCTATTGGGGGTATCTCGCCTGGCCGTTCCCCTGGCCAGGGGTGCTGTTCATGATCGGCACGCCCCTGTTCGCGATCATCGTGTGGGGGCTGTTTCGTTCGCCGAAGGCACGCGTTCCGCTCGACCCGGTGGGCCGGGGGATTGTGGAAATCGGCGTCATGGGTTCCGCGGTGATCGCCTGGGCGATGCTCGGAGAACCCATCGTCGCCCTCGTTTTCGGCGTCATCGCTCTGGTCAGCGGCACCCTCAACCTTCGCCGCGAGATAGCGCTGGAGCGCCGGGGGGACCCGTCATGAGCACCCTGTTCCACCGCGCGCGCAAGCTTGACTCCGAGGGTCAGGTGGACGATTTTTGGATGATCGTCGAGGGCGACACGATCACCGCGACGGGCTCTGGGCGCACTCCTGACCGGCCGTCGGCAACCGACAGCGTTGACGTGGGTGGCAACTGGCTCGTGCCCGGTTTCATCGACCTGCACTGCCACGGAGGCGGCGGGCACTCCTACGATGACCGCACGGAAGAAATCCTCGCCGCCCGGGCGATGCACCGCTCCCACGGCACTACCCGATCAGTTTTGAGCCTGGTGGCGAACCCTCTCGCCCAGCTTCGGGAAAGCCTCGCGGTCATCGCGGATCTCGCCGACGCGGACCCGACAATACTCGGCTCGCACCTTGAAGGGCCGTTTCTTGCCGACGGCAGGAGGGGAGCACACAACCCTGCCTATCTGACGACCCCTCAACCGTTCGAGGTGGAGGAGCTGATCGGCGCGGCGCGCGGAACACTGCGCCAGCTCACCCTGGCGCCGGAACTTCCCGGAGCGCTGGAAACCATCGACGTGCTCGTCGAGGCGGGCGTTGCCGTGGCGATCGGGCACACCGAGGCGGACTTCGATGTTGCCCGCGAAGCGTTCGATCGCGGCGCGCGCATCCTCACCCACGCGTTCAATGCCATGAACGGCATACATCACAGGGCGCCCGGACCCATCATCGCCGCGTTCGAGGATGAGCGCGTGACGATCGAACTCATTCTCGACGGGCAGCACGTGCATCCGGATGTCGCAGGGATGGCGTTCCGCGGCGCACCGGGGCGCATCGCCCTCATCACGGATGCGATGGCGGCCGCCGGGAAGGGCGATGGCGACTACCGACTCGGCACCCTCAACGTGACCGTTCTGGACGGTCTCGCGGTCCTTCGCGGAACGCAGTCGATCGCCGGTTCCACCCTCACGCAGGATGTAGCGCTCCGGAATGCGATCGAGCACGCGGGGGTTCATCCGGTCGACGCGATCGCGTCGCTCACCACCGTTCCGGCACGTGCCCTGGGCCTCGACCACCGGCTGGGGCGCCTCGCACCGGGTTACGCAGCGGATGCCGTGATCCTCGACGCGGGCCTGCACGTGGGGCGCGTCTGGGCCAATGGGGCACTCGTCGGCTACCGGTGACGGGCAGGCTTAGACTTTTTCCCACGGCAAGCGCTGTTCCCACGCGTACCGGTAGTAGTCGGCGAATGCGAGGTCGGAGGCCGCCGGCTCGTCCACAATCACCGTCACGCGCGGATGAAGCTGAACGACGGATGCGGGCAGGCTCGCCGTGAGAGGCCCCTCCAGCGCACCAGCAATGATCCGGGCCTTCGCCTCCCCGAACGCGAGAAGCACCAGGTGCCGTGCACGCAGAATCGTACCAAGTCCCTGGGTGATGCAGTGGGTGGGGACGTCATCGATCGAGTCGAAAAAGCGCGCATTGTCGGCCCGCGTCTGTTCGGTGAGGGTCTTGACGCGCGTGAGGGATCCGAAGGATGAACTTGGTTCGTTGAAGCCGATGTGCCCGGTCCGGCCGATCCCGAGCACCTGGAGGTCGATGCCGCCGGCAGCTGCGATCGCCGCCTCGTAGTCGTCGCCCGCCGTTTCGATCGGGCCGCTGTCTCCCGGTACCCGGACCAACTCGGGGGTGAGGCGGAGCGGGCCGACGACCTCGCGGTCGATGACCGCGCGGTACGACTGGGGATGCCCGTTCTCGAGCCCGACATATTCGTCGAGCGCAAACCCGCGCACGTGGGAAAGGTCGAGGCCGCGTTTCCCGAGTGACGTCCAGGTGGTGAGCGGCGTCGAACCGGTCGCCAGCCCCAGCACCGCGTCCGGTGTGTTCCTCACCAGCTTCTCGATCAGGTCAGCGGCGATCTCGCCCGCCTCATCCGCGTCGCGGACAATAACAACTTCGGCCATCAGCCAATGCTCCCGTCAACGCGGACTGGCATCTCCATCACGGTGTCAAAGCCGACGGTCATTTTCATACCAACAGTCAACACCACGTCGTGGCTGAGAGACGCTGTTCGGGCACGTCACACGCCAGTGACAGTGCCAAATTGATACTGTCAACCGGGGGAAGGGAGAATGTCTCATGCGGACTGCGGCTCTTGCCTTACGCAGGTCTGCGTCCCAGACCGGGCTCCTCTCCACCGTCGCGGCCGTCACCCTTGTCCTCACCGCACTCGTCGTGGGGCTCATCGGGTACCTCGACTTTTCCGCGACCGTCAACACGCGAAACTTCATCGCGGGCGCTGACGCAACCGCGAGCAGCCTTCGCGTCGAGACGAAACTCGGTGATGACCCGACGGCGCAGTCGTCGGCGGCGACCTCGTTCTTTGAGCGGGAGTTCGCCGGCCTGCCCGTCGACATCACGCGAACACTCATCGACTTCCCCCTTCCGGCCATACAGGACGGACAGCAGCTCAAACTTCCTGACACGAACGAGGCGCGCATCACCTCATGGTCGGATGCCGGTCTCGCCGACCATGCAACACTCGTGGCTGGGGCCTGGCCCGCCGCATCAACCGGGCCGTCCGATCCCATTCTCGGGGCGCTTCAGGCCGACGCGGCGAAATCGCTTGGCCTGTCCGTCGGAGACGTTCTTGGAGTCGGAATTGGGTCGGACGCGAAGAGCATCAAGATTGTCGCGACGTGGCTACCGAAGGATGCCACCGATCAGCGCTGGTTCTCGGACCCTGGAGTCGCATCGGGCACAGCCGTTCCCGCCGGCGACGGCACCCCGAGTTTCGGCCCGCTCGTCGTCGACGAAGCAGCTCTCGCGACGCTCGGGCCCGTTCCCTCCGTGCACTGGGTCATCGCCGTCGATCATCATCGGCTCAGCCCCGACCAGCTCGATCGGCTGGGAACGATCGCGACGACGCTGCGGCAGGACATCATCGACGACGCGAAAATCGGCAAGGGAGACGTTCTCGTTGAAGGCACGCTCGCTCAGTCGGCGACGACCGTCCAGAGGAATCTGGCGTCGGTGCGTGGAGTCACCCCCGTCGGCATCCTGCTTGTCGCACTCATCGGGTTGATCGCACTCGTGCAGCTCGCCCGCCTGCTCTCGCTTGCCCGTCGCCCGGAGAACGCGCTCCTGAGATCCCGCGGCGCCTCAGCGCAATGGCTCACGGTCGCGGGAGTCATCGAAGCCGCGGTCGTGAGCATCCTCGGATGCGGTCTCGGATTCGCGGCAGCCGCTGCGGCGCTTGTTGCGCTGTACGGCGCGGGTGCCGGATCCTTCGCGCTGTGGGAGTTTGCGGTGCTCGTCGCTGCAGCGGTGCTCGTCATCTTCGGGGTTACCGCGTTTCTCGACTCGATTCGCCTCGCGAAACGCGACGCGATCGATGATTCGGGGAGAGCGCGGACCGCAGCAACCCTCGGCACGACAGCGCTCGCTCTTGCGGCGGCCGGAGTCGCGGTGTGGCAGTCGCTGTTGTACGGCTCCCCGCTCATCACGACTGCCAGCGGCGGGGTCAGCGTCAACCCTCTCGCCGTCGTCGCGCCGACCATCGCGCTCATCGCCATAGCCCTGGTGCTCCTCGTGATCTTCGCTCCACTCGCCACAGCCTGGGAGCGTGTCGCAGCGCGGCGTACAACGCTGCAACCGTCGTACTCTGCGCGGCAGGTCGCCCGAGGGCTCGGAAGCTATGCGGTCGCCGTTCTCGTGGTGTCGCTCGCCGTCGGCGGGCTTGTGATCGCCTCCGCATACTCGGGGTCGTGGCACACGCTCTCCGGGCGCAATGCCGACCTCATCACCGGCGCTGATGCCCGGGTCACCCTCACGAACTCGGGACTCCAGCTGGCGGGTGCCACTCCTATCACGGCATCCGAGTTCCTTTCCGTCCCCGGCGTCACGGCCGCAACACCGGTGCTCTCGACGCCCATCGCAATTGGCGACAACGAAACCGGCCAACTCACCGCGATTCCCCACGACGCAATCAGTTCGATCGTGACGGATGCCGGCGGTGCGCTCGATCCGAAGTCGCTCGCCGATGCCGTGGGGACCACCAGGATCCAGGGCATCCGGCTCCCCGACGGCGCGAAATCCATCTCGCTCACGTTGACGGTGACGAAAGCGACCACTTCCGGCTATTGGACGCCGGTATCGGACAGTTGGGTGCAGGCAAGCATGTGGCTCCGCAATTCGACCGGTGCGTTGATCACGGCCGTGTTTCCTCGAATTGATGCCGTTCCGTTGGGAAACACTGACACGATCACCGATAACGTAAAGTTCGATCTCCCGACTGACGATGACACGTGGTCCATAGCCGCAATCGACTACGCGGTTCACGCCGGCAGCGGATTTTTCAACACCTCATTCAGTGAACTAGAAGCGACTACAGCCGCCGGGCCACAGCATGTCGCGCTCGACACGAAAACCTGGGGAATGCCACTTCTCGACGCTTTCGGGTCCGCGTCGGAAACCAGCGCAGACGGACTGACGGTCGGCTTGCCGGCGAGCGGAGCTGCGATTTCAAGGCTGCGGTTCATGGAGCAGGATGCGGATCCGAATAACCCTGCCAGTCCCGGATTCACAGGCAACGTGTATTACCAGGCAGACCCGCCTCCTCTCGTCGTGAGCAAGGAGCTCGCGGCACACTTCGACGTCGGGCCCGGGGACCCCTTTCAATTTCGGTTCGCCGGGAGCGGGCTTACCATCAACGGGAAGATCGCTGCGGTCGTCCCGCTGCTGCCCGGTGTTCAGTCCCCGAATGCCGTGCTCGTCGACCTCGCTACGCTCACCGGTTACATGTTGCAGGTGAGCACGTCCATTCCGACCCCGAACCAGGTGTGGCTCGCCACGAGTGGGCCGGTAACGCTCGACAGTGCCCTCCCGGACGGGGCGACGCTCGTCACCCCGGATGCCGCCATGGACACCCAATTCGCCGCCCCCTCCGAACTCGCGCTGTGGGTTGCCGCGATCGGGTGCCTGCTGCTCGCCGCAATCTCGCTCGGCGCCGTCGCCCTGACCGTTGCTCGCGCACGTCGCGGAGAGGTCGCTGTGCTGCGCGCGGTCGGAATTGCCGCACGCCAACAGTCGCGCGCGCGCCTGGCCGAGCTTTCATCGATCATCCTGCTGTCCGCGCTGTTCGGCATAGCCGGCGGGTTCGCCGTCTCCGCCATCACTGTGCCCAACCTCGCCCATTCAGCGGTGCAGGATGTGCCGGCAGGGTTGCCCGCCACCCTCTCGTTCGCGCTTGTCACAGGGGGGATTCTGCTTCTCGGGTCGCTCGTCATCATGCTCGCGATCGCCGGGTTCTCGGCCGCGCGCGTGAGAAAGCAAGCCCTCGACAAGAGCGAGAGGATTGAGACCAGGTGAGCCGCCGATCCCGCACCACCCTGCCAGGGCTGCTCGCCCGGCAGTTCCGAGCCGACCTCGGACCGCTTCTCGCGATGGCCGCCATCGTGCTCGTTGTCGCTACACTCGCCGCCACGGCCCCCCTCGCGCTGCGCTCCATGACATCCGCCGAGGTTGCCTACCAAATGGACAACCTGCCCGCGTCGCGCAGAGACCTACTGAGCACGGCGCCAGGGAGCCCGGTCATCACGCCGGGAAAGGCGCCGTTCGAACAGTTCGAGAATTCTCTTAAACAGATCACCGACAGCGCTCCACGTCCGCTCCGCAAGGCCCTCGGAGTGGCCAACTTCGTGACCTCCACCGACGCACTTCCGGCGCTTCGACTTGGCGTCGAATTCAACGATCCGCTGACCCCCATCACGTTGAACGTGTCACCCGCGCTCGAAAAGCACGTTCGCTTGACCGCCGGTGCATTCCCGGCTCCGTTCCAGCAGATCCTGGCGCCGAATGACGGCGACCGGTTCCCCATCAGCCCGCTGTTCGACCGCAATCCGGTTGATCCGACCATCGACATCCTCCTTTCCGCCTTGAGTGCCCAGGAGGCAAAGTGGGCGGTGGGTGAAGAGCGCATTGTCATGGTCGACAACAAGCACGGCTTCTACGCGAAACTCTCCGGAACGTTCGACGCGATCGACCCGAAAGACGGATTCTGGGCCGCCGCGCGATACGCACTGGCCCCGGGAATCTCGTACACCTCGTTCTCTGGCTCCCACACCCGAATCGTCACGGGCGCCGCGTTCATCGACCCCGGGTCGTGGCCGGTCGTCCTCGACCAGACCAGCCTGGACGCGACGACGTTCGTCGGAATCCCGTTCTCCTCCTCAGGCCTCACGGTAGAAGAAGACCAAGACCTGCTCCCGCAGTTGCGCAATTTCATCAGCCAGCCCAAAGTGTTACCGAAGGTGGCGGGCTCGACGACGGTCGCCTCACTCACCTTCAATTCGGATGCCGAAGACACGCTCTCCACCGCGCTCACCCGCGCCTCGACCGCCACCTCAGTGCTCGTCATGGTGGCGTCCGGTCCTATCGGCGTCGCGATCGCGGTTCTGTGGTTGCTGTCCAGGCTCATCATCCTTCGACGCCGAGACGCCCTCGCGCTCGCCTCCGCGCGCGGGGCCAGCGGAACCCAGGTGCAGCTTTCTCAGGCCCTCGAAGTTTTCGCACTTTCCGCACCAGCTGCCGGCATTGGGGCTGTGCTCGCTTCTGTGCTCTTCCTGCGCTCGTGGTCGCCGATCACCGTCGTCATCGCGATCATTGTCGCGATCATCCCTCCCGTTCTCGTCGCCGTCGCCTCGTCCGGGCGAGGCCTGCGAAGGACTCGCGGCGACCTCAATCCTCGCACTCGCGGCCACTACCGCTGGGTGCTTGAGGTCCTCGTGCTCGCGCTCACCGCGCTCGCCGTCACGCTCCTGTTGCAACGCGGACTCACGTCAAACACTGAAACTGTCACGGTCGACCCACTTCTCGCGGCAGTACCGTTCCTTCTCGCACTGTCCGCCGGACTCATTGTGCTCCGCGTCTACCCGCTGCCACTCCTCTGGTTCGCACGCACGGCGAAGCGTCGGAAGGGCATCGTCAGCTTCCTCGGGACGAGTCGGAGCATTCGCGATCCTGCCGCCGGCCTTGCCCCCGTGCTGGCGATGGTGGTCGGTCTGGCGGTCGCGGTCTTCTCTGGCGTACTACTGGGCACGGTCGGCATCGGCGTCAGCTCGGCCGCGCACTCGAGTGTCGGAGCAGACCTGCGGATCGACTCGCCTATCCTCACGGCCGACCAGCGTGACGAGATCGCCGCCGTCGACGGGGTAGCGGAGTCCGTCGCTCTGTACCAGGACAACCATCTGCAAAACCTTTCCGTTCAGGAACACTTCTCGTCCACCGCCAATGTCGCGATGCCGATCGTCGTGGCAGATACAGCTGCTCTCGCTCGCGTCCAGAACGGTGTCCCTGGATCTGCAGATTTCGACATCGACATGGCGACCACTCCCTCCGGCAAGGTCCCTGTCCTGCTCTCCCCTCATCTCGCCGCGCAGTACTCGATCACGAAAGACTCCACCCTCGGCCAGTCCGACATCGTGAACGGAGGGCACCCTGGCACCTCCCCGTCTCTCAGCGGTGTCGAAGACTGGGTGCTCATCGACGTGGCCAACAGTCACGCGCTGGGGATCGACAAATTCCTGCCCCGCATCACGCTCCTCCGACTTGACGCGGGCGCGAATGTCGGTGCCGTGAAGTCCGCACTGTCCACCATCGTCGGCCCGGACGCCACGATCGAGAGCCCCGCGGATGCCGCACGCCTGCTCAACGAATCCCCCATTTCTGCAGGTCTCCAGCTCGCCCTGCTCGCGCTCATCGTCATCGTCGCACTCCTGTGCGCTGCCGCCGTGGTCCTCGCACTCATGATCGGCGGACCCGGCCGCGAGCGGCTCCTCGCACTCCTTCGCACGCTCGGGCTCACGCCGCGTCAGGCGAGGGGCATCACGAGTTGGGAGATCGGGCCGACGGCCGCTGTCGCCGTCATCATCGGACTCGTGCTTGGCGTGGTGCTGCCGTTCATCGTTCTGGCCGGCGTTGATCTCCGTCCGTTCACCGGTGGGGTCGTGCAACCCGACGTCCAGTTCATCCCGTGGCTGATCGGGATCATCGTCGGCGGATTCGCACTCCTCGTTATCCTTGCCGCGTTGATCGCCATGTCCGCGGCCCGCCGCGTCAGTCTTGCCAAAACCCTCAGAACGTCCGAGGAAGGATAGAACCATGACCACCGACACTGAGCCGCACATCCTCTGCACCGACCTTGTGCGGATCTTCGCCGCCGAAGGAGTCGAGGTGCAGGCGCTCCAGGGACTCAACCTCAGCGTCGAGCGCGGCGAAATGGTCGCGCTTGTCGGCGCGTCGGGATCCGGCAAATCGACCCTGCTCACGATCCTCTCCGGGCTCGACACCCCGACCGCCGGGGTCGCACGGTGCGCGGGAAGCGACCTGCTCACGATGAGCCGCAAAGAGCGTGTGCAGTACCAGCGCCACAGTGTCGGATTCGTGTGGCAGCAGACCTCGCGCAATCTCCTGCCGTACTTGACCGCATCGGAGAATGTGGCCATGGCGATGGCCGTTGCAGGCAACAAGACCAAAGACCGCCGGGGCCGCATCCAGGAGCTCCTCGACCTCCTAGAGGTTGGCTACTGCGCCGACCGCAGGCCCACCGAGATGTCCGGCGGCGAGCAGCAACGCACCGCGATCGCGGTTGCCCTCTCCAACGACCCCGAGGTGCTCCTGGCCGACGAGCCCACAGGTGAGCTCGACGAAGCCACCTCCTCCGACGTACTCGAGGCGATGCGGGGCGTGAACGAAGGACTCGGCATCACGACGCTCATCGTCACCCACGACCCCGCTGTTTCCGACCACGTCAACCGCACCGTCCAGATCCGGGATGGACGCACATCCACTGAGGTGCTTCGGCGGCGGGAAGTCGACGAACACGGTCAGGAGCAGCACATCGCTGAAGAGTTCGCGGTGCTCGACCGAGTAGGCAGACTCCAGCTCCCGGATGACTTCACGAAAGCCCTCGACCTGCGCGAGCGCGTGCGGCTCGCGCTCGAAACCGACCATGTCGGGGTGTGGCCGGGGAATCGTCCGGCGAAGGCTTCCCCGCCGGCCGAGCCGCACGACGAGGAGGAGGCGCCATGATGGACGAAATCCGGCCAGCACTGTGGGCAGAACACGTCAGCCGCACGTTCACAACCGGTGCGGGCGAAGTGCACGCGTGCACCGACATCACGATCGGGGTGCACGCAGGCGAGCTCCTCGTCGTCCGCGGCAAGAGCGGGAGCGGCAAGACGACGCTACTCAACATGCTCGGTGCGCTCGATCGCCCAACGTCAGGGAACGTGTGGATCGGTGATGATGACCTCACGACTCTGAACGACACGAAACTTGCCGAAATTCGCCGCGGAAAGATCGGTTACGTTTTCCAAACGTTCGGGCTGATCCCCGTGCTCTCGGCCGCGGAGAACGTTGAGGTGCCGTTACGCATCCGAGGGACCGACCCCGGGGAGCGTACGGCGATGGTCAGCGAAATTCTCGACCTCGTCGGCCTGGGCGACCACGCGCTTCAGCGACCATACGAGCTTTCCGGCGGCCAGCAGCAGCGCGTCGGGCTCGCCCGCGCGCTCGTCGGTGAACCGGACATCCTCATCGCCGACGAACCAACCGGTCAACTGGATTCGCGCACCGCCGCAACCATGATGGACCTCATCGAGGAGCTCGTGAAGGCGAAGGGAATCGCCGCGGTCATCTCCACCCACGACCCGCTGCTCGTCGCCCGCGCGCACAATGTCGTCGACCTGCACGACGGACGGCTGGTGCAGCCGGAGACCCATCAGGGTCGCCATGCCGCACCAGCCGCCGCCGACTGAGCGCCGGTCGCCTAGAACAGGATCAGCAGGTACCTCGTCGGGCTCGTCGAACCCTGCACGGCCGCGTCATCCGGCGTGAACTCGGCCTGCACCCGGTAGAACCCGCGGCCCTGCTTCGGCAGCGTGTAGGTTGCGGTGCCGTTGTCGGCCGACGTGAGCACGATCGTGGTGACGGTAGTTCCGTTCACCTTGATCGCCACGCTTCCCGTCGGCGCACCGGGGGCTCCGGACGTGACCGTGACCTTCGCGGTCGTCGTCTGCCAGGAGAACCCGATGAACCGGTTCAGGGACAGTGACGTTGTGGACGTGAACGGAACTGTCACCGCGGCCGACACCGCGGTGCCCGGGGGCAGATCGCCCTTCGTCGCCGTCACCACCACGGTCAGCTGCTTGCCCTGATCCGCGGAGGCCACCCGGTAGCGCCGTGAGTCCGCTCCCGGGATGTCCACGCCATCCGCCTGCCACTGGTAGGCGAAGTGCAACCCCTCGACGTCCCAACTTCCGGGATTCGCCGTAAGCCTCTTCCCCACCTCCGGGGTGCCGGAGATCGTGGGCGGCGAGGTGTTGATGGGGGTGCCGGGCAACACGACATCGCCCGTCGTCACCGTCAGGAGCGTCTGTGCGCCCGTGTCCGCGTAGTGGATGATCCCGAGGTAGCTGCTGTGCGCTTCAAGGCCGCTCCAGCTCGCCGTGTACGTGAACGGTACGCCCTGCTCACCGGGAATCACTTCGGGGTCGAGCCCGATCGGCGTGCCGCCCTCGATGACCGAGTACGTCCGGAGGTCGAACGCCGTGGTCGGGTTCGCGGAATAGATGTCGACGTACACGAGATAGTCGGCGGCAACCGGGTTCACGATGTCCACCCGCTCATCCGCGGAGGATGTCGCCGACTGCCAGCCCGCGACGGGCGTTCCCGTCGAGTCGAGCCGGTACACCGTGAGGTCGAGGTCTGCGGTGTTATCGATCGAATCCAGGTCGAAACGCGCGAGCGCCGTTCCGCTGGGAACGGTGACCGTGTAGCTGAAGAAGTCACCCGTCGCGCCCGAGCCGGAGTGGCCGGTTTCGGTGCCGGTGGGGTCCGGCTGCAGAACGCCGAGGCTCAACCCGGTAGTCGTCAGCGGGATATCCGCATCCGATCCGGGGGTCACCGTGATTCCCACCGAGCCCGATGCGCCCTCGCCGGCGGCGTTCGCCGGCGCAACGATGGTGACCGGCTGGATCGCGATGGGCGAACGGACAACCGTGCTTCCGCTGGTCCAGGTCAGGGCTCCCGTGGTGAACGTGTCGAGCGGCGCATCCGTTCGCGTGAACGTCACCGTGTAACTCGCGGTGTCGCCAGCGCTCGCGAACGTCAACGTGGATGGCGAAACCACCGCGTCGACGCCGGGCACCGAAATCGACGACGTGAACGTGCCGGCCTGTGTTGCGGTCACAGTTCTCGTGATCGTCTCCGGCGCGGTGAGCGCACCGATCGCGATCGACGCGAGGTTCAGGTCGCTCGGGTTGATGGGCGGAGCGCCCACGTCATAGCCGATCCCCTGAATGTAGGAGAGCCAGTCATTCACACCGTTCAGGTACAGCAGGCCCGGTGCGAAGTACTTCGTCGGGTCCACGTTGCCGGCGCCCTGAATGAACGGATCCGTCACCGGATTTCCGTTGCCGTCGAGCGTGTTGTAGGCGGTCGTCATCATGGCCGACTTGATCTCCGACGGGGAGGCAAGCGGCGACTTCCCGAGGTACAGGGCGGCGATGCCGGCAATGTGCGGCGCCGCCATCGACGTCCCCGACAGGAACTGGAATGTCGGAGCCCCACCCTGCGCATTCGCGCCATCAGCGATGATGGCCACGCCCGGAGCCGAAATGTCCGGCTTCAGGATGTCGCTGCCGTCCGCGAGGACGGGGCCGCGGGAGGAGAACCCGGCCACCTGGGGGGTTGGCGGTTCAATGCCGGTGGAGTTTCCCGGCCTGAACGTGGCCGTGGCTCCCGCGGTCGCGGCATACGCCATGAGCGGGTCATGGAATTGCGCATCAAGGTGGATGGTCGGGACGGAATGGTTGTCCAGATCCGTCGAGCCCGGTACGACGTTGATGAGGATCATGCCGATGCCGCCTGCTCTGGCGACCTCAGCCGACTTGTCGACTCGCGCGATATCGCCGCGCTCGCACACCACGATCTTCCCCGCAGCCAATGCCGGGTCCAGCGTGTTCGCGTAGCACAGGTTCGCTTTCACAGCCCCGCTGAGCTTCACGCTGTCCGCGAGAACCAGATCGCCGGTGAGCGGCGGGTCGGCCGGGTTCATGTCGACGGTCACCGACGCTCCCGCCATCGCGACACCATTGCCCAGAGTCACGGTTGCTTCGTAGCTCGGGATCGTGCTCGCGGCGACCGTGGTGATCCACGGCGACGCGTTGTCGAGCGTGGAGTAGCCCGGTCCCGCGTTGCCCGCAGAAGCCGACACGAAGATCCCCGCCGCTGCAGCGTTGAGGAACGCCTGATCGGTGAGAGACACGGTGGTCTGCGCCGCCCCGCCTCCGATCGAGAAGTTGATGACGTCGACACCGTCGGCAATAGCGGCGTTGATCGCCGCGAGGATGTCCGAGGTCGCGCAACCATCATCGGTGGTTACCGTCGGGTCCTGGCCGGTCCAGCAGACCTTGTACGTGGCGATCTTCGCTGCCGGCGCGACACCGGTGATGGTGCCGAAGCTTGTCCCCGCAATCGAGGCGGGCACATTCGCGTCTCCGGCCGCCGTACTCGAGGTGTGCGATCCGTGTCCGTCGCCGTCGCGCGGGGAAAGGTATTCGCCGAGGCCGGTTCCGCCGATGTTTCCGGCACCGAACCCGTCGACGAAGTACCGCGCGCCGACGATTTTCGTGCTGCAATCGGACGCGGTGAACTGCACGCCCGTTTCGCACGTGCCGGTGAAGGTGCCGCCATCGCCCTTCACGAAGTTGATGGTGGACCCGCTCAGGTACGGTTCAGATCCCGGGGACGTGCCAAGCGGAGATCCGGCGAATGACGGATTCTCGGGCGCGATGCCGGTGTCGAGCATGCCGACGACGACACCCTCACCCGCGTGGTCGATGCCGCCAAGGGACGCCCACACGCCATCCGGCCCGTCCAGGCCGAGGAAGGTTGTCGACGGGACCGCAGTCACGTGCCGAAGCTCATCGGGGACGATGCTGGCGACTTTCTTGTTCGCCGACAGCTCCGCGGCCTGCTTCGCCGAGAGATTCGCGGAGAAGCCGTTCAGGGCGAGCGTGTAGGAGTACTCGATTTTCGCGCCCACCGTGGCAGCGACATCCTTTTGCTGCTGCGTGAGGTAGTCGGAGTAGTTCTCCACCGAACGGTTTTGCGCATTGAGCTGCTTGCCGGACTTCGGCGTCGTCGGTGCGAACCCGTTCGTGCCTCCCCGGTAGGTTGCTGCGGCGTCATCGACGAGCGTGACGACGTAGCGTCCCGGCGTGAAGGTCGTTTGCTCATGGCCCCCGATGGAGGTCGGAGCTGCGACGGCCCCGAGCGCGGTTCCCGCGACGAGGCCAGAGGCGATGAGTGCGCTTGTGGCAACCCCCGCGATGATTTTACGAATACCCACGATCGTGTCCCTCCCTGACCAGCACGGATAATGCCGCAGTCGGGACCTGCGCGTGAGAATGACCATATGCCCGGTCTACCCCCATACGGGGCACTTCGTTACCAAGCTGTTATAAACCTGTGGCGTTCTCACGTTGCCCGACCGTGCGGGAACGTCAGCTCACGCTGAGCGAAGCGCGCTCATTGAGGAGTTCCGGAGCGAACCCGGCTGCCTGCTTGTACTGCGCGGCGATCGACTCCAGTTCTTCCCGAGACACGACGTCGTGGATGTGGGCGAATCCGCCGGGCGCGCGTTCGAACGCCAACTGCATGACGCGCTCCGGGCCGAGTTGCCGATTGCTGAGCGTGAGCGCAGCCGTGAGTGGGAGGCGAGCACTCTCGTACCGGGAGAGCGCCTCCCCGACGGTCGGCGCCGTGGCTAGTTCGTACGCGAGAGTGCGCGCGTCGAGGATGGCCTGCGACGCCCCGTTGGACCCGATCGGGTACATCGGGTGCGCGGCATCCCCGAGAAGCGTCTGGCAGCCGAACGTCCACTGCGCAACCGGGTCGCGATCCACCATCGGATAGCGGAGCAGTTCGGTGGCCGAGGCGATCACCTGCGGAACGTTCAGCCAGCCGAAATCCCAGTCCCGGAACTCCCGCGCCACTTCGGCCGGGTCGGCGGTGCGGGTCCAGCTGTTCTCGCCGGGGCCCTCGTCCGGCACCCGCCGCTCAGCGATGAAATTGAGCCTCACGAGGCCGTGGCGATCGGGGTCGGCGCTCGCGCCGGTCAGCGGATACGCGACGAATTTCTGCTGGCCGTCTCCCGCCATGATCATGGTTCGGCCGTCCAGGAACGGTTCCACCCACGCCGTCCCGCGCCACAGCATGAGGCCGTTCCACACCGGGTCGCCCTGATCCGGATACCTCAGTGCGCGCAGGGTGCTGTGGATCCCGTCCGCGCCGACCAGGACATCCGCGGAAACCGCCCACTCGGCGCCATCCTGCGACCGAACACCGACATCCTCGCCGCCGACCGGCGCAGGATTCGACGACTGCACGGCCGAGCCGAGCCTGATCGAGCCGGGCAGCACGCGGTCGACGGTGTCCCGAAGCAACATTTGCAGCTCGCCGCGGTGGATCGAATACTGGGGCCAGCGGTAGCCGGCACCGATGCCGCGGGGCTCGGACCAGATCTCCTGGCCGAAACGGTTGAAGTAGCTCAGGCGGCTCGTTGCCACACCAAGTTTCGCAAGCTCATCCCCGAGCCCCAGCTCCGTGAGTTCGCGCACCGCGTGCGGCAGCAGGTTGATGCCGACCCCGAGCGGGCGCAGCTCCGGGACGCTCTCGCAGATGGTGACGTCCGTGATCCCGGCAGCGTGCAGGGACAGCGCGGTCGTGAGCCCGCCGATTCCGGCCCCCGCGATCAGCACCCTCATGGCGTCGCTCCCTGAACTTCCGTCACGAGACGGATGTTTCGCTCGGCGACCCGCTCCGGAATCGCGCCCATCACGGCCGCGCGCTCTGCGGATGCAAGGTATCGCGCTTCGACCTCCGCAAAGCGCTCAGCCGAACCGGCGACACCCACCGCCCAAATGAACTCGCGGGTTTCCGGGATCCCGTACGCGAACTCGATGGTGAACCCGAACGCTTCGCGAAGCGTCGGCATCTCGGACACCCACCAGGCGGCGAACGCGTCAAATTCGCCCTCCTGGATCGTGTACCGGCGAAGCTGGACGGTCTTCATGTCGACGCCACCGCCGGGTCGCGGCGGGCGGGGGCCTGATCGCGGTCGTAGACGACCCTCCCGCCCGACAGGGTCAGCCGCACCCGCGCCTGGCCGATCTGGGCGGTCGGGAACGCGAAAAGATTCCGATCGATCACGACGAGGTCGGCGAGGTAACCGGCCTGAATACGCCCCGTGTCCCCCTCCAGCCCGTTCACGAACGCGCTGCCAAAGGTGTACGCAGTCAGCGCATCTGCGAGCGTGAGGCGTTGTTCGACGCCGCCGAGCGGGGGCGCGTTCGCCGGGTCCAGCGTGCGGTTCACGCCGATGTGGATGGCGGCGAGCGGGTCGGGGGTCGACACCGGCCAGTCGCTGCCGGCGGCGAGCGTCGCACCGCTTTCGGCCAGTTCCCCGAACGGGTACAGGCGATCCACCAGGCCCGGTTCGATGAACGGAATGGTCAACTCGTCGAGCTGATCTTCGTGCATCGCCCAGAGCATCTGGAGGTTCGCCACCGCCCCCAGCTTCGCGAAACGGGGGATGTCGGCGGAGCTGATCCACTGCAGGTGCGCAAGGTGGTGGCGGTTGCCCCGATCGCCGTTTGCGGTGCGAGCCGCCTTGATCGCGTTGAGCGCTTCGGTGACCGCCCGGTCACCCAGCGCGTGGAAGTGCACCTGAAATCCGGCAGCATCCAGCGCCGTGACGTACCGTTTCAAGTTCCTCGGCGGGATGAACGAGAGACCGGAGTTCGCCGTGGCGCGGCCCGTGGCATCCCGATACGGCGCACTCAGCGCAGCGGTGAAATTCTCCGCGACGCCGTCCACCATGATCTTGACCGAGGATGCCCTGAACCTGCCCGTCGGGTCCGCTGCGGCGATGCGGTCGCGCCGCTCGATCATCGAGTCGACCTGCTCGAGCCCGCCGTCGCGCTCCCACCACTGGGCACCGACGACGCGCATGGTGAGTTCCCCTGCGGCAAGCGCGGCAAGGTACGTGTCGGTGGCGTCTTTCGTGCCAAGTCCGATGCCGAGCATGGCGTCCTGCCACGCGGTCACGCCGAGTTCGTGCAGGTAGGCCTGCGCTGTGCGCAGGCCGAGGTCGGCGAGCTCGTCGGTCACCTTCGGCAGGATCGAGGTGACCGCATCGGATGCCCCCTCGTGGAGCGTGCCGGACGGGTTCCCGGCGGAATCACGTTCGACCCGGCCGTCCCCCGGGTCCGGCGTTTCGCGGGTGATGCCGGCGAGTTCGAGCGCCCGCGAGTTGACCCAGATGCCGTGGTGGTCCCGGTTGAGGATCGCGGCGGGCCGGCCATCCGTCGCGGCATCCAGCGCCCGCCTGGTCGGGGTGCCGCCGGGGAAAAACTCCATCGACCAGCCCGCGCCGATGATCCACTCCGGCTCCGGGCGGTCGGCGCAGTACTGCCGGATCAACCGGTAGCAGTCCTCAGCGCTCGTGGCGGCGGTGAGGTCGCACTGCAGGAGCTCGGTGCCGCCGAACACCGGATGGATGTGCGCGTCCTGGAAGCCGGGAACGATGAGTTCGCCTGCGGCGCTGCGGACTGTCGTCGTCGGTCCGATGAGGTCCGCGAGACCTCCGGCTTCGGCCACGGCCATGATCCGCTCGCCCGCAATGGCGATGTCGGCGAGCGCCGGGCGTTCCATCCCCGCAGTGAAGATCCAGCCGTCCACGATCACGGAATCGGCGAAAGCTGACACGGTAACTCCTCGGGACGCACGGGGTTGCCAGCGGAGGTCGACGCTGGCCCACCTGAAATGTACGCGTCCGTCGGCGTGTCTGTCAACATCGTTGACAACGTTGTTGCGACTTGTGGAACAATGCCATCATGACGGATCCTGCGCGCGCCACCCTTCGGGAGGCATCCGAACCCTCACGCCTCAGCCGGGAATCCATCATTGAGGCGGGGATGCGGATCGCCGCCCGTCCCGGTACGGCATCCGTCACGGTGCGAGACCTCGGAAAACAGCTGGGAGTCGACCCCACCGCGATCTACCGCCACTTCCGGAACAAGGAAGAACTCATGGCGGCACTCCTGGAGCGCCTGATCTCGATCGCATCCGCCAGGGCGACAGTTGATCCGCTCCACTGGAAGAGCGCGCTCACCGAACTCGCGGACAATCTGCTCGCCACGTACCTGGAATACCCGGCGGTGGCGGCCGAAGCAGCAATCCTGTCGACGGGCGGATCCGCCGAACTGGACGGGATCGAATTCATTCTCAGCTGCCTCGGCCGGGCGGGGCTCGAGGGCGAGGAGTTGATCGAGTACTACCAGCTGTTCTCCAGCCACCTGCTCGCGCTCGGCTCGATCATCGCGCAAACCCAGATCGCCCAATCGCAAAGCGGGCGCGGCGAGGTGGAGCGAGCGTACGTGCCGGAAACCGTCGGCGCGACGCACTCCGGCCACCCGGCGACCGCCGCGCACCGCGAAGCGCTGCTGGCACTCGACGACTTCTCCGTCTACCGCACCGGCATCCGGATGATTCTGGACAGCGCGGCAGCGGCCGGCGCCGCGTCCGCGCAGGGCGAACGGTAGTTCTGGCACTCTCAAGGGTAGAGTGCTAATCTGGTGATAGTTGAGTCGAGTTGACTCAAGTATCGAAGGAGTAATGAAATGGCTATGTTGTTTGACCCGTTCCGCGAACTGGACCGTGTCGCCGCGAGCCTCCTGGACTCACGTCAGGGCCCGCGCCTGATGCCCATCGACCTGCACAAGGATGGCGACCTGTACATCCTGAACGCCGATCTGCCCGGCATCGACCCCGGTTCAGTTGACCTCGATGTCGATGGTCAGCTGCTCACCATCCGCGCCGAGCGCACCCCGCGTGGCGACGACGTCAAGTGGCTCGCCCACGAGCGCCCGAGCGGATCGTTCCTGCGCCAGCTGAACCTCGGCGACGGCATCGACACCCAGCACATCAGCGCAACCTACGACAACGGCGTGCTGAGCGTCATGATCCCGGTAAGCGAGAAAGCCAAGCCGCGCAAGATCGCGGTCCAGGCCGCCGGTTCCGAGGCACCCGTCGAAGTGACGGCGAGCTAACCAACCGCGAACCGCAAGGAGAGGCCGGGGCGATTGCCCCGGCCTCTACTTGTGCTCCACCGGCTCGGCGGGCCGGGAATCCGGGATCGGCCGTGCGATGGCCGGCGTGGTTGCGCGCGGCCCACCGAGGGCGCGCAGCGCATTGAGGATCGTCGCCAGATCGACAACCTCCTGAAGCGCCGCGCCCACGATCGCGGGGAGGAACCCGAACGCCGCGAACAGCATGAGTCCGGCGCTCAAGCCGATTCCCAGCCAAATGCTCTGCAGGGCGACGCGCATGGTTCGCTGGCCGATGGCCATCGCCTCCGCCGACTTCGCAATGTCATCCAGCACGATGACCACATCGGCGGACTCGCTCGCGGCAGTCGAACCCCGTGCCCCCATCGCAATGCCCACATCGGCCACCGCGAGCACCGGAGCGTCGTTCACGCCGTCGCCCACCATGATGACGGGACGCTGCGAAATCGCCTTCAGGATCTCGACCTTGTCCTGCGGAAGGAGTTCAGCGTGCACCTCGTCGATTCCCACGTCCGCAGCAATGTGGCGGGCCGTATCGGTGGAGTCGCCGGTGAGCATGAGGAATCTCGAAATCCCCAGCGTCCCGAGCGTCGTGATCGTCGATCGGGCGTTCTCCCGCACCCGATCGCTCAGCACGATCGCCCCGGCGAACCCGCCATCGACGGCGACGTAGACCGACATTTCGCCGCTCAAAATCGGGGTAGCAACCGCATCCGGAGCGTGCTCGGTGACGAAAAGGAGTTTCCCCACCACCACGTCACGGCCGCCGATCATGGCGACGACACCATTCGTGGCCTCTTCGCGTGCGCTCGCGACGGTTTGGAGCGCGAGTCCGCGTTCCTGAGCGGCATCCACGATCGCGGTAGCCAGCACGTGCGAGGAGTGCGTTTCGGCGGAGGCGACCAGCGTGAACAGCTCATCCTCGGTGAAACCCCCCGACGGGCGCACGTCGACGACCGTGGGATCGCCGTGGGTGAGCGTTCCCGTTTTGTCGAATGCCGCCGTGCGCGCGCGCGAAAGCTGCTCCAGGGTTCCGCCGCCCTTGACGATGATGCCGAAACGGGAGGCTCGGCTCATCCCGCCCATGAAAGCGACGGGCGCGGCGATGAGCAGCGGGCACGGGGTGGCGACGACGAGCACCTCGGCGAAGCGCACCGGGTCGCCGGACAACAGCCAGGCCAGCCCGGCCAGAGCCAGGGATACTGCCGTGAACGGAACGGCGTAGCGGTCGGCGAGGCGCACGAGGGGCGCCCGGCTCTCGGCAGCATCCGCGACGAGCGCGACAATGCGCTGGTACTGGCTGTCCTGAGCGAGTGCACTGGCCCGCATGATGACCGCGTGCTCGCCGTTGAGGGAACCGCTCAGGAGCGCCTCGCCCTTCGCGCGCTCCACCGGGAGGCTTTCACCGGTGAGGGATGACTCGTCGAACGTGCCGGCATCCGATTCGAGGATGCCGTCCACCGGCACGAGCTCGGACGGCCGCACGAGAAGGCGGTCGCCGACCGCTACCTCGGTGACCGCGATGTCGTCGATGGTTCCCGCATCATCCACGAGGCGGTGCGCGGTTTGCGGCGAGCGATCCAGCAGCGACTTCATCTCGCGCTGGGCCCTGCCCGCCGCGTAGTCCTCGAGCGCCTCTCCACCGGACAGCATGAGCACGATCACGAGGCTCGCCCAGTACTCGCCGACCGACACCGTCGCGATGATCGCCATGATCGCGAGCGCGTCGATCCCCCACTGGCCGCCGATCAGGTTCTTGATCATGTCCCACGCCTGCATGGCGGCGACAATGAGCGCGAAGCCGCTGATCAGCCACTGCGCAGCTGTCTCGAACCCGGTGAGGGCGAGGATGCCACCGACCGCGGCGACGAGCACCGTGATCGCGACGATCGGATACCTGCGAATAGCCGTTCCGAGCCGGTTCATGACTTCAGTACTACCCGGAAGTCGACCGCCGCTCCAGCAAGGCAAGGCTCCCCTCAGCCGCCGGTCCTGCCCGCGGCGAGCGCATCCTCACGAACGCGAAGGTCAGGCCAGGCGCGTCTTCAGGTTGTCGGCGAGCGCGGCGAGAAACTCCTCGGTGGTGAGGTAGCCCTGATCGCCACCGACGAGCATGGCAAGGTCCTTCGTCATCTTGCCGGACTCGACCGTCTTCACCACGACATCCTCGAGCGTGTGCGAGAAGTCGATGAGCGCCTGGTTGCCGTCGAGCTTGCCGCGGTGGGCGAGCGCGCGGGTCCACGCGTAGATCGAGGCGATCGGGTTCGTGGACGTCGGCTTTCCCGCCTGGTGCTGGCGGTAGTGGCGCGTGACGGTGCCGTGGGCAGCCTCCGCCTCGACGATCCTGCCATCCGGGGTCGTGAGCACGCTCGTCATGAGGCCGAGCGAACCGAAGCCCTGCGCAACGGTGTCAGATTGCACGTCGCCGTCGTAGTTTTTGCACGCCCAGATGTATCCGCCCTCCCACTTGAGGGAGGCGGCGACCATGTCATCGATCAGGCGGTGCTCGTAGGTGAGCCCCGCCGCGTCGAACTTCGCCTTGAACTCGTGCTCGAACACTTCCGCGAAGAGGTCCTTGAAGCGGCCGTCGTAGGCCTTCAGGATCGTGTTCTTCGTGGACAGGTACACCGGGTAGCCGCGGTCGAGCCCATAGGCGAGCGAGGCGCGCGCGAAGTCGCGGATCGAGTCGTCGAGGTTGTACATGCCCATAGCGACGCCGGAGCCCGGTGACTGGAACACCTCGAAGTTCTGCGGCTCGCTGCCGTCCTTCGGCGTGAACGTCATGGTGAGGGTGCCTTCACCCTCGAAGCGGAAATCTGTCGCGCGGTACTGGTCTCCGAAGGCGTGACGGCCGATGATGATCGGCTTGTTCCAGCCCGGTACCAGGCGCGGGATGTTCGAGATGATGATCGGCTCGCGGAAGATCGTGCCGCCGAGGATGTTGCGGATCGTGCCGTTGGGGCTCCGCCACATCTTCTTGAGGCCGAACTCTTCGACGCGCGCCTCATCCGGCGTGATCGTGGCGCACTTCACGCCGACGCCGTGCTTCTGGATGGCGTGGGCGGCATCGATCGTGATCTGGTCGTTGGTCTCATCGCGCTTCTCGATGCCAAGGTCGTAGTACTCAAGGTCGATGTCGAGGTACGGGTGGATGAGCGTGTCCTTGATGGCCTGCCAAATGATGCGGGTCATCTCGTCGCCGTCGAGCTCGACGACCGTGCCCTCAACCTTGATTTTCGACACTGGGTTCTCCTTGTGCACAACACTTCTGATCTGGGGGTGGCGTTTTCGCCCGGGCCGAGTGGGCCGACTTTCAGCTTACAGGCAACCGGGAATTATCTCGACATCAAGATATCTCTAGGTGCAGATCGCCGGGTGTGGTTAGCCTGTCATCATGGCCAACCTGAGACTCGAAGAGCTTTCCGCGAGCAACGCGCTCGCCGCGAACACATTGACGCTGCGGCGCGGGCAGGAGCAATTCGTCGTTCCGCCCACCTACGCGATCGCGGATGCCTACCTCGACCCGACCACGACGTGGCCGAGGGTCGTGCTCAAGGATGACCGCGTTGTCGGCTTCATCCGCGGCAACTTCGATGAGGATGCTGCGGAGGAGGAGTTCCGCAGCTGCGTGTGGCGGGTTCACGTGTCCGCGGATGACCAGGGGCAGGGTATTGGGACGTTCGCCGTGCTCGCCCTCGCCGATGAGGCCCGCCAACGCGGATTCACGCGACTGTCCGCACTGTGGGAGCCGGGCGACCTCGGTCCTGAGGCGTTCTTCACGAACATCGGCTTCGTGGTGGAGCGCGAAACCCAGTACGGCGAAAAGTTCGGCGTGCTCACCCTGTAGGGCACCCACCGCGGATGCAGCACAATCAGGACTTCGTCTCGCGCGTGATCGCGGTTGTGGAATCGATCCCGCCGGGGAAAGTCATGGCGTACGGCGACGTTGCGGCGGCAATCGGTTCGCGGGCCGCGCGGGCGGTCGGCCAGGTGATGGCGTATTACGGCAGCGACCTTCCCTGGTGGCGGGTCATCCGGGCCAGCGGGCAGCCGCCGCTGTGCCACGACGAGAAGGCTCTGCCGCACTATGAGGCCGAGGGGACCCCGCTCGTGCCGGCGGCATCCGGATACCGCATCAATCTGCGGATGGCCCGCCACCGGCCCTGACCTCTCGCAGGTCTAAACGAGGGAGTCGCGCCACGCGGCGTGCATCTTCGAGAACTTGCCCGTGCCCGCGATGAGGTCGGCGGGGGTGCCGTCTTCGATGATGCGGCCGTGCTCCATCACGAGAACGCGGTCTGCGATCGCCACGGTCGACAGGCGGTGGGCGATGATCACGGCGGTGCGGTCCGCGAGCAGGGTCTGCAGGCCCTCCTGCACGAGGCGCTCGCTCGGGATGTCGAGCGACGCCGTCGCCTCATCCAGGATGAGCACGACCGGGTTCGCGATGAACGCGCGCGCGAACGAGATGAGCTGGCGCTGGCCGGCCGAAACCCGACCGCCGCGCTTGTTCACATCCGTGTCGTAGCCGTTCGGCAGCCCCTCGATGAACTCGTGGGCGCCCACGGCCTTCGCGGCCTGGATGATCTCCTCGCGCGTCGCATCCGGCTTTCCGAGCGCAATGTTGTCCGCGACCGTTCCGGAGAACAGGTACGCCTCCTGCGTCACCATGACGATCGCGCGCCGCAGGTCCTTCGGATGCAGGTGACGCAGGTCGACGCCATCCAGCGTGACCGCCCCTGCCGTCGGGTCGTAGAAGCGGGAGATGAGTTTCGCGAGCGTCGACTTGCCGGCGCCGGTCGAACCGACGAGCGCGATCGTCTGACCAGCGGGGATGTCCAGGTCGAAGCTCGGCAGGACAACCCGATCCTCCTTGTAGGCGAACTCGACGCTGTCGAACGCCACCGCGCCCTTCGCCTGCCACAGATCGATCGGCCCGGTCGGATCCGGAACGCTCGGCTGCTCCTCGAGCACGCCCGAGATCTTCTCCAGCGCGGCCGCCGCGGACTGGTACGAGTTGTAGAACATCGCGATCTCCTGCGCCGGCGCGAAGAACGACCGCGTGTAGAGCAGGGTGGCGAGGAGAACCCCCACCGCGAGCCCGCCGCCCGCAACCCGAAGTCCGCCCACGAGCAGCACGGCAGCGAGAGTCACGTTGCCGATGAGCACGAGCCCCGGGTCGAAAATTCCGAACAGGTTGATGGCGCGCTCGTTCGCGTAGCGGTAGTTCTCGACGAGCCCGCCGAACTCCTTCTCGTTGCGCTTCTCCTTGCGGAACGCCTTCACCGCACGGATGCCCGTCATGGTTTCCACGAAGTGCACGATGACACGCGCGGACGCGGTTCTGGTCTCCCGGAACACCTTCTGCGAGGCGAGCTGGAACCATCGGGTCAGGATCCACAGCGGGATGATCGAAATGAACAGGACGACGCCGCTCACCCAGTCGATCGAGACGAGGGCGATCGCGATGAACGCCATGTACAGGCCGCCCTGCACGAGCTGGCTCAGTCCGGAGTCGAGCAGTTCGCGGATCGCGTCCAGGTCGCTTGTCTGCCGCGCGATGATGCGCCCCGACGTGTAACTCTCGTGGAATTCGAGGCTGAGCCGCTGCGTGTGCAGGAACACCCGCTTGCGCAGCTCGATGAGGATGGCCTGGCTGATTCTGGCGGTGAGCACCGTGTACCAGGCGATCAGCACCGCGCCGATCACACCGGTGAACAGGAACGCCCCGACGGCGAACCCGAGCGGCATCCAGTCCTGTTTCAACATCGCCGGAAGACCGCTGTCGATGCCGAATGCGATGAACGCGGGTCCGGCGACCTGTGCGGCGGTGCTGACGACGACCACGATGATCGTGAGCGTGATGCGGCCCCACAGGGGCTTGACGAGCGAACCGAGCAGCCGCAGCGAGCGCGCGCGAATCTGCCTGCTTTCCGCCTTCGTGTAGTCCTGGCGCTCCTCGCCCTCTACTCCCGTGACGCTCACGATCCGACCTCCGTGCTGGGGCGGCTCACGCCGCTCGTGACGATGGGGATGGGCGTCGTGGGCGGAGACGGGTTCCGCTGGGGCCCGCCCTCCTCATCCTCCAGGCTCGAGATCACGAACCGGTAGTGGTCGCTGGAGGCCAGGAGGTCGGAGTGCCGACCCACCGCGGTGATCGTGCCGTTCTCCAGGAGCGCGACCCGGTCCGCGAGCATGACCGTGGACGGGCGATGCGCAACGATGAGCGCGGTCGTGGACGCGAGCACACGGCGCAGCGCCGCTTCCACGAGCGCCTCGGTGTCGACGTCGAGCGCGGAGAGCGGGTCATCGAGCACGAGCACGTCCGGCTTCGCGGCGACCGCGCGCGCGAGGGCGAGCCGTTGCCGCTGGCCGCCGGAGAGGCTCATCCCCTCCTCGCCCACCGTCGTGTCGAGACCCTCGGGGAGTTCGTACACGAAGTCCGCTTGCGCGATGCCGAGAGCTTCGTCGAGCTCCGCATCCGTCGACTCGGGCCGACCGAGCAGGACGTTGTCGCGCACGGAAGCCGAGAACAGTGTCGCGTCCTCGAACGCCATCGCGATATGGCGCCGAAGCTCCTCCAGAGTCACGTCGCGGATATCGACCCCGTCGAGCGTGATCGAGCCTCCCGTGACGTCGTACAGTCTCGTCGCCAGCGCGGTGATGGTCGATTTGCCGCTGCCGGTGAGGCCGACGAGCGCCATGGTCTCACCGGGCTCCAACTCGAGGTTGATGCCGTTCACGAGGTCGGGGAACCGTTCGGGCGAATCCGCATAGCGGAAGTGCACGTCGTGGAACACGAGGCGGCCCTCCGGATTCGCGATCGTCTTCGGATGTTCCGGGTCCACGATCGTGTTCTTCTCATCCAGAACCTCGAAGAACCGGTCAGCGGCCGTGCGGGTGTCGAAGGTCATGGACAGCAGGAACCCGATCGACTCGACCGGGAATCGGAGAACGGTCGCCGTCGCAAAGAACGCCACAAGGCCGCCCGCGGTGATTTCGCCGGCCGCGGCAAGCCACACTCCGCCCGCCAGACACAGCGCGAACGTCACGTCGGGCACGAGCAGCAGCCACAGCCAGATCCCGGCAATCGCCTTCGCCTTCTCGATCTCCGTGCCGCGCAGCAGCTCAGCCTGCGACTCGAAGTTGCGCAGCGCGTGCGACCCGCGACCGAATGCCTTGAGCACGCGGATGCCGTGGACGGATTCCTCGACGGTCGTCGCGAGGTCCCCCGCCTGGTCCTGGCTGCGGCGGGCCACCACGGAATACTTGTTCTCGAACACGTAGCCGTAAATCCACAGCGGGATCGACAGCACCATGAACAGGACTCCGAGCATCCAGTTGATGCTGGCGAGAACGCCGATCCCGACCACGATCGTGATCGTGTTGACGACGAACAGCACGAGGCCGAACGAGAACCAGCGCCGGATGAGATTCAGGTCGCTGATCGCGCGGGACAGCAGCTGGCCGCTCGGCCACCGGTCGTGGAAGTTCACCGGCAGGTCCTGGAGCTGCTTGTACAGGCCGTTGCGCATCCGCGCCTCGATGTGGGTGCCCGGCTGCAGCACAAACCAGCGCCGGAACCAGATCATGATCGCTTCGACGATTCCGAGGATGAGAACGATGACGACCGGCCACCAGATCTCGCTGGAGTCGCCGTCCTTCAGCGGGCCGTCGATGAGGGACCGGAGCACCTGCGGAATGGCGAGCGCCACGAGCGCAGCCACCATGGCCGCGCCCATCCCCAGATAAATCCTGGGCATGGCCGGTTTCGCGTAGGGGTACACCCGCATGATGGACGCGAACGTCCCAGGGCGCTTCTTCGTGGCGTCAGAAGACAACAGTTTTCCTTGCACTAGTCAGGGGTCGACGCAGCCGACAGAGTTTCCAGAGAGACCGTCACGGCCTCCAGCGCCGGTCTCAGCGATGCCGACGCTGGGGACGCACCCTTCGTCCCCACCGCCAGCGCAGCCCTCCAGAATACGCTCAACGCTCACGGCGACGCAAGCGATGATTCCTGGTCGACTCGGGTGGCGTACCACTGCCCGGAGGAGCAGGATTCCGACAGGCAGGTTAGGATTGCCTAACCTGCATTTATTGATCGGAATTCCCCCATGCCGCCCATCCCGCACACGATAGCGTCGTAAGCATGCTGCACCACGCGACCTCCAATCTGGGCGACGAAATGGGCGGCATCCTCTCCGCGGCGGGCCCGATCATCTTCTACCTGATCGTCTGGGCGCTCGTCTTCGCCGGAACGGCGATTTTCCTCGGCCTGTTCATCCCGTTCATCACCGGCGACTCGCTCCTGTTCGCTTCCGGGCTCATCGCGGCATCCGCCACAAGCCTGAACATCGTCATTCTCGCGGTCGGAGTGGGCATTTCTGCGTTTCTCGGCGATCAGGTCGGTTTTCTCCTCGGGCGGCACTACGGCCGCGGATACCTGGATCGGCACGGCGGTCGGCGCACCCAGAAAGCGATCCACGCCGCAGAGATTTTCTACCAGCGGTACGGCTGGTGGTCGATCGTCGTTGCGCGTTTCGTGCCCTGGGGGCGAGTGTTCGTTCCCGTCATTGCCGGGGTGGGCCGGATGAACTATTACCGGTTCCTCTCCAGCAACCTCGTCGGTGCGCTCGCGTGGGGAGTCGGGTTAACCCTGACCGGGTACTACGCAGCGTTCATTCCCGGCGTGAAGAGCGTCGCCTATGTGATCGCGGGGGTGGTCATTGCCGCGTCCATCGTCGCCGGCATCCATACCTGGCGGGTGACGAGGCACGAACGTCGGGCCGTCGACGGGGTCTAGCGGGAGAGCCTTAGCGGATCCGCACCGAGAGGCAGGTTACGCAGCCTTCGAGCTTCTCGAACTCGCTGATGTCCACCGTGACGACGTTGTAGCCGAGGTCGGCGATGAGGGCCGCGCTGCGCGGGGCCGATTCGGCCATGAGCACCGTGCTGTCATCCAGCACCACCACGGCCACCCCGGTCTCCTCCGGCACGGCAAGAAAACGGTCGAACAGTTCCGGGTTGTCCACGAGTGGGGGATACCCGATCACCGTGCCGTCGGGCAGGGCGGTCACGCCGCTCTTGAGGTGCAGGACCTTCGTGACGGGGACGGCGATCACCGTGTAGCCGAGCGGCGAAACGATGTTCCTCAACTGGCGGATGCCTTCGGCGTTCGTCCTGCCGCCGCGGCCCACATACGCGGTCTTGCCGACTTTGAGCACGTCGCCGCCGTCGAGCGTGCCGGGCAGCTCGATGCGGGCGACCCGCAAACCGAGTTCACGCACGGTGTCTTCAACTCCGGCCGTTTCCACCCTCCGAGTCTCGTGACCGGGGCTCGTCACGACCGCGGTGTCCCCGAAGATCACGACGGTATCCTCGACGAACACGGAGTCCGGAGCCTCGGGCGCCACCGGCACCTCCACGGTGTCCCAGCCGTTCTCGATGAGCGCGGCGACGTAGCGGTCCCACTGCTCATCCGCTTTTTCCGCGTCCACGACGGATCGCGAAATATGCGTCACCTGGCCATCGGCCAGATTCGCGGCAGGCAACCGAACCAAGGCGACCCTGCGATCGCGGGCGGGCGGCACGTCGAGGCGAGCACCGGTGATGAGGCTCCAGAGCCGGCGCCCGATTGTAGCCACCACAACGACGGCGACGATGACGAAGATCAGCTTCGGCCCGATGAGTGTTCCGAAGATGAAGCCCACCGCTGATCCGTCGATCGTTGTGCCGCTGTTCACGACGGCGATGAGGCTGCCGAACAGCCCGGCCAGCGCCGAGGCAAGGATCGAGAGAGGCACCGCGACGTACCAGCGGCGCAGCCCGTCAAAACCCGCGATCACGCCCAGAAGCAGAAACAGCAGGAGCGTCGACGGCAGGAAGTAGTCGCTCAACTGGCCGAACACCGAGGGATTCGCGCCGTTTGCGGTGAAGAACACGAGGACAGTTCCGAAATGGGTGACCACGGCGGAGACCAGCGCCGCAGCGATGGCTCCGGCAACCTTGCGGACGATGGCGGATGCACCCGAATAAGTCATGCTGCGAGACTATTGGATTCTCGGGTTGGCGGGCGAATCTCACGCACCGGGCGAGGGCCGCCAGTCGGAACTCCTCAGTGAAAGAAGTGGCGCTCGCCGGTCAGATACATGGTCACCCCGGCAGCCCGAGCGGCGTCAATGACTTCGCTGTCGCGAATCGAGCCGCCCGGCTGCACGATCGCCGCGACGCCGGCGTCGAGGAGAATCTGAAGCCCGTCGGCGAACGGGAAGAACGCATCGGATGCTGCCACGCTGCCTCTGGCGCGCTCGCCCGCGCGGTCCACGGCGAGTCGGCAGGAGTCGACCCGGTTCACCTGACCCATCCCGACGCCGACGGACGCTCCGCCGTGCGCGAGCAGAATCGCGTTCGACTTCACGGCGCGCACCGCCCGCCACGCGAAGTCGAGATCCGCCCGCATGGCGGCATCCGCTGCGCTGCCGGATGCGAGCGACCAGTCATCGAATGGCGCGAAACGGGTGTCGGGCACCTGGGTGAGCATCCCGCCCGAGAGTTGCCGAAGCTCGAGCGCATCCCGCGCGTAGTCGGCGGGCAGGAGAAGCAGCCGCACGTTCTTTTTCGCGGAAAGCACGGTGAGCGCGTCCTGGCTGAAACCCGGCGCGACGATCACCTCGGTGAAGATGTCCTTCATCGATTCTGCCGCCGCGAGGTCGATCGGCCGGTTCGCGGCGATTACGCCGCCGAACGCGGAAACCGGGTCGCACTCGTGGGCGCGACGATGGGCAGTCGCAATGTCGCCCGCGACAGCGATCCCGCACGGATTCGCGTGCTTGATGATCGCCACGGCCGGCTCGGCGAAATCGTAGGCGGCGCGCAGGGCCGCATCCGCGTCGACAAAATTGTTGTAGGACATGTCTTTGCCGTGCAGTTGTTCCGCCTGGGCGAGGCCGCGCCCGTCCGCCGCTCGGTACAGCGTCGCATCCTGGTGGGAGTTCTCCCCGTACCGCAGGGTTGTCGGGTCGCCGTAGCGCAGCTCCAGTTCCTGCACCCCCCCTGCCGGAAATTCAGGAAACGGCGTCGCGCCAGGGCCAGACACGCCGGTTTCGGCCGCACCCGGAGACGCGGATTCCTGAATTTTCCGGAGGTCGGAGCGGATGCCGACGTTCGCGGCGAAGTACTCGGCGACCGCGGCGTCGTACGCGGCGGTGTGCGCGAAGGCTTCCCCGGCGAGGCGCTGGCGTTGCGCGAGGGTGGTACCGCCGAGAGTGAGGGCCTTAATGATTTGCGGGTAACTCGCCGGCGACACCGCCACCGCCACGTTCGCGTGGTTCTTCGCGGCCGAGCGCACCATCGCTGGCCCGCCGATGTCGATCTGCTCGATCACGGCATCCGGTGCCGCGCCGCTCGCGACGGTCTCCACGAACGGGTACAGGTTCACAACCACGAGCTCGAACGCCTCGATGCCGAGTTCGGAAAGTTCGGCGGCGTGCCCGGAGAGCCGCAGATCGGCGAGGATGCCGGCGTGCACGGCCGGGTGCAGGGTTTTGACCCTGCCGTCCAGGGACTCGGGGAATCCGGTAACCTCGCTCACTTCGGTGACCGGGAATCCGGCGTCGGAAATCTGCCGCGCGGTCGAGCCGGTGGAGACGATGTTGACGCCAGCCTTCGACAGCGCCTCAGCCAGCTCCAGCAGCCCCGTCTTGTCGCTCACCGAGAGGAGCGCTCGACGGATCGGGATGACGTCTCGCTCCGGTGCGTCGGTCATGCGAAGTCCTCCATGTTGATGTGTCCGTTGGCTATGTCGAGCACCGTCTGAACGAGCAGCCGCCGCTCGACGACCTTGATCCGTTCGTGCAGCGCGTGCTCCGTGTCGCCGGGCACGATGGGCACGCGTTCCTGCGCGACGACCGGGCCGGTATCCACTCCGTCGTCGACGACGATGATGCTCGCGCCGGTTTCGCCGGCTCCCGCGGCGAGCGCGTCCCGAACCGCGTGCGCGCCCGGGAACTCGGGAAGGTATGCCGGATGCGTGTTGAGCAGACGCGGAGACAGGGCGGCGACGACGCGGGGCGGCAGCAGCCGCATGAATCCGCTCAGGATCACGAGATCCGGATTCCACTCCTCGATCTGGTCCAGCAGTTCGTTCCCCCAGTCTTCGCGGTCGGGGAAGTTCGACAGCGCAACAGAAAAGGCCGGAACCCCGAAACGTTCGGCGTGCTCGAGCCCATCCGCTTGCCGATCGGCGCCCACCGCGACGACGCGGGCAGGGAACTGTGCGTCTTCGGATGCTTCGAGGAGCGCGAGAAGGTTCGAACCGCCCCCGGAAATGAGGACGACGAGCGAGAGCATGGTCCCAGCCTATTTGCTGCGCGGCGGGCGCCCCGCCAGAAGTCCGATGACGGCGGGCACGCCGAATTCCAGCGCTGCGAACAGACCGACGGCGAGCGCATCCGGACCCACGTCCGCGAGGCGGCCCGGCCCCGCCGATCCCCCGGAAACCCAGGCGAGCAGGCCGACAATGATGCCCCCGACGACGCCGATCCCCACGCCGGTGAGGACGAGAGCGCCGCGCCCGTCGAGAACACGAACCACGGCGGGCCGAATCAGCACACCCACGAGGAATCCGGCGACGATGGGCACGAGAAGCCCGAGGAACCCGAACGCGTGCGCACCCGTGGGCAGGGCTCCGAGGATCGGCACCGCCGGCAACGGTCCGAGGCTGGTTCCGAGCGGTCCGACAGACGACCCTGCGCCGATCGCGAACCCGGGACCGATGAGCCAGGCGCCGGTCCAGATGACCAGGTTCGGCAGGAATGCGAGTTCGGCGAGGGTGACCGCAATTCCGCCGAGAACTCCGGAATGGATTCCCTCATAGAGCGACACGATTTGCGCGTAGCTGCCCACAACCATGATGGCGAGAACGATGCCCGACACGAGAACCACGACAGCCACAGCCGCCGTACCCCCACGCAGCGACTGCGCCGCGACGATGCGCACGTGCTCGGGCAGCGAACCCCACCATCGGGCGGACCGGGCCGCGCCTCCCGCCGACGCACTTCGACCCGGCATTCGCGCGAGCCTGCGGGACGCCAACCCGCCCCCGATGAGCAGCCCGATGGTGAAAATCAGCGTGGGGAGCACGGCCCCCTGAACGATGGATGGCCTCGCGAAGTCGTTGAGGGCGCTCAACGTCACGCCGACGGAGAGCCCGCCGAACGCGACGATGGCCACGAGCGTGCCGAGTCGTGCATAGGGAGTTTCCGTGATGCGACGCCCCGCGCGTACGCCGAGCAACACGGTGAGCAGGGCGAATCCGAGTGCCGCGATCGACACGACGAAAGCGTCGCCGGCGCCGGGAAATCCGAGTGCGCTCGCCGTGACCGGGTCGAGGGTGAGGCGCACATCCGCTCCGTGGCCGAGCAGCCAAATGTCGACGGATGCCCGCCAGAACGCCGCCCAGTCGATTTGAAGCCCGTACTGGAACGCCCACAGGAATGTGAGCGGTACGAGCGGGATCCCGATTCCGATGCCCACGACAAGCAGCGCCTCCAGCGCGGCGAACAGGGCGGTGATCGGGCGGTTCATACCTGACGGAGCCTACCGCCGCATCCGCCCTGCGCCGCGGCGCCACTCACGTGGACCGCACGAAATCAGAGGGTGGCGAGGATTTCGCGCATGATGCTCGCAGCCTCGGACGGGGTCTTGCCGACCCGGACGCCTGCCGCTTCGAGCGCTTCCTTCTTCGCCTGCGCCGTGCCGGCCGAGCCGGACACGATCGCGCCCGCGTGGCCCATGGTCTTGCCCTCCGGAGCGGTGAACCCTGCCACGTAGCCGACAACGGGCTTCGTCACATTCGCCTTGATGAAGTCGGCAGCGCGCTCCTCCGCGTCCCCGCCGATCTCGCCGATCATGACGATGGCCTTCGTCTCGGGGTCCGCCTCGAATGCGGCAAGCGCATCGATGTGCGTGGTGCCGATGATGGGGTCGCCGCCGATGCCGATCGCGCTGGAGAAGCCGAGATCCCGCAGCTCGTACATCATCTGGTAGGTCAGCGTGCCGGACTTCGACACGAGCCCGATCGGCCCCTTGTGGGTGATGTTGGCGGGGGTGATGCCCACAAGCGCCTCATCCGGGGTGATGATGCCGGGGCAGTTCGGGCCGATGATGCGCGTCGCGCCGCCTTTGGCCTTCGCGTGCGCCCACGCCTCGGCGGAGTCCTGCACCGGGATGCCCTCCGTGATGACGACGAGGAGCGGGATGGCCGCGTCGATCGCCTCGATCATGGCGTCCTTCGCGTGCGCCGGCGGCACGAAGATGATCGACACATCAGCGCCGGTCTTCTCCATCGCCTCGGCGACCGTGCCGTACACCGGCAGTTCGAGCGACCCGTGCGTGACGGTCGTCCCCGCCTTGCGCGCGTTCACGCCGCCGACGACCTGCGTTCCCGCCTTGAGCATGAGCGCCGTGTGCTTTGTGCCTTCGCCGCCCGTGATGCCCTGGACGATGACTTTCGAGTCCTTGTTGAGGAAGATTGACATGTCCAGTCCCTTACTTCGAAGCCAGTTCGGCCGCTTTGTCTGCGCCGATGTCCATGGTGTCGGCGAGCGTCACGAGCGGATGCGCTGCCTCGGTGAGGATGCGCCGCCCCTCCTCGACGTTGTTGCCGTCGAGCCGCACGACGAGCGGCTTGTTCGCGCTGTCGCCCAGTTTCGCGAGCGCGCCGACGATCCCGTTCGCGACGGCGTCGCACGCGGTGATGCCGCCGAACACGTTCACGAACACGCTCTTGACCTGCGCATCGCCGAGAATCACGTCGAGACCAGCCGCCATCACGTCCGCGGATGCCCCGCCGCCGATGTCGAGGAAGTTGGCCGGTTTCACTCCGCCATGCTTTTCGCCCGCGTAGGCGACGACATCCAGCGTGCTCATGACAAGCCCTGCGCCGTTGCCGATCACGCCGACCTCGCCGTCAAGCTTCACGTAGTTGAGGTTCGCGGCCTTCGCCTTTTCCTCGAGCGGGTCGGCGGATGCCGCATCCTCCAGCGCCGCGTGGTTCGGGTGACGGAAGTCGGCGTTCTCATCGATCGTCACCTTCCCGTCGAGCGCGATGATGCGGCCGTCCTCGGTGAGCACGAGCGGGTTGACCTCGACGAGGGTTGCATCCTCGCCCGTGTAGACGTCGTAGAGTTTCACGAGCACGGGCGCGACCTTCGCGATCAGGTCCTCAGGGAAACCGCCCGCGCGGGCAATCTCCGCCGCCTTCGCCTCGTCAATGCCCTCCAGAGGGTCAACCTCGACGCGCGCGAGCGCCTCGGGCCGCTCCACCGCGAGCACCTCGATCTCCACGCCACCCTCGACGCTGCACAGCGAAAGGTAGGAGCGGTTCGCGCGATCCAGGAGCACGGAGAAGTAGAACTCGCGCTCGATGCGCGCCCCCGCCGCCACCATGACGCGGCGCACGACGTGGCCCTTGATGTCGAGGCCGAGGATTTGCTCCGCGGCAGCTGCCGCGTCATCCGGGTTGTGGACAACCTTCACGCCGCCCGCCTTGCCGCGGCCGCCCACTTTCACCTGAGCTTTGACCACCACGGTGCCGCCGAGCTTCTCGGCAGCTGCTCGAACGTCGTCAGGAGTGTCCGCGATGATGCCGGGCAGTACCGGCACTCCGTATGCCTCGAAGAGGTCCCTGGCCTGGTACTCGAATAAATCCACGCTGTCTGTCCAATCCGCATTGGTGTATCGGCGCTATCTCGATGACGAGATCGTCAGACATCGGGACACTTTTGCCATGAAGAACTCTACCCGGTTGATGCGGTGGCGGTTTTCGGCGGTTACGAGGTCACCGAGTTCAGGAAAGCATCGACCCGGTCGGTCAGCGGGATCGGCGTGCCCAGCTCGCCGTTGATTTCGCCGTGCCGGAGGTCGACCGGATACACCTGGATGGCGTCGCCGGCGGATTTCCCGTACTTCGACGCCACCTCTGCGGCGAAGGCTTTCGCTTGCGAGCACGAGTTTGCGCGCCCGCTGTCGCAGACGAGAAGCATGGGCGCCGGAGGGGCGCTCAGTCGAAGCGTGGGCGAGGAGTCCCGCCACAACTGGGTGTCGGTGCCGAATATCGGATCGTACAGAGGCAGGTGCGGGCCGGACATGATCGTCACGACGTTGAATGCGGCGCTGTCGAGCGCGACCGTGCCGCGCCAGGGCGCAGCCCCCGCATCCGACGCGATCGTGGGGTCGGCGGCGAGGAGAGAGACGAGGTTGGCGCCGGCCGAATGCCCCATGAGCACGATGTCCGTCGCGGACCCACCCCACTCGGCCGCGTGCGCCTGCACGTAGGCGAGGGCTGAACCCACATCGCCTGCCTCCGTCACGGGGTCGACGTCGGGGTACAGCCGGTAGTTCGTCGACACCACGATGTACCCGAGGGGCAGGTAGTGGGCGACCTTGTTGTTCACGACGCCGGAGGCGGCTTTGTCGCCGCGCTTCCAGCCGCCGCCGTGCACCATCAACAGGATCGGGGCATCCTGCGCGTTCTGCGGCTGATAAACATCGAGCTTCTGGTTCGGATCGGACCCGTAGGCGAGGTCGCGGTGAACGATCGCCCCGGCCGGGAGCCAGTCCTGGGTCTTGATGGGCGGTGTGGCAGTCGGCGGTGTTCCGGTCGGTCGGGATGCGGCCGCGCATCCGGAAAGCAGAAGCGCGGCGCTCGCCGCGGCGGCGATGAAGGCGACAATGGGCTTTCGCATGGCGTCACGGTAGGAGCGGATGCTAGGTATTTCCTTTGTGCCACCAATGATGTTGCTGCGGATCTGCGACCCGGTTCAGGCCACCTCGAACCGCACGGTGCCTGTAGCGATATCCGCCTCCACGAGGCGTGCCGTGATGACCTGGCCAGCGGAAACCTTCCCATCGCACTCCGCGGTGACCGCCGGATCGACCAACTGGATGTGCCCACCGCCATTCTTCGAGGCGATGACGGTTGCCGTGAATGTCTCGCCCACGCGATCGCGCAGCACGGCGGCCTCGACCGCGCTCACTGCGGCGTGATCGAGCCGTCCTGCCAGCGAATCCGATTTCGCCATGATGGGCGGCAACTCGGGTAACGCGGCGCGTGCCCAGTCGGGAACGTCGCGCCCATTCGCCAGCGCGTCGCAGACGACGAGCACAAATCGGTCGACGAGTCGGCGCAGGGGCGCCGTGGCGTGCGCGTACGGAGCACCGACGGCGGACTGATTTCTCTCCTCGGGAACAGTGCCGTCGAACGCGGTGTAGCCGGCCCCGCGAAACAGCGACGCCGCGGCATGCAGGATGGCGAGTTGTTTGGGGTCGGCCGGGTGAAGTGCGCGCAGATACGCGCCATACTCCACGGATTCCGGCCACGGCGTGCCGAGTGCCGCGGCGCGACGACGGAACCAGGTCACCGATTCGTCGCTCGGCGCGGGCATCGTGCGGAGGATGCCCACCCCGCCGTCGATCATGATCGTCGCCGCGGCCATCCCGGTCAGCAGTGAAATCTGCGCGTTCCAGTCTTCGGTCTCGACCGGTTGGCGGCGCACGAGCACGTAGCGGCCGTTGTCTTCGCCGATCTCCTGGTCTGGCCGGCCGAGGCTCGCACCGCCTCGTTCGCGCTCCAGTGCGACGAGGGCCCGGCCAATCTCTTTGAGCAGCAGCACATTTTCGGGCGCAGTGCCGGAGTCGATCCGGGCCTGCACCTGCGGGTAGTCGAATCGAGTCCGGCTGCGCACGCGGGCCCGCTCGAGCGCCGTGGCGGTGACGCGCGCGTCCGCGTCGAGGTCGAACGTCCAGACGTACGCGCCGCGGATCTCGCCTGGCAGAAGGGATGCGGCGCTCTCGCTGAGCACGAGCGGGTGCAGGGGGATGCGCCCATCCGGCGGGTACAGGGTTTGGCCCCGCTTGCGGGCCTCCGTGTCGATTGCGCCGCCCGGCTTCACGAACGCCGGGACATCGGCGATCGCGTACCGTACCCGGTAGCCGGCACCTCGGCGTTCGAGGTGCATCGCCTGATCGAGGTCCATCGCGTCAGAAGGGTCGATTGTGATGAACGGCACGTCGAGCAGGTCGCGCGGTGGCAGGGTCGAGGATGCCTTCGCCGCCGCCGCATTCGCCTCCGCCCCGACCTCGGGCGGGAAATCCGCGGTCACGTCGAGTTCGCCGCGGATGGCCGCGAGCGCCTTCGCGAGCTCGCCGTCGGCGGTGCCGAGCCGCACGCTGTGAAGCGTCACAGCTTCTCGATCGGCACGATCGTCAAGGACGAGCGTGCATCAGGAGGGTTCGAGAAGATCATTCGATCTTCTCGATGGCACGGTCGCTGAGAGCGACCGTGCATAAGTGGGTTCGAGAAGATCATCCGATCTTCTCGATCGGCGATATCTTGATGAGAAGTCTCTTGCGGCCCGCCGACTCGAACTGCACTTCGGCCACCGACTTCGCGCCGGAACCGGTCACCGCCGTCACTTTGCCTTCGCCGAAGTCCACGTGCCGGATGCGGTCGCCTGCCGCGAGCGTCAGGTCCCCGTTGTCGCGCACAGTGCTCGTCACGCGGCTCGCCCACTCCGTTTTCGGGCGCTCAGCGGCCCGCGCCGCCATCCGCGCCCTCGCTGTCGCACCGGGGCCTGCCGACTCGACCGCGTACCCGCTCGAGCCTCCGAAAGAGCCGCCGGCAATCGACGTCTCTGCGCCGAACCCTCCGCGCCGCGCGTTGAGCGCCCGCGGTTCAGTGCCGCCACGCGAGTTCGCCATCCCGGGCGACTGTCTCCAGTCGATGAGTTCGGCCGGGATTTCCTGCAGGTACCGACTGGGCATCGCTACGGTCACGTCGCCGAACTGCGCGCGCGTCATCGCGAGGGACAGGTACAGGCGCCGCCGAGCCCGGGTGATCCCCACATAGAACAGCCTGCGCTCCTCGGCGGGGCCGCCCGGCTCCCCCGCGGACATCTGGTGCGGGAGCAGTCCTTCTTCGACGCCCGTGAGGAACACCGCCTCGAACTCGAGGCCTTTCGCGGTGTGGAGGGTCATGAGGGAGACGGTTCCGCTCGAGTCGTCCAGTTCATCGGCCGCCGCCACGAGCGACACCTCGGTGAGGAAGTCGAGCAGCGTGCCGGTCGGGTTGTTCTTGCGGAACTCGCGCGTGACGGCGAGGAGTTCTTCGACGTTCTCGGCGCGCGCCTCATCCTGCGGGTCGCGGCTCGCCCGCAATGCCTCCAGAAATCCCGTGCGGTCCAGCAGAGCGGTGAGGATGTCCGCGGGCGCCGCCGTCTCGACCGTCGCCCCCACCTCGTCGAGGAGCGTTGCAAGCTCCTCGATCGCGCCGGTCACCTTCGGCCCGAGGCCGAGCTCGTTCGATTCGCGGAGGGCTTCCCTCAGGGTGCGGCCATCCTTGTCCGCGTGATTCTGAAGCGCCGCCTCGGTGGCAGGTCCGATGCCGCGCTTGGGCACGTTCATGATGCGGCGAAGCGCAAGCGGGTCGGCCGGATTCGCCACGGCAATCAGGTAGGCAAGAGCATCCTTGATCTCCGCGCGTTCATAGAACTTCGTGCCGCCGATCACCCGGTAGGGCAGCGCCGAGCGGATGAACACGTCCTCCAGCGCACGCGTCTGCGCGTTCGTGCGGTAGAACACGGCGATGTCGCGGTAGTCGATGCCCTTCTCGCGCAGCTCGGCAATCTCGTCGGCGATGAACTGGGCTTCGTCGTGCTGGCTGTACCCGGTGAACCCGACGATCTTGTCGCCGTCGCCGATCGTGGTGAACAGCTTCTTGTCTTTGCGGTCGAAGTTGTTCGAGATGACCGCGTTGGCGGCGCTCAGGATGTTCTGAGTCGAACGGTAGTTCTGTTCGAGCAGGATGACTTTCGATTTGGGGAAGTCCCGCTCGAACTCGACGATGTTGCGGATGTCCGCGCCCCGGAACGCGTAGATCGACTGGTCGGAGTCGCCGACCACCGTGAGCGAGGCTGGCCCGAGCGGCTCTGCATATTCCTTCAGCGGCATACCATCGAATCCGACGGCGCCTTTCAGGTCGTCGGGCTTCGGTCCGCGCGTGAGTTCGCGGATGAGGGAGTACTGGGCGTGGTTCGTGTCCTGGTATTCGTCAACCAGGATGTGCCGGAAGCGGCGCTGGTACAGGGCAGCTACTCGCGGAAAGGCCCGGAACAGGTACACGGTTTGCGCGATGAGGTCGTCGAAGTCGAAGGCGTTGGCGCGGGTGAGATCGTTGGAGTAGCGGCGGAACATCTCCACGAAGACGGCCTCGGCGGGGTCGGCGAAGTTTGCATCCCGCGAGTAGCTTTCGACATCCTGCAATTCGTTCTTGGCTTTGGAGATTCGGCCGGCGACTTTGCTCACGGTGAAGCCGTACGTGTCGGCGTCGAGGTCTTTGATGATGCGTTTGATGAGGGCGCGCGAGTCGGCGGAGTCGTAGATCGTGAAGCTCTTCGTGTACCCGAAGCTTTCTGCCTCGCGGCGCAGGATTCGGACGCAGGCCGAGTGGAACGTCGAAATCCACATGCCTTCCGCGGCTTTGCCGATGAGTGATTCGACCCGCTCGCGCATTTCGGCGGCGGCCTTGTTCGTGAACGTGATCGCGAGGATCTGGCTCGGCCAGGCATCCTGCGTTTCGATGAGATGGGCGATCCGTCGCGTGAGCACGCTCGTCTTGCCGGAGCCCGCGCCCGCCACGATGAGAAGTGCTTCGCCCCTGTGCAACACGGCCTCGCGCTGCTGCGGGTTAAGCCCTTCCAGAAGCCGCGACTCGATGTCGGGATTCGGCAGCTCAGGGATGAAGGTCATGGCCCATCAATTGTAGGCGCGCCCGCCGACCGCCAGGATTCGGGCCCAAATGAAGGCAATCCGGAACATTTCCCGAATACGCCCCTGTAATTCCGGAGGCGTTTTCCGACTTCTCCTTCATTTGGGATGCAATAGTCCGAACTCCACAGAATTTGCGGAGCAGCACTCGGGCGCCAGCACTGTCGGTGAATGCTGGCGGGATGCATTCGCTCACCGAGACTATTGCCGCACTCGGCGGACTCGCCGCAACCCATGAATTGCTTGCTGCAGGATTCGGCAAGAAGTCGCTGGCCTTTGCTGTCAACTATGGCCATGTCGTTCGGGTTCGACAGGGCTGGTACTGCACGACGGATGTCGACCACGCGTTTCAGAGGGCCGTGCGAGTGGGCGGGCGGCTGGGGTGCATCTCCGGCGCAACTCAGCACGGCATGTGGAGTCCTCCCGACGAACACCTGCACGTGTCGCTGCACCACAACGAGTGCAGGCTGCGGACGCCCGACGACATGCGACGACGACTTGGCAGGAATCCCTCCGGAGTGACGACGCATTGGAGCCCAAAACCACGATCAGGCTCGCGTCTCGTGCTGGATCCACTTCCCTGCCTGACTGAAGTAGCACGCTGTCAACCAATCGAGTATTCGGTCGCGATCGCAAACTCTGGCCTACGTTCGTTCGGAAGAGGTACGGCGCCACTGATGACCTTCCCGGAATGGAAGGCTCTCGCTAGCGCTACACCGAAAGCCCTGCCCATCCTGCTCCTCGCTGACGGAATCTGTGAGAGTGGCACCGAGTCCATAACCTACGTCCGACTTGCCCAACACAAATTGCCGTTGGCGCGGCAGGTTTGGATCGATGGGAAACGCGTCGACTTCCTGATCGGCAGGCGGCTCGTTGTTGAAGTGGATGGTGCTGCATATCACATCGACCCAGTTCGCTTCGAGCTTGATCGAAGCCGCGATGCGCGACTCTGTGCCATCGACTTCGTCGTACTCCGGTTCAGCTACAACCAGGTGATTTACCGGTGGCATGAAGTTGAACGCGCCGTCCTTGCGGCCGTGGCACGAGGCGACCACCTCTGACCCGTTGCATCCGTGGTCGAAATGCCGGACACCGGCGAGCTCCCACCCGCGGGACCCAAATGAAGGAGATTCTCCGAACCAGCTCAGCATGCGCCATATGAATGCGTGCCATCGATTCAAATTGCCTTCATTTGGGCCCGAGACTACGTCGGGTGCAGGTCAGAGCCCGGCACGCGCCTCAATGGCGAGGTCCGGCTGGTCGGCGAACACACCGTCGAGACCCGTGCGCATGATCAGCTGGAACTCCTCCAGCCACTCGCCGTACTCCTTTGCCCCTCCGGCCCTGCGAAAGTTTTTCGCAAGGAAGTTGTTCTCGGCCCTCAGCGTCCAGCAGAACACGGTGAGTCCAGCCGCGTGCGCTCGGTCGACGAGATCCGTCGTGCCGGTCACCTGGCCGGAGGCATCCGTCGCGAGAAGCAGGTGTTTGTCAACGCTGATCCCGTCCATGCCGGATGCCGCGAGTTCGGCGAGCCCCTCCTCAGTGAGGTACTCGGCGAAGGCCTTCGCGTCCCGGCCCCGCGCCGCAACCTCATCCGCGGGCGCCCCCGACGCCTCCAGAAGGAACACGTACCGCGCTCCGATCCCGTGCGCGCGCACCTGCGCGAGCACACCCGTTTCGAAACACTCCACCACGAGCCGCGGGTCAGCCTTCCATCCGGCGTCCGCAAGCTCCGCCGCCACCAGCTCGCCGAGCGGAAATCCGATCGAATCGAAGTAGGTCGGGTGCTTGATCTCCGCGACCATGCCGGTATCGCCGTGAGCGTCGAGCAACTCAAGCAGGTCGGTCAGGCGCAGGATGCCCTGCTCTTCGTCGAAAGCAGTACCCCGCAGCTCGGGCAACCGCTCGCGCACCCGCAGGGTCTTCAGTTCAGCCCAGGTGAAGTCTTCGGTGAACCATCCGGTGAGTTTCTGCCCGTCGATCGTCTTCGTCGTGCGACGGTCCGCGAACTCGGTTCGCGACGCGACATCCGTGGTGCCCGAGATCTCGTTTTCGTGGCGGATCACCAGAACACCGTCGCGGGTGGTGACAATATCCGGCTCCACGGCATCCGCGCCCATGTTGAGCGCAAGCTCGTACGCGGCCCGGCTGTGCTCCGGGCGGTAACCGCACGCACCCCGATGGGCGATGACGAGCGGTCGGGGCCGCGGAGCCGATTTCACACTGCAACGCTACGCGATGTCGACTGTTGGTAATCTGCTTGATTATGGACAGTTGCGAGAGTTGCGGCCGCGAACTCGACTCGCGCTGGAAATTCTGCATCTACTGCGGGCGGCCCACGCTGCATTCGGCCGAGCGAAGCGCCGCAATTCTGAGCTCAACCGTGGCGTCCCCGTCAACGAGCAATTTGGACGCGCTGCCCACGGCGGGCCTTCCTTCCCCCGCACGGCCCAGAGCCGCATCGCTTCCGGTGCCTGCGCCATCCACCGCACTTCCCCCTGACCCCTCAGAGTCGATGACCTCGAAGTACGGCGCAGGGTTCTGGGTGGGCGTTGCGATGGGCGCACTCGGCCTGGTCCTCATCATCTACGCGGCGGTGCAGATTTACGCCTCGAATGCCTGAATCACGCCCGAAGTGGCGTGAACCGGCGTCACGACTTCCGTTGCGGTGGGGGTCCTACCCCGCCAGATACGCGGCGGGTGTTGCCCTGATTTTTGCGGGCGGCGCGCTCGTCCAGCTCACCTCCGCCTACTCTCTGGTGGTTTTGCCGCTCGGCCTGTTCGCCCACATCACCGGGTGGTGCATCCTCCCCGGGGTGGGATGGCGGCGGATACTCGGTGCGGGCATCGGCGCACTGACGACAATCGTCCTGCTGAACGGTGCTCCCGCCACGGTGTTCCTCGTGTTCCCGTTCGCCGCGTGGCTGCTCCTTCGCCAGCGACCTCTTGTCAGCTACCTGACGGTGGTGGTGCCGCTGCTGGTGGCCGCCGTGCTGTCCCAGACTTTCCCGGACTACGGCTGGGGGGTTGTCGTGCTGCCGATTTCCGGCGCCGCACTCAGTGGGTCGGCCTGGCTGGCGCGTTCGCTCGCGGCGATGTCGGGCAGATCCACAGCGATTTCGGGTTAGATTGGCTCCAAGCGATTCCCCCGAAAGAATGAGGAACCCATGGCGTCATCGAATCCGGTATTCACCAACTCGCCCGCGTTCTCCGCGAGCGCGGCCAAAGCTGCCCAGCTGTCGCGACCGGCCACGGGGGATCTCAGCGCCCAGCAGTTGACGGAACTGTATTCGCAGCCGTCGGCCACGCCCGCGCAGACGGATCGGATGAGCTACGAAGACACGATCATCAAGATCGTCTTCAGCTTCGCGATCCTGCTCGGCGGCGCCGTCGTCGGCTGGATGCTGCCCGCGCTGTTCCTGCCGGCCATGATCGTCGGATTCGTGCTCGCGCTCGTCAACATCTTCAAGAAGAAGCCGTCGCCCGCGCTGATTCTCATCTACGCCGCCGTGGAGGGCGTTTTCGTCGGTGGCGTGACCAACTTCTTCGAAACCATGTACTCGGGAATCGCCATCCAGGCGGTTCTCGGCACGCTTGTCGTGATCGGCGTCACGCTCGCCCTCTTCGCGAGCGGCAAGGTGCGCGCATCCAAAAAAGCGACGAAGGTTTTCCTGATCGCCATGGTCGGGTACCTCGCGTTCTCGGTACTGAATCTCATCCTGATGGTGACCGGCGTCAACAACCAGCCGTTCGGGATGCGCAGTGCCGAGATCTTCGGGATTCCGCTTGGCCTGATCCTTGGCATTCTGGTGATTCTGCTCGCCGCCTACTCCCTCGTGCTCGATTTCGACAACATCAAGACGGGTGTGAGCCGGGGCGCGCCGCGCGTGTACGGTTGGACGGCCGCGTTCGGCATCATGGTCACCGTCGTCTGGCTGTACCTGGAGATCCTGCGCCTGCTCGCGATCCTGCGCAACTAAGCGCTTAGATTGCGGCGGGACCGCAGGTTCGGTAGTCCCGCTATTTTCCGAACTCTCGACTCATGAGAAGTTGTACGTCGCGGTCCAGCCCATCGATTTTGACGTTCACCGTGTCGAACCGGGCGTTCATTTCTGCCCGCAAACCACCCATTTCACCCCGCAGGCCACCCATTTCGCTCCGGAGACCACCAATCTCCGTGCGAACGACTCGCACAAAGAGTGTCGAAATGATGGTCCACGTCCCGAACATGAGCGCGGAGAACACGCCAATCATGGTCCACACTTGCGGTTCGGTCACGGTAGTCACCCCTTTATCTTCGTCGAGCAGAGTCAAGAATGCCAGAGGCTACACACCCTGACCGAACTTAACGTCCGGGCCTGTGCGGAGACGTCGGATCAGCACGTAGGTTGAGGAGCGGTGAGTGCGCCTTAATTCAACGGACACCCGCGTCAATGCTCACTCCTTTGCCATTCCAGGAGACCAGGAAACCGTTTATTCCGAAACCGATTCCACCACCACGCGCAAAATCTGCCCGTGAAGCGCACGATGCCGCCCCGGCCTGTTCGGGGCCCACCGTGGCAAGAAGGCACAGATACCCCAATCGATTTGTTCCCGCCCACACGCTTATCGCCTCCCCGTCCGGATTGGTCGCCTCGAGGAGTCTCACGTTGCCCGGATCGATAGAGTTCGCCTCCAGGAGATTAGTGTCAGGAAAGGCATCCTCTGGCTGCTGACTGCGCGCGAAGGCACGATCGGCCGCCTCAAGATCACCGCTGGGAAACTGTGTGGCGCGCGGCCCATCCGATTCCTGAGGAGTTGACGACACCGATGGCGCGGCAGCCGTGGGATTGCGCGCAAGCTGACCGGTTGCACTCAGTGCGCCGAGTGCTCCCAGTGCCAAAGCTGCGACAACTATCGGGATGAGCCACACGGGGCGGATACCGGGTACGCGCACCTGCTCCGGACAATCTGCCTTGTGCGTCTCGAGGGGCTCGCTTGACACATCCGGGGATCGCCCTCGCTCCTCTGGGCGGACGGCTTCAGGGCTGTCGCTCTCTTGAGAGGGGGTCTCCGAGTCTGCGGCCACCGTGTACTCCCGCAGTGCCGCCTCGGCCTTGCCGCGCTCCGCAGCACTCGAACCCGGCCCGTAGGCGATGCGGCGCAACCTTTCGCGGTCGTCGTCAGTCATTCCCACTCAATGGTGCCCGGAGGTTTCGACGTGACGTCGAGTACGACGCGGTTCACACCGTCCACCTCGTTCGTGATCCGGTTCGAGATGCGCGCAAGCACGTCATAAGGCAGTCGCGACCAGTCCGCCGTCATCGCGTCCTCCGACGACACCGGCCGCAACACGATCGGGTGGCCGTACGTGCGACCGTCACCCTGGACGCCCACCGAGCGCACATCCGCGAGCAGCACGACAGGGCACTGCCAGATCTCCGCGTCGAGGCCCGCCGCCGTCAACTCGGCGCGAGCAATCGCATCCGCGTGCCGCAGCAGCTCGAGGCGCTCGCGCGTGACCTCACCGACAATGCGGATGCCGAGCCCGGGACCGGGGAACGGCTGGCGCGAAACGATGCCCTCCGGCAGACCGAGTTCGCGCCCGACCGCGCGCACCTCGTCCTTGAACAGCGTGCGCAGGGGCTCCACGAGCTCGAACTGCATGTCCTCGGGCAGACCGCCCACGTTGTGGTGGCTCTTGATGTTCGCGGTGCCCGAACCGCCGCCAGACTCCACGACGTCCGGGTACAGCGTGCCCTGCACGAGGAACCGAATACCTTCACCTTCCGCCTTCGCCTCGAGTACGAGAGCCTCGGCGGCGCTCTCGAAGCAGCGGATGAATTCCCGCCCGATGATTTTGCGTTTGGTCTCAGGGTCGGTCACCCCGGCCAGGGCGTCAAGGAACTGGTCCACAGCATCCACCGTGACAAGGCGCACACCGGTTGAGGCGACGAAGTCCTCCTCCACCTGGCGGCGCTCATCCTGGCGGAGGAGTCCGTGGTCCACGAAAATGCACGTGAGCTGGTCGCCGACCGCCTCATGCACGATCGCCGCGGCCACAGCGGAATCCACGCCGCCGGACAGCCCGCAAATTACGCGAGCGCCGCCTACCTGCTCCCGGATGCGTTCAACCTGCTCGGTGATGATGCTGCCGCTCGTCCACTCCGCGGGAATCCCCGCCGCGTTGTGCAGGAAGTTCTCGAGCACGCGCTGGCCGAACTCCGAGTGCTTCACTTCCGGATGCCACTGCACCCCGTATAGCTTGCGCTCGTCGCTCGCGAACGCCGCGACCGGCGTGGACGTGGTGGACGCGAGCACAGTGAAGCCGTCCGGCGCCGCCGCGACGGAATCGCCGTGGCTCATCCACGCGGTTTGCGCGGCCGGCTGCCCGGACATCAGGGTGCCGCCGTCGCCCGCGAGCCGGACATCCGTCGCCCCGTACTCGCGAAGGCCCGTCCTGGCGACCTCGCCGCCGAGCTGCTTCGCCATCATCTGGAACCCGTAGCAAATGCCGAGGATCGGAACGCCGAGGTCCAGAATTCCGGCGTCGAACGCGGGCGAACCCGCCTCATACACGCTGGAGGGCCCGCCGCTCAAAATCACGGCGGACGGTTGCCGCTCGGCGATCTCCGCCGCCGTCACCGTGTGCGGCACAATCTCCGAATACACGTTCGCCTCGCGAACCCGGCGCGCAATGAGTTGCGCATACTGTGCCCCGAAGTCGACAACGAGAACCGGGCCGGACTGGGTCACGCAGGCACCTCCACCGCGTCAAGAGCGGCGTTCACCCTGCGCGGAACGGTGCGCTCGTAGAAGAACGACAACAGCGGAACGATTCCGCCGAGCGCGATGAGCAGGAACCGGCCGAACGTCCAACCCAGGAGTCGCCACAGCACGAAGTCGCACGCCAAGTAAATGACGTAGAGCCAGCCGTGCACGATGAGGATGACCGTGGACAGGTTCACCGCCACAATCCAGTCCTTCGGCGTGAGGGCGAGGAACCCGCCGGGGCCGCCAATCTCGATGTCGACGCCGAACCCGTAACGGAACACCATCATGAGGCAGAGGAGGAGAAGGAAGGATCCGGTCACGATCGCGGAAACCTTGTACACCGCGAGGGTCTTGCGAATGCGGGGGATGTCGGCGGATCGGGGCAGTTGAAGCATGCCTCTAGTCTACGGAAGCCGGGGTTTGTTCCCTCTCCCACACGTCCCGTACGAGGCGCCACCAGAGGAAGACGGCAAACCCTGCAAAAATCACCCATTCGGCCGCGTAAAACAGGTTGAGCCAATTCAATTCGACCTCTTGGCTCGGCCTCGGCGAGTCGATTTTCTCCAGTCCGGCGACCGGGGTGTTCGCGACAATGTACCCGTTGTACACCCCGCCCGAATCGACCTCGGACCACAGGTTCACCATGGCCGCCATCGACAGCGTGGTGAGAGAACCCGACTGGAAGTCGCCGGTCTGCGGGCCCTCATCCGCGACGAGGCGCCCGGATACCGTGGCCTCCCCGCCATCGAACGCGGCCGCCGCCCGATGCGCCTCGTCCTTCGACGGCGTCCAGCCGAGTGCCACGGCAACACCCGCATCGCCCGCAGTGAGATGCGCGACCACCCAGTAGCCGCGTGCGCCGCCGTTGTAGCGGTCGCTCAGCACCAGGTTGTCGCCCGGGACGAAATGTCCGCTCACGCTCACGCGCTGACCGTCAGCGGTCGCCTTGAGCGGTTGCTGCGGCGTCGCCACCTCGCTCAGTGGCAGCGTGGTTTCGGTCGGACGCTGCACGACGGTTCCGGTGCTCACGCTGCGCGACAACTGCCACTGGGAGAGCAGCGCGAACCCGGCGGCCACCGCCAGGGCGAGCACGAGCGCCGCGATCCAGCGCGGCCTGAGCGCAATGCGGAGCACGACTAGTTCTCGATGGAGATATCGGGTGCTTCCAGCCGAACCCGATCCGCCGCAGCGTCGCTCGTCTGCTCCTGGCTTTCCCGCTCGGCGGTCACCCGCTTCAGGTAGAACGCGACCTCCCGCTTCACCCGCGCGTCATCCCATCCGAGCACCTCGCCCATGAGGCGGGCCGCAACAGGTGCCGCGGAGACCCCGCGATCCCACGCTTCGATCGAGATGCGGGTGCGGCGAGCCAGAACGTCATCTAGGTGCAGAGCACCCTCGTGCGTTGCCGCGTACACCACCTCCGCCTCAAGGTAGTCGTCCGCGCCGGGAAGCGGTGAGCCCAATTCCGGGCGGGCCCGGATCAGATCGAGCAGTTCATCCGTCATCGTCCCGTACCGGTTCAACAGGTGCTCGATGCGCACCTTGTGCACGCCGAAGGCCCTGGCGATCTTCGCCCGCTTGTTCCACGCGGCCTGATAGCCCTCTGCGCCGAGCAGCGCGATGTCCTCCGTGGTGCTTTCGGGGACGCGCCCGTCGAGAGCGGCGACCGCCTCGTCGATCGCATCCTTCGCCATCACGCGGTACGTCGTCCACTTGCCGCCGGCGATCACGACGAGGCCCGGCACGCTGTGCGCGACGATGTGCTCGCGCGACAGCTTCGACGTTTCGTCGCTCTCCCCGGCGAGCAGGGGGCGAAGGCCCGCGTATACGCCCTCCACATCCTCCCTGGTGAGCGGCACGTTGATGACCTTGTTCACGTGCTTCAACAGGTAGTCGATGTCGGCGGCGGTCGCGGCGGGATGCGCCTTGTCCAGGTTCCAGTCGGTGTCCGTCGTGCCAATGAGCCAGTGCCTGCCCCACGGGATGACGAACAGCACGCTTTTCTCCGTGCGCAACAGAAGCCCAACCTTGGATTGGAAGCGGTCCCGCGGCACCACGAGGTGAACGCCCTTCGACGCCCGAACCTTGAACTGGCCGCGCTCGCCCACCATGGCCTGGGTGTCATCCGTCCACACGCCGGTCGCGTTCACCACTTGGCGGGCCCTGATGTCGAAACGCTCACCGGTGAGCAGGTCGTGCGCCTGCACGCCGACGACCCTTTCACCCACTTTCAGGAAACCTTCGACGCGCACCCTGCTTGCCACGTGCGCGCCGTAGAAGGATGCAGTGCGGGCCAGGCTCGCGACATAGCGCGCATCATCTACCTGCGCGTCGTAATAGGTGATGCCACCGACCAGGGCATCGTCGCGCAGGCTCGGCATGAGCTTGTGCACTTGCCGTTTGCTCAGGTGGCGGTGGTGCGGGACACCGGGCGGACGGCCGCCGCTGTAGCTGAACAGGTCGTACAGGAGCATCCCGGCGCCAATGTAGAGGCGTTCGATGATCGGGGTCTTCAGCGGGTAGAGGAACCGCACCGGACGAACCAGATGCGGGGCGATCCGCTGCAACAGGAGCCCGCGTTCGATGAGCGCCTCCCGCACGAGACGAAAATTCAGCTGCTCCAGATACCGGATGCCGCCGTGCACGAGCTTCGACGACCGGCTCGACGTGCCGCTGCCCCAGTCGCGCGCCTCCACCATGCCGACGCGCAAGCCGCGGGTGACCGCATCCATCGCGCTGCCCGTGCCGACGATGCCGCCGCCCACGACCAGGATGTCGAGTTCCTTCTCCTTCAGGGCGGTGATCGCCGCTGAACGTTCGGCCGGACCGAGCCGGGAGGATCGAGTGACCGTCTTCTTTGCCATGGATGTCCTTACGCGTGGTACGGGGAGAGTACGACCTCGACCCGTTGAAACTCTTTGAGATCCGAGTATCCGGTCGTCGCCATGGAGCGTTTCAACGCTCCAATCAGGTTGACCGTCGCATCCGCCACCTCGGCCGGGCCGAACAGAATCTGTTCGAGCGGTGCCACCGACCCGACGTCGACCCGGTTGCCGCGGGGAAGTTCAGAGTGGTGCGCTTCAGCGCCCCAGTGCTTGCCGCGGCCCGGAGCTTCGGTCGCCCTTGCGAGCGCACTGCCGAGCATGACGGCGTCCGCGCCGACGGAGATCGCCTTCACAATGTCCCCGGAGCTTCCGAGCCCGCCGTCCGCGATCACGTGCACGTAGCGGCCGCCCGACTCATCGAGGTAGTCGCGCCTCGCGCCCGCGACATCCGCGACCGCCGTCGCCATGGGGGCATGGATGCCGAGGCTCGCGCGCGTCGTCGACGCTGCACCGCCGCCGAAGCCGACGAGAACACCGGCCGCCCCGGTGCGCATGAGGTGCAGCGCCGGGGTGTACCCGGCCGCTCCGCCGACGATTACCGGCACGTCGAGCTCGTAAATGAACTTCTTGAGGTTGAGCGGTTCCTGGTTCTGCGACACGTGCTCCGCGCTCACGGTCGTGCCGCGGATAACGAACAGGTCGACGCCCGCCTCAACGACGGTCTTATACAGCTCCTGGGTGCGCTGGGGGGACAGTGCGCCAGCGACGGTGACGCCCGCAGCGCGAATTTCGGCGAGCCGACTCGTCACAAGTTCCGGCTTGACCGGCTCCTTGTAGATCGCCTGCATGCGCTTCGTCGCCTGGTCGGCCGGAAGCTCGCTGATTTCCTTGAGCAGCGGCGTCGGGTTCTCGTACCTGGTCCACAGACCTTCCAGATTCAGTACGCCGAGACCGCCGAGCTTTCCGATGAGGATCGCTGTCTCCGGCGACACCACAGAGTCCATGGGGGCCGCGAGCACCGGAATTTCGAACTGGTACGCGTCGATCGTCCAGCTCACAGAGACGTCCTCCGGGTCGCGCGTGCGCCGGTTCGGGACGATCGCGATGTCGTCGAACGCGAAAACCCGTCGACCGCGTTTGGATCGTCCGATCTCGATATCACTCACAGAATCAAGCCTATCTTCCCGGCCCTCCCGTCGGTTCTGTCCGAAATGAAGGAGATCGAGCATCCGCTGCCCGCTATCAGCCCGGAATCACGGACCTGCGCACCGGGAACTCCTTCATTTGGGACCCACACAAGGTGGCAAGCTGGGGGTATGGATGTGCATGCCGACCCGATGACTCTTCTCCGCCAGCGCTCGAGCGTGAAATGGCGCATGTTCCCCGAAGATGTGCTCCCCCTGTTCGTCGCGGAAACGGACTTCCCGCTCGCGCCGCCCATCCAGGACGCGCTCATGGCCGCCATCCGCAACTCGGACACCGGCTACACGCCGCCCACTTCCGAACTTCCCGAGGCGTTCGCCGGGTTTGCGGATGCTCGCTGGGGTTGGGCCGTCGACCCCGCGCAGGTGTGGACGACGACGGATGTCGGGGTCGCGATCGTCGAGACGCTGCGCCGCGTGACGAAGCCCGGCGACGGCGTCATCATCAACCCGCCTGTGTACTTTCCGTTCTTCGACCTCGTCGCAGAGTCGGGTGCGCGCGTCGTCGAGGTGCCGCTGGCCGGCGGAATCGACTCCGGCTGGTCGCTCGACCTCGACGGAATCGAGGAGGCATTCGAGGCCGGCGCCCGAGCGTACCTGCTGTGCAACCCGCACAACCCGGTCGGGCGGGCGCACTCTGCAGAAGAGTTGCGTGCCGTCGCGGAGCTCGCGGCAAAGTACGGGGCAACCGTCGTGAGCGATGAAATCCATGGCCCGCTCACCTACCCGGATTCCCTGTTCACCCCGTTCCTTTCGGTGTCGGATGCCGCGCGCGACGTGGGCGTGTGCGTCACTGCCGCGAGCAAGGCGTGGAACCTGGCCGGGCTCAAGTGCGCCATCATGGTCACCGCGGGCAAGTCGAAGGAGGCGATCGTCGGGTCCATGCCGGACGAGGTGTACTGGCGCACGAGCCTCCTGGGCCTGAAGGCGAGCGTGGCCGGGTACCGGGACGGCGGCGAATGGCTGGACGGCATCATCGCCTCCCTCGACGCGAACCGGCGTCTCTTCGCAACCCTCCTTGATTCCCAGTTGCCTGAGGTGAAACACCGGATGCCGGAAGCCACCTATCTCGCCTGGCTCGACTTCACCGCACTCGGCTGGGGGGATGACCCGGCCGCGCACATCCTCGAGCACGCGAGGGTGGCTCTCAGCAACGGGCCGCCGTTCGGCGACCCCGGCCGCGGCTTCGCCCGCCTGAACCTGGCCTGCGCGCCCGACACCCTCACCGAGGCCGTCGCCCGACTTTCATCATTCAGGAGGTGATGGGGCAGGAGTGACCAGTACGGCTCAACTTTCACACCACCTCCTGAATAATGAAAGTCAGCGGGCGCGGGCGACCCGCGCCTCATCCCACACGGGCTCATCCGACTCGTAGACTCGCCCGTCGGCGCCGAAGACGAGGAACCGGTCGAAGGATCGCGCAAACCACCGGTCGTGGGTGACGGCGATGACGGTCCCTTCGAACCGCTCGAGCGCATCCTGCAGCGCCTCTGCCGACACGAGGTCCAGGTTGTCAGTCGGTTCGTCAAGGAGCAGCAGAGTCGCTCCGCTCAGTTCGAGCAGAAGGATCTGCAGCCTCGCCTGTTGTCCGCCGGACAGCGACTCGAAGTTCTGCTCCGCGGCGCCAGCAAGACCGTACCGGTCGAGGGCACGACTCGCGGCTTCGCGCGCCATCCCTGCGCGGTTGTCGTCGCCGCGGTGCAGGATGTCGAGCACGGTGCGGCCGAGGAGGGACGGATGCTCGTGCACTTGCGCGAACCATCCGGGAACGACGCGCGCGCCGAGCCTGGCCACGCCATTGTGTGCGACCGGGGCGAGCGTCGCACCGACCGAGGTGATGTGCCCAGCGCGCGGATCCGGGTCCGTGCCGCCCAGTGCGAGGAGCCTCAAGAAATGCGACTTGCCTGAGCCGTTCGAGCCGAGCGCTGCAACCCGGTCACCGAACCACACTTCGAGATCGAATGGCGCCATGAGTCCGGTGAGTTCGAGTTGTTCGCACACGACCGCGCGTTTGCCCGTGCGGTCGCCGCGCAACCTCATCGACAGGTCCTGGTCGACCGGCCGTGCCAACGGCGGCCCCGCCTCTTCGAACTTGCGCAGCCTCGTCACGGCGGCATGGTAGCGCGAGGCAAACTCGTCGCTCGCAGCCGCCTTCACTTTCATCGCCTGGACGAGCTGCTTGAGTTTCAGGTGCTGCTCGTCCCAGCGGCGACGAAGCTCGTCGAGACGCTCCATCCGATCCCGCCTCGCGTCGTGGTAGTTGCCAAATCCCCCTCCGTGCGTCCAGGTCGTGCTGCCCGCACCGCCCAGCTCGAGCGTGATGATGCGGTCGGCGGCCTGCGCGAGCAGCTCGCGGTCGTGGCTCACCAGAAGCACCGTCTTCTTCGTGGCGCGCAGCGACTGCTCGAGCCAGCGCTTGGCGGGCACGTCGAGGTAGTTGTCCGGTTCGTCGAGCAGCAGAACGTCATCCGGCCCGCGCAGCAGGGCCTCGAGCGCGAGCCGCTTCTGCTCACCCCCGGAGAGCGTGCGCACTTCGCGATATTTGGCCCGCTCGAACGGGATGCCGATCGCTGCCATTGTGCACTGGTCCCAGATGGTCTCTTCGTCGTACCCGCCGGCATCCGCGTACTCGGCGAGCGCCTCCGCGTAGCTCATCTGGGTTTCGAGGGTGTCGTGCTCGATGATCGCCAGCTCAGAGCGGTCTAGCGCGAGCGCTGCCTTTCGGATGCGCCGGGGCGCGACGGAGATGAGCAGGTCGCGCACCGTGGATTCGTCGCGCACGTGCCCGACGAACTGGTCCATGACACCGAGTGCGCCGTCGATCGAGATCGCACCGGCATCCGCTTTCTGCTCGCCACGGATGATGCGCAGCAGCGTCGTCTTGCCGGCACCGTTCGCGCCGATGAGCGCGCTCGTCACTCCCTCGCCCACGCGAAAACTCACGTCGTCGAGCAGCGGCCGCCCGTCCGGCAACGACAGGGACACCCCGTTGACGTCGATGTAGCCCATGGTGCGCCCCAGTCATGAATGACTCCGAGTATCGAAGGCTCACCGGTGGCAAGCCGACCAGAATACACCCGCGGTATCTCCGTTGGCTCCCTTCGAGACGGCCTTTCAGGCCTCCTCAGGGAGCGAACTACGGCGGCGGGCGGAGGGGTTTGGGGGTTCCGGGTTCGGCGGGGATCCTTTGGCAGAAACCCCCTAGCCCCTCCCCCCCCCCCACCGCCTCGTCGCCCTCCCCCCGTTC
>CALMSL010000075.1 GCA_937872445.1 uncultured Microbacteriaceae bacterium | reverse complement strand
GGAGCCGCCTGTCAGAATCGAACTGACGACCTTCTCATTACGAGTGAGATGCTCTACCGACTGAGCTAAGGCGGCGGGTCTTTGCAGTGCAAAGACACAGCTAGAAAGCTTAGCCGATCACCGATCGGTACGTGGACGCGAGTGTGGCATCCAGTTCGGCGAATGCCTCCCGGATGCGACTCGACAGCGACCTGTCATCTTCCGCCTCGATCCAGCGGCGGTAGGCGTGCCTCATGGTGGCGAACCCAATGAGCGCCACGAGGCGTGCCCGCTGCTGAAGTGCCTCCGGATTTTCGTCGGCATTGAGTTCGTCAATCGCGAGCCTGCGGCGGACGAGGTCAGCCAGTTCGTCTTCGAACTCGTGCAGGACGGCCATCCTCTTGGCGAACAGTGCAGGGTGCTCTCGGAGCAGCACTCGGCGTCGCTGACTATCGGACCGGTCGTCGGCGAAGGAACTCGATGCCGCGGCCAGAAGGCGTCCGAGCCCGGACAGGAGGTTCTCCTGCTGGCCCTCCACGAGGAACTCCTGTGCCGCCGCCAGACCGGCAAGAGTTGGGACGTCGCCGACCGCGGCCTCCTCCTTGGAGGCGAAGTAGTTGAAGAACGTGCGGGGAGACACGTTGGCAGCAGCACTGACTTCCTCGATGGTGACCTGGTCGTAGCCGTGTTCGGATGCGAGGTCCACTACGGCGTGCTGGATGGCACGCCTCGTCGCAAGGCGCTTGCGTTCACGGAGTCCAGGCATCGGGGTCTGCGAGGAAGAAACCATGGTCTTATTGTTGCAGACTGTGCAATTTCGCCGCACTCAGCAATTCGGGTCTTTGCCGGGAACCGTGCCGTCCACAAAGAAATCGTCCACCGCCGTGTTCACGCAGGAGTTCGACTTGTTGTATGCGGTGTGGCCCTCGCCGTGATAGGTCACGAGGTGCCCGTTCTCCAGCTCTCCCGCGAGGTTCACGGCCCACTGGTATGGCGTGGCCGGATCGTTTGTCGTCCCCACCACGAGAATCGGTGCCGAGCCGGCCGCCTTTATCGGCGCCCTCACCCGGATGGATGTGAACGGCCACTGGTCGCACGACGTGCCACCGTAGGACATTTGCGGACCGAACGTCGGCGCCGCCTTGGCCAGTTCGGCCGCCTCCGCGCGCAACGTCGCCCTCGTGCTCACCGACTGGTAGTCCAGGCAGTTGATCGCGATGAACGCCTCCGTGGAATTGTCCGCGTAGGTGCCGTCCGCGTTGCGACCGTAGTATGCGTCGGCAAGCTGGAACGCGTAGTCCGCGTTGCCCTTCAGAACATCGGTGAACAAATCGCTCAGGTATGGCCAGTTCGACTGGCTGTAGAGCGGGAGGATAATCGCGTTGAACATGACCGCGCTGCCGAGCATCCGACCGTCGGTGGCACGCAAAGGGCTCGCATCGAGGCGGTCCAGAATGGCTCGGATGCGCTCCATCGCCGAATCCACGGTCCCGCTGAACGGGCACTTGGTGCCGGTGAGGCAATCCTTCAGGTATGCGCGCGCCGCGTTCTCGAACCCAACGGCCTGCGTCTCGGTCACCTGGAAATCGGATGTCGCCGGATCCACCGCACCGTCCAAAACGAGTCGGCCGGTCTTCTTCGGAAACAGCTCGGCGTACGTTGCCCCCAGGAATGTCCCGTAGGAGTACCCGAGGTAGTTGAGCTTCGTGTCCCCGAGTGCCGCCCGCAGCATGTCGAGGTCGCGGGCGGCGCTCACGGTGTCCACGAAACCGAGGAGTTCGCCGGTGTATTTGAGGCATGCCGCCCCGAAATCTGCGTTCGACTTTTCGATGTCATTGATCCAGGCGTCAGAGGCGACCGGGTCCGGCGGAATGTCGAACAGGAACGCGTCCATCTCGGATGGGTCGTTGTAGCACTTCACGGCCGACGACTTGTTCACGCCTCTCGGATCGAATCCGACGATGTCGTAGTGGTCATTCAGTTTCGAGTCCACGGCGTAGCTGAGGCTGTCCCGAATGAAGTCGTAGCCGGACCCGCCCGGACCGCCAGGGTTCACGAGCAGGGAACCCAACCGGTTTCCCGTCGCCGCCGCCCGGATCAGCGCGAGATGAATCGGCTTGCCCCGCGAAGGATCGCTCCAGTCCATCGGAGCCATCGCGGTCGCGCACTGGAACGTTCCTTCGCACTTCGACCAGTGCAGGGTCTGACCGTAAAATATCTCGAGATTTGCCGCCACCTTCTCCCCGGTGGGCGCGGAGGTCATCGACGGCGCGGGGGGAAGGAAGAGCGACACGCATCCGCTGAGCGGGATCAGCAGCGCCAGGGTCGCCGCAGCAAGCGCAACGCGGATGCCAGACCGGTGTTGGTGGATCATGCGTCAACCCTTCGTGCAGTGATGAGCATTGCCTCAAGCGCGAGGGCCGGCGCAACGTTGTTGTCGATCCGACGGCGCGCCGTCGCGATCGCGTCCAGCGTAGCGAGCGTTTGCGCGGGCGTCGACGTGCGCGCCGCAGCGCGAATGCGATCCATGATCTCGAGGTTGACCGGCTCCGACTCGGCGCCAAGCTGGACGAGCAGGATATCCCGGAACAGGGACAACAAATCCACCATGATGCGATCGAGGCCGTCTCTGAGACTTCTCGTGGATCGCCGCTTCTGATCCTCCTCGAGCGACTTCAACTGGCCCCGGAGCGCGGGCGGGATGGTGCCGCCCGGTTCGACCCCCAGGGAGCGCAACGCCGACTCCCGCTCTTCGGCATCGCGTTCCTGGGTGATCGCCTTCGCATCGTCGGCGGCGGTCTCCAGGAGCGCACCCGCCGCAAGCACCGCATCCGACACCGTGTGAATTCCGAGCGCCTCGTGGAGCGTTCGCTCGCGGCGCGCTCTCGCCTGCTCGTTCGTGGCAAGCCGATGGGCCATGCCGATGTGGCTCTGCGCTTCCCTGGCCGCGCGCGTGGCGACGGCCGCATCGACCCCGTCGCGCCGTGAAATCAGCTCCGCCACATCGGCGATTGCGGGAACCCTCAATCGCACGCTGCGCACGCGCGAGCGCACGGTCGGGATCAGATCGGCTTCGCTCGGCGCGCACAGGATCCACACGGTGCGCGGCGGCGGCTCCTCGAGCGCCTTCAGCAGGACGTTCGAGGTGCGTTCGGTCATCCGGTCGGCATCCTCGATGATCATGACGCGGTAGCGGCCCACCGAAGGCGAGAAATGCGAGGTCGCCACGAGCGCACGAACTTCCTCGATCGAGATGATGACCCGTTCGGTGCTCAGGACGCCCAGATCCGGATGCGTGCGTGCCGCCACCTGCCGCCTGGTTGCCTCATCGCCGTCCTCCGTTCCCGGGCTGAGCAGTGCGGTGGCGAAGGCGAAGGCCAGGTTTGAACGCCCGGAACCGGGCGGGCCGGTGATGAGCCAGGAGTGGGTCATCGATCCGCTCGAGCCGGCCGCGCCGCCCTGCGAACCGTCGGGACGCGCGAATTCGCGCTCGGCGGCGGCGCGAAAAACCGCAATCGCCTCCGATTGGCCGGTCAACTCGTCCCAGATCGACATATGACGACGCTAGTGCAGGCTCAGGACAGAAGTGCCGCGACGCGGGAGCGGATCTCCCCGGCGAGATCCTCGCGAGCCCGCGTGGCATCCAGCACGAGGAAACGCTCGGGCTCCGCTGCCGCGAGGGCGAGGTAGGCGGCGCGAACTCTGGAGTGGAACTCCTGCTCCTCCGATTCGAGCCGGTCGAAGCGGGTTCGCGCCGTGTCGAGCCTTTCGCGCCCGAGGGTCTCTTCGAGGTCCAGCAGAACGGTGAGGTCGGGAAGCAGTCCATCCGTTGCCCACATCGATACGCGGCGAATCTCCTCCGCGCCGAGGTTGCGTCCGACACCCTGGTAGGCCACCGAGGAGTCCAGGTACCGGTCCTGCACGACGACGTCGCCGCGCCCGATCGCCGGCCGGACCTTGGTCGCAATGTGGTGAGCGCGATCTGCCGCGTAAATGAGGGCTTCGGATTTCGGGGTGATGTGCCCCCGGGAGTGCAGCACGATCTCCCTCAGCTCATCGCCAAGCGGCGTCCCGCCCGGTTCGCGCGTCGTCACGACCGTGCGGCCGAGTTGTTCCAGCCAGGAGACGAGAAGAGAAAGCTGTGTCGACTTTCCCGAACCGTCACCCCCTTCGAAGGTGATGAAGAGCCCTCGCGTCACTTCTTCTTCGCCGCCGGTTTCTTCGCTGCGGGCTTCTTCGCTGGCGCTTTGCGGCGGGCGGCGGGCTTGGATTTCGGCTTCGCCGGCCCCTTCGCACGCTTGTCCGCGAGGAGCTGGACGGCCCGCTCGAAGTCGATTTCTTCCACGGACTCCCCACGCGGAATCGTCGCATTGGTGACCCCGTCGGTCACGTACGGCCCAAACCGACCATCCTTGACTTTCACCGGTTTGCCGCTCTCGGGGTCTTCCGCGAATTCCTTGAGCGCGCTTGAGGCGCGTCGCGCCCCGTACTTCGGCTGCGCAAACAGCTCGAGCGCACCGGCCAGGTCGATCTCAAGGATCTGTTCCTCGCTCGTGAGGGATCGCGAATCGGTGCCCTTCTTCAGGTAGGGGCCGAACTTGCCGTTTTGCGCGGTGATGTCCTCGCCGCTTTCCGGATCCTGCCCAACGACGCGCGGCAGGTTCAGCAGGCGCAGCGCCGTGTCCAGATCGATCGTGGCAAGATCCATGCTCGCGAAAATGGATGCGGTGCGCGGCTTCGGCTCCGTGGACTTCTTCTTCGCCGGCTTCTTCGCCGGTGTGGCCGGGATGATCTCCCCCGTCGCCGGATCCACGGTTTCTTCCCCCGGGGCGGGTGTCTCGACAGCCGGAGCCTCGGCGCCCTCCTTCACCGGCTCGAGTTCGGTCACGTAGGGCCCGTATCGGCCATTCTTGGCGACGATTTCCTTCCCGTTTTCCGGATTGATGCCGATCACCCGGTCCACGACGACGGGGGCGTCAATGAGTTCGTGCGCCTTCGCGATCGTGAGTTCGTCCGGGGCCAGGCCGTCCGGGATGTTCACCCGCCGCGGTTTCGCATCCGGGTCCGCGCCCGGTTCCGTCACCTCAAGGTACGGTCCGTATTTTCCGATCCGCAGCGTCGCGCGGTCGTCCAGCCGGATCGAGTTGACGGATTTCGCGTCGATCTCGCCGAGGTTGTCGATGACGTTGCGCAGCCCCTTATATTTGGGTCCGCCGAAGTAGAAGC
>CALMSL010000074.1 GCA_937872445.1 uncultured Microbacteriaceae bacterium | reverse complement strand
GGAGCCGCCTGTCAGAATCGAACTGACGACCTTCTCATTACGAGTGAGATGCTCTACCGACTGAGCTAAGGCGGCGGACTTCGCTGCGCGAAGACACAGCTAGAAAGCTTAGCCGATCACCGGCCGTACGTGGACGCGAGAGTGGCGTCGAGTTCTTCGAACGCCTCGCGGATGCGACTCGACAGCGATCTGTCATCCTCCTCGTCGATCCAGCGGCGGTAGGCGTGCCTCATCGTGGCGAATCCGATGAGCGCCACGAGGCGCGCCTGCTGCTGGCGGGTAGCCGGATCCTGGGGGCCGGTGGCTCCGTCGATCTCGAGCCTGCGGCCGACCAGGCCAGCGAGTTCGTCCTCGAACTCGTGCAGGACGGCCATCCGCTTGGCGAAGAGCGCGGGATGTTCGCGGAGCAGGACACGTCGACGCTGACTTTCGGCGCGGTCGTCGGCGAGCGAACTGGATGCCGCCGCGAGCAGACGCCCAAGTCCGGCGAGAAGGTTCTCGTGTCTGCCTTCGCCCAGAAACTCCTGCGCCGCGTTCAGGTTGGCAAGCGTCGGTACATCGCCGACGGCGGCCTCCTCCTTGGAGGCGAAGTAGTTGAAGAACGTGCGAGGGGACACGTTGGCTGCCGCACTGACTTCCTCGATGGTGACGTGGTCGTAGCCGTGTTCGGTCGCGAGGTCCACGACGGCGTGCTGGATGGCGCGCCTCGTCGCGAGGCGCTTGCGTTCGCGGAGTCCGGGCATCGGGGTCTGCGAGGAAGAAACCATGATCTTATTGTTGCAGATTGTGCAATTTTGCACCACTCAGCAATTCGGGTCCGCGCCCGGCACCGTTCCGTTCACGAAGAAATCATCCACGGTCCTGTTCACGCAGGAGTTCGACTTGTTGTACGCGGTGTGGCCCTCGCCGTGGTACGTCACCAGGTGCCCGTTCTCCAGCTCGTTGGCGAGGTTCACGGCCCACTGGTAGGGCGTTGCCGGGTCGTTTGTCGTCCCCACCACAAGAATCGGGGCCGAGCCGGCCGCCGTGATCGGCGCCCTCACCCTCGTCGACTTGAACGGCCACTGGTCGCACGAGGTCCCGCCGTAGGACATTTGCGGGCCGAACGTCGGCGCTGCCTTGGCAAGCTCGGCCGCCTCCGCTCGCAAGGTCGCCCGCGTGCTCACCGACTGGTAGTCCAGGCAGTTGATCGCGATGAACGCTTCCGTCGAGTTGTCCTCGTAGGTGCCGTCGGAGTTGCGGCCGTAGTAGGCATCCGCCAACTGGAACGCATAGTCAGCGTTGCCCTGCAGCACGTCGGTGAACAGGTCGCTCAGGTAGGGCCAGTTCGACTCGCTGTACAACGGGAGGATGATTGCGGTGAACATGACGGCGCTGCCCAGCATCCGACCGTCGGAGGCGCGCAGCGGACTCGCATCGAGGCGATCCAGAATGGCCCGGATGCGTGCCATCGCCGAATCCACGGTTCCGCTGAACGGGCAATCGCTGCCGGTGAAGCAATCCTTGAGGTACGCGCGCGCCGCGTTCTCGAAACCGACCGCCTGCGTTTCCGTCACCTCGAAATCGGTCGTGGCGGGATCCACGGCGCCGTCCAGGACGAGACGGCCCGTCTTCTTCGGAAACAGGTCAGCGTACGTCGCGCCCAGGAACGTCCCGTAAGAGTAACCGAGGTAGTTGAGCTTCGTGTCCCCGAGAACCGCCCGAAGCATGTCGAGGTCGCGGGCAGCGCTCACCGTGTCGACGAAACCGAGAAGTTCGCCCGTGTATTTGAGGCATGCCGCCCCGAAGTCCGCGTTGGATTTCTCGATATCGTCGATCCAGGCGTCGGAGGCCACGGGGTCCGGCGGGATGTCGAACAGGAAGGAGTCCATCTCGGATGGGTCGTTGTAGCACTTCACCGCCGACGACTTGTTTACGCCTCTCGGATCGAACCCGACGATATCGAAGTGGTCGTTCAGCTTCGAGTCCACCGCGTAGCTGAGGCTGTCGCGGATGAAGTCGTAGCCGGACCCGCCGGGACCGCCCGGGTTGACGAGGAGGGAACCCAACCGGTTCCCGGTCGCTGTTGCCCGGATCAGCGCGAGATGGATGGACTTGCCGCGCGACGGATCGCTCCAGTCCATGGGCGCCGTCGCGGTGGCGCACTGGAACGTCCCCTCGCACTTCGACCAATGCAGCGTCTGGCCGTAGAACGGCTCAAGATCCGCCGCCACCTTCTCCCCGGTGGGAACGGATGTCGTCGACGGCGCCGGTGGGAGGAACAGAGATACGCATCCGCTGAGTGAAACCAGCAGCGCGAGGCTCACGGCCGCCAGCGCGGCGCGGACGCCGCGCCCGTGTTGGTGATTCATGCGTCAACCCTTCGTGCCGTGATGAGCATTGCCTCGAGTGCGAGAGCCGGCGCAACGTTGTTGTCGATCCGGCGGCGGGCCGTCGCGATCGCGTCCAGCGTAGCGAGTGTTTGCGCGGGCGTCGATGCACGCGCCGCAGCGCGAATCCGATCCAGGATTTCGAGATTGACCGGTTCCGATTCGGCGCCGAGCTGGACGAGAAGAATATCCCGGAACAGCGAGAGCAAATCCACCATGATGCGATCGAGGCCGTCCCTGAGACTTCTCGTCGATCTCCGCTTCTGATCCTCTTCGAGGGACTTCAACTGGCCCCGGAGCGCGGGTGGGATGGTGCCGCCCGGTTCGACACCCAGAGAACGCAGCGCCGACTCCCGCTCCTCGGCATCACGTTCCTCGGTGATGGCCTTCGCATCGTCGGCTGCGGTCTCCAGGAGCGCGCCCGCCGCAATCACAGCATCCGACACGGTCCGAATGCCGAGCGCCTCGCGGAGTGTACGCTCGCGACGGTCTCTCGCCTGCTCGTTCGTGGCGAGACGATGGGCCATCCCGATGTGGCTCTGCGCCTCCCTGGCCGCGCGCGTTGCGACGTCCGCATCGACTCCGTCGCGCCGCGAAATCAGCTCCGCGACATCGGCGACCGCCGGAACCCTCAAGCGCACGCTGCGCACGCGCGAACGCACGGTCGGGATCAGGTCGGCCTCGCTCGGCGCGCACAGAATCCACACGGTGCGCGGCGGGGGCTCCTCGAGCGCTTTCAGCAGGACGTTCGAGGTGCGTTCGGTCATCCGGTCGGCGTCCTCGATGATCATGACGCGGTAGCGGCCCACCGAGGGCGAGAAGTGGGAGGTTGCCACGAGCGCGCGGACCTCCTCGATCGAGATGATGACCCGTTCGGTGCTCAGGACGCCCAGATCCGGATGGGTGCGTGCCGCCACCTGCCGCCTGGTCGCCTCATCGCCGTCCTCGGTGCCCGGACTGAGCAGCGCCGTGGCGAAGGCGAAGGCGAGGTTGGAACGCCCGGAACCGGGCGGGCCGGTGATGAGCCAGGAGTGGGTCATCGATCCGCTCGAACCCGCCGCGGCGCCCTGCGAACCGTCGGGACGCGCGAGTTCACGCTCGGCGGCGGCGCGAAAAACTGCGATCGCCTCCGATTGGCCGGTCAATTCGTCCCAGATCGACATATGACGACGCTAGTGCAGACTCAGGACAGTAGCGTCGCGACGCGGGAGCGGATTTCCCCGGCGAGATCCTCGCGGGCCCGCGTGGCATCCAGCACGAGGAAACGCTCGGGCTCCGCTGCCGCGAGGGCGAGGTAGGCGGCGCGAACTCTGGAGTGGAACTCCTGCTCCTCCGATTCGAGCCGGTCGAAGCGGGTTCGCGCCGTGTCGAGCCTTTCGCGCCCGAGGGTCTCTTCGAGGTCCAGCAGAACGGTGAGGTCGGGAAGCAGGCCATCCGTGGCCCACATCGATACGCGGCGAATATCGTCCGCACCGAGGTCGCGTCCGACCCCCTGATAGGCCACCGAGGAGTCCAGGTACCGGTCCTGCACGACAATGTCGCCGCGCTCGATCGCCGGCCGAACTTTGGTCGCGATGTGGTGGGCGCGATCTGCCGCATAAATGAGGGCTTCGGATTTCGGCGTGATGTGCCCTCGGGAGTGCAGCACGATCTCCCTCAGCTCCTCGCCGAGCGGTGTCCCGCCCGGCTCGCGCGTGGTCACGACGGTGCGGCCGAGTTGCTCCAGCCACGACACGAGAAGGGAAAGCTGCGTCGACTTTCCCGAACCGTCACCCCCTTCGAAGGTGATGAAGAGCCCTCGGGTCACTTCTTCTTCGCCGCCGGCTTCTTTGCCGCAGGCTTCTTCGCTAGCGCCTTGCGGCGGGCGGCGGGTTTGGATTTCGGCTTCGCCGGTCCCTTCGCGCGTTTGTCCGCGAGGAGCTGGACGGCCCGTTCGAAGTCGATTTCTTCCACAGATTCCCCGCGCGGAATCGTCGCATTGGTGACCCCGTCGGTCACGTACGGTCCGAACCGACCGTCCTTGACTTTCACCGGTTTGCCGCTCTCCGGGTCTTCAGCGAATTCCTTGAGCGCGCTCGACGCGCGCCGCGCCCCGTACTTCGGCTGCGCAAACAGCTCGAGGGCTCCGGCCAGGTCGATTTCGAAGATCTGCTCCTCGCTCGTGAGGGATCGCGAGTCGGTTCCCTTTTTCAGGTAGGGGCCGAACTTGCCGTTTTGCGCGGTGATGTCTTCGCCGCTTTCCGGATCCTGCCCGACGACGCGCGGAAGGTTGAGCAGGCGCAGCGCCGTGTCCAGGTCGATCGTGGCAAGATCCATGCTCGCGAAAATGGATGCGGTGCGCGGCTTCGGTTCAGCGGACTTCTTCTTTGCCGGTTTCTTCGCCGGTTTGGCCGGAATGATCTCCCCCGTCGCCGGATCGACGGTTTCTGCGGCCGCGGAGGCAGGTTCCTCAACGGCCACGGCCCCGTCGACCTCCTTCACCGGTTCGAGTTCGGTCACGTAGGGCCCGTACCGGCCGTTCTTGGCGACGATTTCTTTCCCGTTGTCCGGATTGATGCCGATCACCCGGTCGACGACGACAGGGGCGTCGATGAGCTCGTGCGCTTTCGCGATCGTGAGTTCGTCCGGGGCCAGGCCGTCCGGGATGTTCACCCGCCGCGGCTTCGCATCCGGGTCCGCGCCCGGTTCCGTCACCTCGAGGTACGGCCCGTACTTCCCGATCCGCAGCGTCGCGCGGTCGTCCAGCCGAATTGAGTTGATGGATTTCGCGTCGATCTCGCCGAGGTTGTCGATGACGTTGCGCAGCCCCTTATATTTGGGTCCGCCGAAGTAGAAGC
>CALMSL010000073.1 GCA_937872445.1 uncultured Microbacteriaceae bacterium | reverse complement strand
CCCAGCGTGAACGGCCAGAACGACAGGTTCATGAGCTGGCCGTACAGGAAACCGCTCACGGCGGCGTATCCGGCGAGACTCACGAGCTCGAGCGGGCCCCGCATCCGACACGGGAGAAGGCCGGCGCCCATGCCGATCCAGGATGCGGCGAGCATCTGGAACGGCAGCCACGGCCCGAAACCGCCGGTGAGCAGTGCGGACGCGAACAGGGTGACCGAACCGAGCGCGAACCCGAACCCCGCGCCGAACACCCGCCCGCCGAGGATGATGAACAGAAACACGAACTCGACCCCGGCGCTGCCGACCGAGAGCGGTCGAAGCACGGCCCCGATGGCGGCGAGCAGGCCGAGCATGGTCACCGTTTTCGCGTCGATCCCGCCGTCGCCCAGGGCGACGAGGGAGATGAGAACGACGGCCAGGAGCACGCCCGCGAGAACGACAGGGGCCGCGGCGTTCTGCGCGAGAACCGATCCGCTGCCGATCAGCAGCGGCCACGCAAACGCCATGGCGCCGACGAGGGAAACGAGCGCGAGAGCGATGCCGGTGCGAACGCCCAGCGGCAGTGCGCGCACGGACCTGATGCTCATGGTGCGACCAGCGGGGCCGACCCGCCCTTCGCGCTGCAGGCTCGTCACGGCGTCACCCCCAACGCATCCCGCACGGCATCAACCGTGAGGAAGTGCACCGGCCGCAGGATGCGGGAAACCTGCGGCGCGAACGTCGCGCTCGCCGTCAGCACGTCGCGGGCCGGACCATCCGTGATGATGTCCCCCTCGGACAGCACGACGACGCGGTTTGCGGTGCGCGCGACGAACTCCACATCGTGACTCGACAGCAGCACGCTCGCGCCGCCCAGGATGTGCTCGGTCAGCACCGACCGCAACCGCATTTTGGCGCCGTAGTCGAGCCCTCGTGTCGGCTCATCGAGCAGGACCACGGCGGGCGCACCGGCGAGTTGCACCGCCAGGACCAGAGCCAGCCGCTGGCCTTCGGAGAGATCCCGGGGATGCGCAGTGCTCGGCAGACCGGGCGAGAGGCGCTCCAGAATCGCGGACGTCGCCCCGGGCGGCGCGAGCGCGACGCGATCCGATTCCCGGCATTCCGCCGCGACGGTCTCGAGGTAGAGGAGGTCGGATGGGCGCTGCGGAACGAGCACGATGTGGCGGATCGCCTCGCCCGGCGGGAGCGCCGCCGGGTCAATGCCGCCCACGCGCACGGTGCCACCGGACCGCGGACCTGAGCCCTGCAGCGCCCACAGCAGCGACGACTTCCCCGAACCGTTGCGCCCCATGAGCGCCGTGATCTCCCCGCGTCTCAGCGTGAGGTCGATACCGTTCACCGCGGTCACGTGGCCGTAGCGCACGATCAGGTCGACTGCGCGCAGGGCGGTGGCAGGCAGTGCGGCGGCAGGCAGTGCGGCGCCGGGCACGGCATCGGCTGGCGGCGCCTCACGCGGCCGCACCGGCACTCGTTCGGCCAGCCGATCCCGCAGCCGCCCGGCAACGCGTCGGGCGTCGCGGAGCGAGAGCGGCAACGGTTCCCACCCGGCCAGCCGACCGAGCTCGATGATGGGTGGAGCGACAGGGCTTGTCGCCATCAATTCGGCAGGAGACCCGTAGCGGGCCGAACCGTCGCCTCCGAGCACAACGAGCGAGTCCGCATACTGGATGACCCGCTCCAGACGGTGCTCGGCCAGCACAACCGTGACACCGAGGTCGTGCACGAGGCGCAAAAGGGCAGCAAGGACTTCTTCCGCCGCGCTCGGGTCCAAGGCGGATGTCGGTTCGTCGAGCACGAGCACGCGAGGCTGGGCCGTCAGCGCCGCGCCGATTGCGACGCGCTGTTGCTCCCCGGCAGAAAGTGTCGACAGGGGGCGGTGTCGAATTCGGGCGAGGGCGAGAAGGTCAATGACTTCCTCGACGCGCTGGCGCATGACGGGTGCCGGGATTCCGAGCTGTTCCATGCTGTACGCGAGCTCGTCCTCCACCCGGTCGGTGACGAATCCGGATATCGGATCCTGGCCGACAAAGCCGACGATTTCCGCGAGATCCCGGGGCGGATGCGTTCGCGTGTCGAGCCCGCCGACCGTCACAGTACCGGTCAGGTTCCCGCCCGTGAAGTGCGGTGCGAGTCCATTCACGAGGTGCAGGAGCGTGGACTTGCCCGAGCCAGTCTCGCCGACGACAAGGCACAACTCCCCCTCGGGGATGGCGAGCGAGACATCCTGCAGAACGGCTTCCGCAGCGTCCTGATACTGGAAGGTCACCTGGTCGAAAGAGATCATCGCCGACCGCCGATCGCGGCCGGGACCACGGCGAGGATGCCGCACACGGTGAAGGTGACGGACAGCCCCGCGATGCCGGACGCCGCCGAAGTTGCGGAAACTCCGGGCTCGAG
>CALMSL010000072.1 GCA_937872445.1 uncultured Microbacteriaceae bacterium | reverse complement strand
ATCGAGGCACGCGACTTGTTCATTCCCCCCATGCTAGGTCGGAGTCGGGGCCCGCGAATGTGATGTGGCTCACCGACCTGGATAACCACCGGCTCCTAACGTTGGCGTTACCGCGTTGCCGAACTTTCGCGCGGGCAGAACGATCACCATCAAATTCCAAGGAGTGCAGCGTGCAGAGCCGGATATCGTCCCGTCTATCGAACATCCGGTCCGTCCGTCGTCGAGCCCTCACCGCTGTTGCGACTCTCGCGTTTGGTGCTCTCGCGTTAACCGCGTGCGCTTCGCCGACTGCCAGCGCTCAGGGCTCGGGATACGCCGACTGGTCTGCCGTACAGAAAGCAGCACAGGGGCAAACCGTGAACCTGTGGATGTGGGGCGGCGACGATCAAGGCAATGCGTACATCGATGACACGCTCGCACCCGCCGTTGCGAAGCAGGGGGTGACGCTCAAGCGCGTACCGATCGCCGACACCAAGGATGCGCTCAACCGGGTTCTCACCGAGTTGCAGGCCGGCCGAAACACTGGCGGAGCGGTCGACCTCGTATGGATCAACGGCGACAACTTCCGCACGGGAAAGCAGGCCAACGCCTGGCTCTGCGGCTGGACATCGCTCCTGCCCAACATGAAATTCGTGTCAGCGACCGACCCGCTTCTCAACGAGGACTTCGGCACCCCCGTCGACGGCTGCGAAGCCCCGTGGCACAAGGCGCAGTTCTCGTTCGCCTACAACTCCGACCTCGTCAAGAACCCGCCGCACACGATCGCGGGAATCCTCGACTGGGCGCAGGCGCATCCTGGACGATTCACCTACCCTGCGCCCCCGGACTTCACCGGCTCGGCCTTCCTGCGCGAAGTGCTCTACAGCGTCAACGGCGGTTACAAGAACGTGCCGTCGCTCTACAGCAAGGATGCATTCAACACGAAGTCACCCGCGTTGTACGAGAGGCTTGAGAAGCTGGCCCCGTCTCTGTGGCGTGACGGCACTACCTACCCTGCGACCTCCGAACAGCTCAACAAGTTGTACGCGGACGGCCAGATTGACATGACAATGACCTACGGCCCCGCCACCCTCACGGCGCTCGTCGAGAACGGTACATTCCCGGCAGCAACCAAGGTCCTGACCGTGGATGACGGCACGCTCGGCAACGCGAGTTTCCTCGGTATCCCGGCGAATGCTGCCCACCGTGCAGGGGCGATGGTGGTCGCGAACGTCGCCCTCTCGATCAACCAGCAACTCGCGAAAGCAGACCCGAAAGTGTGGGGCCAGTTCACCGTGCTGAATCTTGATTCGCTCCCCGACGCCGATCGCGCCCGCTTTGATGCACTGCCGACGTCGCCGGTCGTCCCCAGCTTCGACGTGCTCTCGCGCAACGCGAATCCTGAGCTTTCTGCCGACTGGGTGCCCGCTCTCGACGACGGATGGCGCACCAAGGTCGCTTCCCAATAATGACGGCACTGCGGCAGCAACCGGCGGTTCGACGAAGGCGAACCGCACTCCTCGTACTGCCGACAATCATCCCCGCAGCGATCGTCGTGATCGGCGGAGTGGGACCTACGCTTCTGCAGAGTCTAGGGATCATGCCGCTCGTCGGTTCACCGCAGCTGAGTGTCGCGGCGTACGACAGCGGTAGCGAACTTCTGGACTCCGCGCTGCTCTCTCTGTGGATCGCGACAGCGTCCACACTCATCGCAGCATTCGTGGGGTTCTTCGCCGCGGTTCTCATCATCTCCGGAAATTGGGGCGGACGCATCATTGCGGCTCTCGGGGCGGCGGCCATCACCGTTCCGCACCTGGTCGGTGCCGCGACCGTCGGCCTTCTGCTGGCCGACTCCGGTGTACTTCCCAGGCTGCTCGGCATTCCACCTGAGGCGTGGCCCGCGCTCGTAGCCGGACCATCCTGGTTCGCCGTGATCGCGGAATACGCGTGGAAAGAATCCGCGTTCATCGCGCTCATCATCGTGGGGACGCTGGCCACGAGAATCACCTCGTTCGATGAAACCGCGTCGCTGCTCGGAGCCAGTCGGCTCACCCGGCTGCGGATGGTCATCCTGCCGCTTGCCGCTCCATCGCTTCTCGTCGCCTCCACCATCACGTTCGTGTACACGCTCGGTTCCTACGAAGTCGCGTGGCTGCTCGGCCGCACCTACCCCGAACCCTTGTCGGTCATGGCGCTCAGACTCTTCAACTCGGCGAGCCTCACTGCGCGACCAGAAGCGGCAGCGGCCGCCATGATCACCGTGGCGCTGGCTGCCGTAGCCGTTGGCGTTGCGATGCTCGGGTTGCGCAGGATGCGGGCGTGGCGATGACAATCTCGACGAGCAGCATCGACCCTCGCGAGGCGCTGCGAAGCCAACAACAGCGGCAATTGCCTGGCGACTCCGGGCGTCCCCTCACCCGGTCCCGCGGGCTCGGGCGGGCCACGAGAATTGTCTCTACCGTGCTCATCACGCTGTGGTTTGCACTCCCGTTTTTGCCCTTGGCACTGTGGTCTTTCGCGAACCAGTGGTCCTACCCGGATGCCCTGCCGCAGAGCTTCGGCGTCGACGGGATCAACGCGGCACTCAGCAACGGCGCAGCTTCGGCATTCGGTCGCTCGATTCTGCTCGCGCTCGTCGTGACAGTGATCGCCACCCCGCTCGGCGCGATGGCCGCGCGTGCTCTCACGCGGCACAAGGTCAAACACGAGCGCCTCGTCACGGCGATCCTGTTCTCCCCCGTCGTGTTGCCACCGTTCGCCGCCGTTCTGGGCATCAATGTGGTGTTGCTGCGCGCGTGGGTTCCGCCCATGGTCGGGGTCGTCATCGTGCTCGTCGCTGTCGCGATTCCGTACACGACGTTTTCGATGCGCGTCGCCTACTCCTCCTACGACGACGGATTCGACGAAGAAGCGCGCACTCTCGGGGCGAGCTCCCGGTCCACACTGTGGCGGGTACACCTTCCGCTCATCGCGCCAGCACTCGCCCGCTCCGCGTTTCTTGCCTTTCTGGTCGGCTGGAGCGATTACCTGATCACCCTTGTCATCGGAGGGGGCGGCGTCGTCACGCTTCCGCTCGTGATCGCCTCGAGCGCCTCCGGAATCGGCAACGATTCGAGCGTCGCTGTGACGTCCCTCTCGGCCGTCATCCCGCCGCTGATCCTTCTCGCATTTCTTGCGAGAGCACGCACACCACGAAAGGCAGGCGCCAGATGGCCTCTGCCATCACGCTCACCGCGCTCCCCAAAACCTACTCCGCCACTTCGCCGCCGGCGTTGCAGGGGGTGAACCTCGACGTCCTGGCCGGATCAAGCACCGCCATTGTCGGCCCAAGCGGCTCCGGCAAGAGCACGATCCTGCGCATCATCGCCGGGCTCGAGGATGCCAACGGAGGCCAGGTGCGACTGGCAGGCCGCGACGTCACCGCGCTGCTGCCCGAACAGCGTGGAATCGGCATGGTGTTTCAGCGGCCGCTCCTCTTCCCGCATCTCTCCGTTCTCGACAACGTGGCCTTTGCGGATCGTGCTGCCGGATTCGGGCGGGCGCAGGCGAGGGAACGCGCGGGTGAATACCTCGAGATGGTGCGGATGTCCGCTTTCGCGTCACGCCCTCCGCAGTCGCTCTCCGGCGGTCAGGAACAGCGCGTGGCGATTGCCCGCGCGCTCGCCTCCAGACCTTCCGTGCTTCTGCTGGACGAACCCTTCAGCGCGCTGGACCCAGCGCTCAAAGAGGACATGCAGGCGATGATCGCCGAGATCCGGGCCACGCTCAGTCCGACCATCCTGTTCGTTACGCACGATCGGGATGAGGCGACTGCGATGGCCGACCGGATTGCCGTGCTGGAGGACGGACAACTTCTGCAACACGACACGGTGGACCGCGTCTACCAGCGTCCGGCGTCGCTTGCCGTGGCGAAACAACTTGGGGGACGAAATGCGTTTCCGGGGTACGTGAGCGGAGGCCGCCACACGTCCGAGCTGGGGTCGATCGACGTGAGTCCCGATCTGGATGATGGCAACGGAGCTCTCGTGTTCCGTCAGGAAGCCGTCACCGTTTCCCGCGCCGATATCGCACCCTTCGAGAGTGGTTACCTGTCTCTCCTCGGCACAGTCACAGCAACAGTTCGACGGGGACCGCGCCGGGAAGTTGTCGTGAACGTCGGCGGTACGGAGGTTCACGCCGAAGCGAGCTTCGGCGAGACAGTTGCCCGGGGAGACGCGGTCACGCTCAGTGTGCCGCGCGAATCCCTGTGGATCGTAGCGGAGTAAGCCCGGA
>CALMSL010000071.1 GCA_937872445.1 uncultured Microbacteriaceae bacterium | reverse complement strand
TGCATGTCGAAGAATGCGACAGCGCCGAATTCGAACTCGCGTCCGACGATGCCTTCCGTGGGAAACCCCAGGCCTTCGGAGTAGAACCTCACCGCACGTTCGAGGTCGTCGACACCGAGCGTCACGACCGTGATTCGGGGTTTCATGCTCGCGCTCTCCATGAGGCCTGACGAAGCGTAGCGTCAACCGGGTCAGGGTGGCATACCACGGAAGCTCCGGTTGACCGACAGGTCAGGCCTCACTGTGCCGTTCCAACGGCTCTCCAAAGTGCTGCCCGCGCCAGGAGTCGGGTGGAGTCCAGCGTAGGGAGCGGCGAGTTCCTGTCGTCGATGATCAGGGGTATCTCGGTGCAGCCCAGGATCACGGCGTCGCAGTTGCGTGCCTGCAGGCTGCGGATCACTGTCTGGAAGTACTCGACGGTTGTGGGTCGGATCACGCCGACGACGAGTTCGTCCATGATGAGTCGGCCCATCTCGTCGCGTTCGTCGTCGCTTGGCCGCACGAGCTCCAGCCCTCGGAGCGCAAGCCTCTCCGGGTAGACGTTACTGGCAACCAGCCACCGGGTACCGGTCAGGCCGAGTCGGCGGTATCCCCTTGCAGCCGCTTCCGAGGCCACGACCTCGGCAATGTGCAACCAGGGAAGCGGAGAAGCCGGCTCAACCATCGAGAAGGCCTGGTGGATCGTGTTGCCGGGGCAGACCAGGAAGTCCGCGCCTCCCGCGGCCAGCTTGCGGGCCGAATCGAGCATCAGGTCTGCGACACCTTGCAGATCACCGCGATCCAGGCACTCGACGTAGTCGGCGAGGGAGGCCGTGTGGAGCGACACCTCCGGATGCGCATGCGGACCCAGCATTGCCGCACCTTCGGAGCAGATGGTCCGATAGCAGAGCGCGGCGCCTTCGGCCGAGCAGCCGACTATGCCGATGTGAAGGGGACGTGGCATGGGATTGCGTGCGACCTGACGCTCCCGCTCAGCGGCACGCCGCTTGCGACGCGTCCGCTGCAGCGGGTTGTTGGGCCTCGCCTCGGCAGCATGGCTTTCTCGGCAACAGCCCTGCCATGCTACTCACTCGGGGGCACTGCCTTCGGCCCCGCAATCGTCGTCGCCTTGATATAGGCAGGGCGCGATTCAATGCGCTTCACATACGAGATCGCGTTTGGCAGGTCATCGATTCTGCGGCCACCGAAAAGCACGGCAGTCGTGAGTTGGAAGACCACCATCACATCGGCGCAGGCAAATTCCGGACCGGCCAGGTACGGCGAGTCGTACAGGTACTCAGCGTAGTTGGGTTGTTCCGGACGCACTGTCAACTTCCCGCCCGCGTACCAATGACATCATCCGCAAATCCTGACCCCGATTAGCGGTGGGGCACCACCAAGAACCAAGGCACCGCACGTAACAGCGCCGGCACTTCGATCCTGGAGCTCTGGTTGAATGGCACACCCTCCAACTCGGGAACGCGAACCATGAGTTTCTTCTCGAGCGTCACGCCGTGTCTTTCCTTCGCAATCGTCCGGTCGGTGTCGAACTCGTCGAGAACTTCGATTGACGGTCTGGTGGTCATCCGCCGATTGCGCATGAAGTCGCTGCGGACTGAGACGGCAATCTTGAGGGTGCCAAGGTAGACAGCGTGCGCGCTATTGTCGATCTGGAATGCAACGCCTGGGAAGACGAACTTGCCGGGATCGGCGCTCGAGTAAGGGCTGTCATCCTGGAAGGGAAAGATGCTGGAAATGAAATAGCTCCCGGGACCAAGCCGCCAACAGAAAGTGCCGTCGCGATCGATTACCTCTGTGAACAGGCCGTCACCAGCCAGCTCGATCCTGTTGATGAATCTCTCTGTCTCTATCTGAAACAACGTTGGGGTCGGGCGGTCGAAGATGGCGCCCCACTTGACCTCCTCCCCATTTGCGACGAACCGGAGTCTCCCGCAAGCCACCTGCGTATCTCGCCCTGCGCCTGGCGGGTCCAAGTGAGTGCACCCAGCTGCAAGGATGGACAACAGGATCAACAGGCAGGATCTCATTCTCATCATTCGATCTGGGGCCAGGCGCCACGCCGACGCCGTCGGCTGCAACGAGGGGTCAGGCCGCACTGCGCAGGAACGAGCGGATGACGTTGGCGACCTCGATCGGTCGAGTGAGGGTCGGCACATGTCCGGCATCGTCCAGGATCGCCAATTCGGCTTTCGACAGCGCTTTGACGAGTTCGCTGGCTCGATCAAGGGGCACGATCTTGTCGAGCGCTCCGTGCAGAACGAGGGTCGGCTGTGAAACCCTTGCAATGTCGCCGGCAACGTTGGTCTCGGCTCCCACGATTCGGAGGGCGATTGCAGCTTCAGGACTGGCCCGCGCCAGGAGTTTTCGACCCCATTCCTTTATGTGTTCCGAATCGGGCTCGGGAACGCACAGCTGGACGAAGCGTTCAATCGTTGCCCGATAGTTCGACCGCAGGCCTTGCAGGAACGGATCATCGTCGACAGCTACCCCACGAGAGTACATGCCATCGACGATTACCAGATGCGTGACGCGTTCGGGGTATCGCGCTGCGACCGCAAGGGCAGTCTGGGCCCCGGCCGATTCGGCAGCCAGTACGCACTGGTCCACTCCGTGAGCATCGAGAACGGCCAACGCGTCGGCGACGAGATTGTCGAAGGTGATGGCATCGGCTGAGCTGACACTGACTCCTGTTCCCCGATGGTCATAACTCACCACGACATAGTCATCGCTCAGCATGGCGAGCGGTTCCTGCCACAACTCCGAACTCCCGATCCATCCGCCTATTGCCAGAATCGTTCGACCCCTCGCAGGGCCGCTTCGGGTCGCATAGAGCTTTGCACCAGGTACGTCGATGAACATTCGAGTTCCTCAGAGGTGATTGCCGTGCGGCCTGACGCTCCCCCTCGGCGGCCTGCCGCTTGCGGCGCGTCCGCTGCAGCGGGCTCTTTCAACTTCCCGCTCGCGTACCGATGACAGATGTACTCCAGGATCGCACCGGACTCGGCAAGCACCGAGTCGCCATCCTCTATCACGGGTGCGGTCGCCGCCGGATGGAGCGCAAGATACTCGTCGGGGGCTAGCCGATCCTGCTTCCGCTTGTACCACTTCAGTCGGTAGGGAAGCTCCAGCTCCTCCATCAACCAGACGATCCGCTCCGATTGAGAAACGCCGAGATGATGGATGGTGATCATCGATTCGCGCTCCTGCACGTTAGGCCGAGAACTACGCGGCAAGCCACAGCGAAACACTGCGCGATTGGATTGCTTGAAGCCAAAGGCTTGTCTCCATCGCTTCCGCTGGCGAGGCGCGTGGATGTTTCCTCATGGCGCCTGACGTCTGAGCTGACCGGCGTGCGGAAGCAGGTGATGACTGGCCGCGAAAGCACGATGAGCTTGCTGGGCCGTAGCGGCCAGGCATTGCCTGCCGTAGCGCGTCCGGTCGAGCGAAGGGTCAGGCGACACCGTGCCTGGCCGAGCGCTGCCGCAAGGCAGTTACCTCGATCTCGATGAGCATGCGAGGGTCGAGAAGCTTTGCGGACAACATCGTCGCAGCTGGTCGGACTGTGCCGAAGTACTCGCGAAGGACTGGCCAACATCTTTCGAAGTCTTCGCCGTTCGGCAAGATGTAGTGAACGCGAACCACGTCCGCGAGTGACGAACCGGCGCTGAGTAGCGCGGCTGAGATGTTCTCAAGGCATTGCCGAGCCTGCTCCTCGATCTTCGTCGAGATCGTCATGGTCGTGTAGTCGAAGCCGGTCGTTCCAGAGACGAACACCCAATCATCCTGAACGACGGCGCGCGAGTAGCCGATCTGTTCTTCGAAGGGTGAGCCGGAGGAGATGAGTTGTCTTGGCATTGCTTCGAGCGCCGATGCGGTTCTGTTTGTGCCACCTGACGACTGCGATCAGCGGCGCTCGACGCAGACGCGCACCCGCGAGAGCGGGCGCTCGGCTTGGTCAAGCGTCCGATTCCAGAGATGCTAATCGGTCTGCCCACCTCGGGATGAACGAAGTTGCGATGACTGCCTTTGCCGCCGCGGTCTGTGAAGCCCGTCTTCTCGAGCATTCGGACAAGCTCCCTCACGTTCGGCGGCACTCCGCGTCTCCTCCTCGGGCATAACGTTAGGCCGCACTTTGCGCGACCTCTGTACCGAGCTTCGACTGAATGCCTGTGAGAGAGACAACCAGGTGACCGACTTCCTTGGTGACCGTGGCCATGCTGGCGCCCTTCATATGTGCCATGAAGGCAGTGGTGTCGGCGTAAAGCTCGAACAGGTGCAGTTTGTTCGGATCTTCGTTCGGGACGAGAACCTCGAAATGAAGTGTTCCCGGCTCATCGCGCAGCGAGCGTTCGCGGTGAGCGAGGACGGCTCTCAACACGTCCTCGCGGGCGCCGGGCTTGACCTCGATGGTTCCGATGACGGCGTGCTTCATTTGCTGACTCCTCGATCGGGTCTGCGGCCGCATTTGGATGACGATACGTGGCCGACCTCGGAGAGCGCAAGTCGGCTTTCGAAGGGTGCCTGCGGGCGACGCGTTTCGTGCGGCCTAACGTGATTTGGTTCGCAGCGAGAAGTCGGACAAACCCACGCCCATCGGCGTAGTCTGGCCACATCCGCGCCGGGATGTGCTTGTCGCCGCAGGAGTTTTCTCTATCGCCACTCCTCCAGTCCGACGTAACCCGAA
>CALMSL010000070.1 GCA_937872445.1 uncultured Microbacteriaceae bacterium | reverse complement strand
CAGATCGACCTCGTGAAAGCGATCTGCCTGCACGAGCACAAGATCGACCATGTCGCCCACCTCGGCCCCTCCGCCGCTGCCGGCATCGGCACCCTGCTCGGCCTCGACAACGAGACGATCTTCCAGGCCATCGGCCAGGCACTGCACACCACGACAGCAACGCGCCAGTCCCGCAAGGGCGAAATCTCCAGTTGGAAAGCCCACGCGCCGGCGTTCGCCGGCAAGATGGCCGTCGAAGCCGTCGACCGTGCCATGCGGGGCGAGACCAGCCCGACGCCGATTTACGAGGGTGAAGACGGCGTGATCGCCTGGATGCTGGACGGCCCGAACGCCAAATACTCGGTGCCGCTGCCCGCCCGCGGCGAAGCGAAGCTCGCCATCCTCGATAGCTACACGAAGGAACACTCCGCCGAGTACCAGGCGCAGGCGCTCATCGACCTCGCCCGCAAACTCCACAACGAGCACCCTGAGCTCGTCGGTCCGGAGGGCGGCGAGAAGATTGAGAGCATCGTCATCCACACGAGCCACCACACGCACTTCGTGATCGGCTCCGGCGCGAATGACCCGCAAAAGTATGACCCGAGCGCAAGCCGCGAAACCCTCGACCACTCGATCCCGTACATCTTCACGGTCGCCCTCCAGGATGGCGCGTGGCACCACGAGCGCTCGTACGCTCCGGAGCGGGCAAACCGCCCGGACACGGTTGCGCTGTGGAAGAAGGTCACGACGGAGGAAGACGCCGAGTGGACCCGGCGCTACCACACGATCGACCCGGACGAGAAGGCGTTCGGCGGCCGCGTGGAGATCACCCTCACGGACGGGTCGACCATCGTCGACGAGATCGCCGTCGCGGATGCCCACCCGCTCGGGGCGCATCCGTTCACCCGCGAACAGTACGTCGCGAAGTTCCGCACCCTCGCCGAGCACGTGCTCGAGGCGGAAGAGATCGAACGGTTCCTCACCCTCGTGCAGCGATTGCCGGAGTTGGGAGCCGACGAACTGGGCGGCCTCACGGTCGTCGCGAAAACCGGACTGCTCTCCTCCGTCCAGAACCCGGAAGGACTCTTCTGATGTTGTATTCCACAGTGACCGCCGCCACCAAGCGGCAACTCCTGCGCGAACGGCTCGCGAGCGGCGACCTGCTGCGTTTCCCCGGCGCATTCAACCCGCTGAGCGCGAAACTCATCCAGGACAAGGGCTTCGACGGCGTGTACATTTCCGGTGCCGTGATCTCCGCAGATCTCGGGCTCCCGGATATCGGGCTCACGACGCTCACCGAGGTCGCGATGCGCGCCAGCCAGATCGCGCGAATGACCGATCTCCCCGCGATCGTCGACGCCGACACCGGGTTCGGCGAGCCGATGAACGTCGCGCGAACCGTGCAGACGCTCGAGGATGCCGGGGTCGCCGGCCTCCACATCGAGGATCAGGTGAACCCGAAGCGCTGCGGCCACCTCGACGGCAAGGCCGTCGTGGACACCGAAACTGCCGTGCAGCGCATCCGGGCTGCGGCGACCGCGCGGCGCGACCCGAACCTGCTCATCATGGCCCGCACCGACATCCGCGCGGTGGAAGGTCTGCCGGCGGCGATCGACCGCGCGAAGGCGCTCGTGGATGCCGGCGCCGACGCGATCTTCCCCGAAGCGATGAGGGACTTGGGCGAATTCGAGGCGATCCGCAACGCCGTGAGCGTACCGGTTCTGGCGAACATGACCGAGTTCGGCAAGAGCGAACTGTTCACGACCGACCAGCTCGCCGGCGTCGGAATCAACATCGTCATTTACCCGGTCAGCCTGCTGCGCCTCGCGATGGGCGCGGCCGAGCGCGGGCTCGACACCCTGCTCGCCGAGGGTACGCTGAAACCAGCAGTTGCGGACATGCAGACGCGAGCGCGCCTGTACGAACTTCTGGATTACGAGGCATACAACACCTTCGACTCCGGCGTCTTCAACTTCACCCTCGAGACCAACAAGGACTGACATGACCGAGCCAGAAATCCACAAGGGCCTTGCCGGCGTCGTCGTCGACACCACCGCAATCTCCAAGGTCAACCCGGACACCAATTCGCTCCTGTACCGCGGATACCCGGTGCAGGAGCTGGCCGCGAACTGCCAGTTCGAGGAGGTCGCCTACCTGCTGTGGAACGGCGAACTGCCGACGCCGGTGCAGCTTGAGGCGTTCCAAAAGGCGGAGCGGTCCCAACGGGCGCTGGAGCACCGAACGAAGCGGGTCATCGACGAGTTGCCGCTCACCGCTCACCCGATGGATGTGGTGCGTACCGCGGTGAGCGTCATGGGAGCGTGCGATGACGGCGGACCGCACGGTATTCGCGACACCGACCTGGAGCGCTCGATTTACCTGCTCGCTCAACTGCCCGCGATTGTCGCCTACGATCAGCGTCGGCGGCGTGGTCTCGATCTCGTCGAACCGCGGGACGATTTGGCGTTCTCCGCGAACTTCCTGCACATGACGTTCGGCGAGGTGCCGGACATCACGGTCGTGAACGCGTTCGACGTGTCGATGATCCTGTACGCCGAGCACTCGTTCAACGCCTCGACGTTCACCGCGCGCGTAGTCGCGAGCACGCTGTCGGACCTGTACTCCGCCGTGACCGCCGCCATCGGCGCGCTCAAGGGCCCGCTGCACGGCGGCGCCAACGAGGCAGTCATGCACGTGTTCGAGGAGATCGGGACCGCGGACAAGGCTGAAGCCTGGCTGGATGCGGCACTCGCCGAAAAGCGCAAGATCATGGGCTTCGGCCACCGCGTGTACAAGAACGGCGACTCGCGCGTGCCCACCATGAAGGCCGCTCTGGACACCCTCGTCACCGAATACGATCGGCCGGACCTGATGGAGCTCTACACGGTGCTCGAGAAGACGATGGATGACCGCAAGGGCATTAAGCCGAACCTTGACTACCCCTCCGGGCCCGCGTATCACCTCATCGGGTTCGACACGGAGATGTTCACGCCGCTGTTCGTCATGGCACGGATCACCGGCTGGACCGCGCACATCATGGAGCAGCTCGCCTCGAACTCGCTCATCCGCCCGCTTTCCGCGTACGACGGCGTGCCGGAGAGGCACATCGCGACCGTGGCCGAGTGAGCGGCAGTAACCTCGTAGGGTGACTCAGACCCGGGGCAGCATTGTGCGCCTCGCCGCGATCGGCCTCGTGGTCGGGTTCTTCTCTGGCCTGTTCGGCGTGGGCGGAGGCGTCGTCCTCGTGCCGCTGTTGATTGTGTTCGTCGGCTACGCGCAGCGGCGGGCGAGCGGAACCTCCCTGGCGGCGGTGCTGCCGACGGCCGTGTCCGGAATGATCGCGTACGCAGCGCACGGTTCGGTCGACTGGATCGCCGGCGCCCTGCTGGCGGCCGGCGCGATCGGGGGCTCGCTGCTGGGCACCTGGCTGCTGCACAAAATGCCACAACTGGTTCTCCGCTGGATTTTCGTCGGATTCCTCGTGCTCGTCGCCGCACGTCTGTTCTTCCTCGTGCCGGACCGGTCGGCAGTGTTCGATTTCACCCCGTGGGTCATTGCAGGCCTGCTCGTGCTCGGGGTGGTGACGGGCACCCTGTCCGGTCTCCTGGGGATCGGCGGGGGCGTGTTCGTCGTGCCGGCCCTCATGCTCGTGTTCGGCATCGGCGACCTCGTGGCGAAGGGTACATCGCTGCTCATGATGATCCCCACCGCGGTTACCGGCACGATTGCGAACGTTCGGCGCGGGCACACCGACCTCACGTCTGCGGCGATCATCGGCCTGCTCGCCGTCCCCGCCTCCATCGGCGGGGCGGCGCTCGCGTGGGCGGTTCCGCCGATGCTCGGCAGCATCCTGTTCGCGCTCCTGCTCGTCTACGCGGCCGTGCAGCTGGCGTGGAGTGCGCTCAGCTCTCCGCGGCAGGGCAAGTCGACCTAGGCTGGGAGCATGGAGAGCATCACACTCAATGACGGAACGACCATCCCCCAGCTTGGTTTTGGGGTGTTCAAAGTCGACCCGGCCCACACGGAGCGGATCGTCAGCGAAGCTCTCGAGGTCGGGTACCGTCACATCGACACGGCGGCCATCTACGGAAACGAGGAGGGTGTCGGGCGGGCGATCGCCGCATCCGGAATCCCGCGCGATGAGCTGTACATCACGACGAAACTGTGGAACGACCGGCAGGGTGATGCGCCGGCTGCGTTGCGCGAAAGCCTCGACAAGCTGGGCCTCGACCGGGTCGACCTGTACCTCATCCACTGGCCGGCGCCCGCGAACGACCGGTACGTCGCGGCGTGGCGCTCCCTCGTGGAGCTGCAGGCTGCGGGGCATACGACGAGTATCGGCGTCGCGAACTTTCTGGTTCCCCACCTCGAACGACTGCTTGGCGAGTCGGATGTCGTGCCCGCGGTGGACCAGATCGAGTTGCACCCGGCGCACCAGCAGCCGGCGACCGTCGCGTTCGCGCGCGAGCACGGCATCCACATCGAATCGTGGGGACCGCTTGGCCAGGCGAAGTATCCGTTGCTGGAGAATCCGGTGATCTCTGCGGCAGCGGAGGCGCACGGCAAGTCGCCCGCGCAGGTGGTGATCCGCTGGCACCTGCAGAGCGGGTTCATCGTGTTTCCGAAGACGAACCGCCGCGAACGCATGGTCGAGAACTTCGACGTGTTCGACTTCGCTCTCACGGATGCCGAGCAGGCCGCGATCACGGCGCTCGAGGCGGAGGGCGGCGGCCGCGTGGGCAGCCACCCCGACACCGTCAACTAGGAGTCACCGTCGGCTCCCTTCGAGACGCCGACGTCGTCGGCTCCTCAGGGAGCAGGAGAATCGTTCCCTGAGGAGCGCCACGGCAACCCGCTCCCTGAGGAGGCCGCGCAGCGGCCGTCTCGAAGGGAACTAACAGAAGTTACGGGTAGAGGCGCTCGTGGCGCCAGCCCGAAGCGTCGCGGTCGTAGCGCAGGCGCCGATGCATCCGGTCTGCGCCGCCGTGCCAGAATTCGATCGAGTCCGGGCGAAGCCGGTAGCCGTTCCAGTCGTCGGGCCGCGGCAGGGGGATGCCGGGCTGCGCAAGTTTCGTCGCTTCGGCGCGGTACTCGGCGTCATCCGGGAGGGGCTCGCTTTGCAGGGAGGCCGTCGCGGCCGCCTGGGACTCCACCGACCGGTCTACCCAGATATCGTCAGATTCGGCTGAAGTGAGGACCTCGACGGGCCCGGTGAGCCGCACCTGCTGACGGGTCTCCCGCCAGTACAGGACCGCCGCCGCCCGTGGATGGGCCGTCAACTGCCTCCCCTTCGCGCTGCTCGTGTTGGTCGCGAACGTCATGCCGTCACGGTCGAACACCTTGGCGAGCACGAAACGGTTCGTCACGTCACCGTCGTCGTCGGTTGTCGCGATCGCGACGTTGTACGGCTCAAGCACCCCAAGCTTCTCGGCGGCATCGACCCAGGAAACCAGAAGCGGCATCGGGTCGGCAGGGGGAGTCTCGAACTCCGGCAGGGCGAGGTCGATCGTGCCGGTCACCGAGGGTCGCGAACGCATGATCCCAGCGTATCCCCGCCACGCTCCCCAGCACCCGCCGGCGGCGCAGCGTAGCGTGGGACCATGCCCAACATGCTCGCGGATGCGCTGAGCCCGTACCTGCGCCAACACGCTTCGAACCCGGTCGACTGGCAACAGTGGGGGCCGGAGCCGTTCGCCGAGGCCGCGCGGCGCGACGTTCCCGTGTTCGTGTCGATCGGCTATTCCACGTGCCACTGGTGCCATGTGATGGCGCGTGAGAGCTTCAGCGACCCCGCCATCGCGAAGATCCTGAACGCGAATTTCGTGGCCATCAAGGTCGATCGGGAGGAGCATCCGGAGGTCGACTCCGGTTACCTCACCGCGGCGAGCGCGTTCACCCAGAATCTGGGCTGGCCGCTCAACGTGTTCGTGACGCCGCAGGGAAACGCGTTCTTCGCCGGAACGTACTGGCCGCCGGATGCGATGCGCGGAATCCCGTCGTTCCGCCAGGTGCTGGACGGCGTGTCGGATGCCTGGGCGAACCGCCGCAGCGAAGTCATCGAGAACGCAGCGGACGTCGCGGCGGCGATCCGAGCGCACGGTTCGCGGGACGCGTCGCCGCTTCCCGACCGTGCCGCGCTGGATGCCGTTGTGGACCTGCTCGCCGCGAACGAGGACACGCAGTTCGGCGATTTCGGCACGGCACCGAAGTTCCCGGTCACCCCCGTCCTTGACTTCCTGCTCGACCACGGCTCGACCGAATCGGTCGCGCTCGCGGACCGCACGCTCACCGCGATGGCGAAATCCGGACTGCGGGACGACGTGGAGGGCGGCTTCTTCCGCTACGCGACCCGCGCGGACTGGACCGAACCGCACTACGAGCGCATGCTCTACGACAACGCGCAACTGCTCGGCGAATATGCCCGCCTGGCAATACAGGTGCCGGAGCGCGGGGAACTCGCGCGCGATGCGGCGACGGGCATTGTTAACTTCCTCCTCGGCACGATGAAACTGCCCGGCGGCGGCTTCGCGTCAGCCCAGAACAGCGAGAGCATCGTGGACGGTCACCTCACCGAGGGCGACTACTACGCGCTGTCCGCGGCCGACCGCGCGAAACAGACGCCGCCCGCGCTCGACGAAAAGGTGCTCACCGGCTGGAGCGGCCTCGCCATCGGGGCGATTGCCTCCGCAGGGCTGCGCTTCGCACGGCCCGACTGGGTGACTGCCGCGAGCGACGCGGCACACAGCATCCTCGCGTCACAAATGCAGGAGTCGGGCGAGCTCGCGCGAGCAACGCTCGCCGGAAAGCCTTCTGCCGCAAGGGCAACGCTCGAAGACTATGGACTGCTCGCGCGCGGACTCCTGCATTTGGCGCTCGCGACGGGGGAGGCTCGGTGGGCGCTGGAGGCGCAGACGCTCGTCGACGCGTGCGTGACGGAGGGCGGATTCGCGATCCCCGGCGGCGGCGACCCGGTGCTCGCCGGATTCGGGATCGACGCGAACGTCGACCCCACGGAGGGTGCGCTGCCGTCCGGCACCAGTGCGCTCGCCGCCGCGGCGCGCGAGCTCTACCTGCTCACGGCCCGCCGCGACTACCTCGCGCAGGCGGAACGCGCCATGGAGAACGTCGCCGCGCTCGCCCCGCTGCAGCCGCTCGGCTTCGGCGCGGCGCTCGCCGTCATGTCCGAGCTGGCATCCCCGCCGACCCAGCTCGTGGTCGTGTCGGACGACCCCGCGGCCGAGCTCGCGGACTACGCCCGCACCTGGCACACCGCGGGGGGAATCGCCATCACCGTGTCCGCGGCGGCGGCCGAAGAATGGTCGGCGGCAGGATTCGAACTGCTCGAGGGACGCACGCTTCAGGGCGGCGTCGCAACCGCCTACCTGTGCAGCGACTTCGTCTGCCGGTTGCCGGTGACGGACTCCTCTGCGCTTGCCACATCCGCGCTGTCCTCCTCCGACTCGGGGTGAGTACGGAACCACAGGTACACCCCGACGCACAGCGTCGCGAACGCGAGAAGCACGATGAGCCACACCCAGAACGGTCCGTCGATCCCGCCCCACAGGGCGCCGCTCGGCACGACGATCACGAAGAACGCGATGAGCGTCACGAGGTAGGTGCCGAGCCACTGCCACTTCGAGTGCCGGAACACGCTCCGCCCGTCGAGGAACCCGAGCGGCAGCAGTCCGATGATGAGCCCGGACACCCCTTCCGTCGCGATTGCGACGAGGGAATCGTCCACGAGGGCTCCCGCGAATGTCCCCGGCGAGAAGGCGCCAGCGAACAGGCTGTACGCTGCCCAGCTCGCGACAGCGAGTCCGAGGATGACGCCCGCCCAGATGAGCACGGCGCGCGACTCTTCCTTGAGCGTGGCGCTCGCACTCAGCGAGAGCGCGAGGACGAGCCCAATGAGCAAACCGGGCGCGAAGTCCAGCACGCGGGACAGGATGACGCCGGCGAGCGCAACGAGAAGCCCAAACGGTTGAAGTTCGATGACGGAGGTGATGCTCCAGCGGCGGCGGAGGATCAGCCCGGTCACCGCATTGGCGACATACCCGAGCACGAACATTCCGATGGTGCACGCGAGGAACAGCCGGATCGAGGCGAGGTCGAATCCGAAGTGCGGGTCCGCGAAACTCAGGATGAGGGCCGCAAGGGTCGTGAGGGCGAGCCCGCCGACGACGGGGACGCGCTTCAGGCGCGTGCGCATCCGATCCAGCCACGGCAGCTTCGCTTTGGGCAGCCGGCCGAAAATGCGCTCGTAGTTTTCGTCGAGCGTGGAGTTGAGGATCTCCGCGGGGAACGCGACGAGGAACAGCAGCGCGAGGCTGCTCGCGGCGGCGGCTCCCACGATGGCGGGACTGGAAACGATGTCCTGGAACGTGGGAATTGCATGGCTCAGCGAATTCGGCGCTGCGGGGGTATCCCGGGGTGTCGGGGAGCCCGATCCGCGGACGGCACCGCCCGCGGACGCGCCCGCGCTACCGGCGCTGCTCGGTGCGCTGGTTGGCGCGGCGGCCGGGACCGCAGGGGCGGCAGGAGCGTTCGGCGGCAGGGCCGCAACCACGGTGACCGGTACTTCCGCGGTCTGGGCTTGACCATCCGACGGTGTCACCGTAACGACGTAGTGGTGCGCGCCCGGCTCCACAGTGTTCGGGATGACGGTGTTGAGCACGAACGTGCCGTCATCCTTCACGACGGAGGTGCCCAGCGGGGTCGGCGTCGAGTGGAGTTCCGCCGACACGATGGATCCGGGCGGCAAATCGGATCCGGTCAGCGTGACATTCTGGCCCGGCACAGGGTCAGCCGAACTGGTGGCGAACCTGAGGAACCACTGCAACCCAAGGGTGGGGAGTTGGGGTGTGCCTGCGGCAGGCGGCGGGGGGGGTGGCGGTGGCGGACTGGCAACCGTGAGGCGCAGTTTGGTGACCGGTGAGCCGCTCGAGTTCCCCGCAACATCGGTTTGCGCGAAACCGAAATAGTAAACCCCCGGGCTGAGGGCAGCGGCGACCGTGCAGGTGAATCCGCCTTCGTCTCCGATCGGCGCACCCCCGACGCACGGGACGGGCATGGATCCGCCCCGCACGATGTCCACGGTCGCGCCGATCTCTGCGAACCCGGTGATGAC
>CALMSL010000069.1 GCA_937872445.1 uncultured Microbacteriaceae bacterium | reverse complement strand
CGCGCAGCAAATCGGCGTGGCCGTTGTGGCGAGCGTACTCCTCGATCATGTGCACAAGAATCCAGCGCAGCGTCGGAGCGCCACCGTCCTTGAACGGATTTGCCACCCGTCGGTCGAGTGTCGCGACCCCGCCTTCGCGAGTGTGGTGGACTTTGATCATGAAGTTTCAGAGTTACGCGGCGATCGGCGACAGTTTCACCGAGGGTGTGGGCGATGAGCTCCAGGATGGCGGCGTGCGCGGGTGGGCCGACCTGGTTGCGCTCGGCCTCGCGCAGGACCTCGTGCGGCGCGAGCCCAATTCCCTCTTTGGATATGCAAATCTGGCTATCCGCGGGCGACTTCTTGGCCCGATCCTGGACGAGCAACTGGATGCAGCAATTTCACTGAAGCCGGAGCTGCTGAGCCTCAACGGCGGCGGCAACGACATCATGCGGCCGAAAGTCTCGGTTGAATCCGTGGCCGACACGTTGGCGGCGGCGGCCGAGAAGGCGATGGCCGCTGGCATTCACGTGTTGTTGCTGAGCGGCGGCAATCCGACGAATCATATTCCGCTCGGGGCACGTATTGAAGTTCGTGGTGAAGAGTTGGCGGCGGCAGTTCGCGCCAGGGTGCCGAAATCCGAGAATGTGACGTTCGTCGACAACTGGTCGGATGCCGAACTTACCCACCTGCGCTACTGGTCGGTGGACAAACTGCATTTGAACGCGCTCGGACATCGCCGGGTTGCGGGCAACATCCTGACCGCGCTCGGAGTGCCGGTGCCGGACTGGGGGGATGATATTCCGGAGCTCCAGCGGCCGGGAACCATCGCGTACTGGCGCGGCTACGTGTTCCCGTGGATCGGGCGGCGGCTTACCGGAAAGTCCTCCGGCGACGGCCGCGAACCAAAGCGGCCGACACTCATGCCCGTGGACCTGGAGTAAGAATCCCGCGAGAATCCGTCCCCCTCGGCGCTATACTTGTGTAGCACTTTCATTATTCAGGAGTTCTTGTGGGTTCAACGATGATTCGTCTCGATGACGAGACTGAGGCTCGACTCAACCGCCTTGCGGAGCGGACGGGCAGGTCCAAGTCGTTCTATGTGCGCGAGGCGACGCTGGAGAAGCTTGAAGAATATGAGGACTACTACCTCGCAAAGGATTCGCTGGAGGAATTTCGGCAGTCGGACGACGCCCTCATCGATCTGGCAGATGTCGAGTGGCCGGCTGAGTGAGTTTCGCGGTAAAGGTCACGCCTGCGGCGCAAAAGCAGATCCGCAAACTTGACCCGCAGGTGGCACTGCGCATCCGACGCTTCCTGGAAGGCACTCTGCAGGGGATTGAAAACCCGCGGGTGCTCGGCACTCCTCTCGTCGGCCAGGACTTCTGGCGTTACCGAGTCGGCGAGTATCGGATCCTGGTCAACATCCAGGACGCCGAACTGATCATCCTCGTCGTGGCGCTCGCCCATCGGCGCGAGGTGTATCGAGATCTGTGACGCCGGGCGACTGTGAGCCCAGGGTGTGCGGGGTGCGCCGGTAGTGGATGAACACCAGGAATGCCGGGACCGCACCGAGCATGTGCCAGATTGCGTGACCCTGCACGAGTGATCCGGGATTGCAGAACGCCGGCGTCTGGTCGAGCAGCCAGATCCCGTACGCGACGACCATCACGGCAAGGCCAGCGTAGATCGCCCACACGCGCCGCGAGCGAGGGCTGTGTCCGGTGACCCAGGGCGTGAGTTCGAGAATGATGCCCGGCAGCAGGAGGGCGGTGAACAGGATGCGGCGGGCATCCGGGTAGGCGAACTGCAGGAGCCCGAACACAATGCTCGCTGCGACGAAGCCGGCGAGTGCGTAGCTTCCGCGAAGGCGCCCTGCCCGATACAGTGCGCCGAAAAAGAGGATCAGCCCGAACGTGTACATGGAGAAAATGTCCAGGAACTGCCCGAAGAACGACAGCGTCGCGTGGTAGAAGAAACTGGACACCCCGATGAAGAGCATCGTGATTCCGAGGAGCGGGATGAGCACGTCCTCTCGGGTGGCGGGTTTGCGGATGCCAGACCCGGGAGTTGCACGCAAGCCGGTACGGCGCGAGAGCACCACCCATGTTCCGAGGATCACGAACGCGAACGAGCTCACCGAGTTCGCGAGTTGTTCGGGGAATCCGGCTGCACGCTCGCAGAAGCAGTGCCCGGGCACGCACGTGGCGGCGCGATCGACGAGAGCGGTGCCGGCGAGCGCATACGTGGCGTACCAGGCGACGGCGCACACGGCGGCGCCGAGCAGGAGGGCCCACAGCGTCCCCCGCACCATCATTCTCCTCGGCCCCTCACGGGGTAACGGGTTGCGAAAATTTCAACCTGGCTTCGAGGCATCCTCTGTATCGTAGCTTTCGGCAAAACGTCGAAGAAGGAGTTTCGTGGAACTGGCACCGGGCTTGCACAGAATCGGCAACGACATTGTCGCCGCCTACCTCGTCGAGGACGAGAGCGGACTGACCCTCATCGATTCGGGCCTCGCCGGAACTTGGAGTGATCTCACCGCAGAGCTGACGTCGATGGGGCGGACGCCGGGCGACATCCGGGCCCTCATCCTCACCCACGGCGACACCGACCATATTGGTTTCGCTGAGCGCTTGCGCCGCGAGTTCGGCGTGCCCGTGTATTGCCATGCCGCGGATGCCGCGCGGGCCAGGGGCGAAGTCAAGAGCAAGCCGACGGTGGGGAAAGTGAAGCTCGGCCCGCTTTTGAAATTCTTCGGATACGCGATCGCCAAGCGGGGCATGAGCACCACGTACCTCACCTCGGTCACCGACGTTGCCGACGGTCAGGTCCTGGATGCGCCGGGCGCCCCGCAGATCATTGCGCTCCCGGGGCACTCCCCCGGCAGCATCGCTGTGCACGTCCCTCGCGTGGATACGGTCTTCGTGGGCGATGGACTCA
>CALMSL010000068.1 GCA_937872445.1 uncultured Microbacteriaceae bacterium | reverse complement strand
ATCCGCGGCGCCGGGAACCTGCTCGGCGGCGAGCAGTCCGGGCACATCGCCGGTGTCGGGTTCGACTTGTATTTGCGGATGATCGGCGAAGCCGTGAGCGATTTCCGAGGCGATGTGGCGGAGGGGCAGACCGAGTTGCGGCTCGAGTTGCCGGTGGATGCGCACATTCCGGAGGAGTATGTGGAGAGCGAGCGGCTGCGTCTGGAGGCGTACCAGAAGTTGTCGGCGGCGAGCGGCCCGGCATCCGCGCCCGAACAGTTGGATGCGGTGCTCGAGGAGCTTGCCGATCGTTACGGTCCGCCGCCCGCGCAGGTGGAGAACCTGATCGCGGTGTCGCGGCTGAGGCGGATGGCGCAGAAGGCCGGGCTGTCGGAGTTTGTGAATGCGGCGGGCAAGATGCGAATCGTGGGGGTGGAGTTGCCGGATTCGATCCAGGTGCGGTTGCAGCGCATGTACCCGGGGTCGCGCTATTTGGCGCAGACGCGCACGGTCATGTTGCCGTTGCCTGACCTGCCGGATGATGCAGCCCTCATCGACTGGGCCGCGAAGCTCCTCGCCGCGATCTACCCTGTGCCTGCTGCAGTGGTGGCAACGGAGTAGCCGACTATCCGTCAACTCGCTAAGGTGACGGCATGGACCCCAATTACCCAAACTATTTCGGCATGCTCGCCGGTTTCGGCATCCTCGCGTTTGTGATCTGGCTTGTCGTGACCGCACTGATCGTGTGGCTGGCCATCTGGATTCAGTACACGATCGTGTGGAAGGCGGTGCGCCGCGGAATGCGCGAGTTCCACTACGGCAGCAAGGATGGGCCGCAGCAGATTTCCGGCTACACGGCACCGCCGACGCAGTAATTGCCGCAGCCGTCACCGTCCGTACGGCGGCAACTGGTCGAGTAGTCGCTCAGCCGCGTCGATCATGGCTTCGGCGGCCGCCCGACCAGCCTCGGCGTCGGCATCTGCAGCGACAGGCCGTTCGACGGATGGGTACTCACTGTCGTTTCGAAGTGGGCGCATCCAACCGAATGGACGAAAGACTGCACCCAGTGGCGGTTCGAATTGAGCCATCACTGCTTCATACACGCTGATGTGCCCACCATTGTGGGTCGGCCGAAGGCCCTGCGTGACCAGCAATGCTGCGAGTGCTTTGCGCGAGGCGTCATACGCGAGCTGAAATTCTCCGACAGCGTCCGTGCCTTGAGCCGACCGCGAGGTACGGATGTGGGCGCGAGCCTGATTCAAATAGAGGTCGGCGAGTTCCCGGTTCGCGGGGATTCTTTCCAGTCGGCGCTCGGCAAGCAGTCGCTCGATGGTGTCGCGCCCTTGTTCCCATCGCAAAATCATGCGCCGTGCTCCTCGTCAAGGGATATCGGAACGAGCGGCCGATTTTTGACGTTTCGGAGAAACAAGTCCTTGGCGTCGTCCCACTGACGTCGAGTCACGGAGCGGATGTTTGTTTCTCGTCCGATCTCCTTCGTTGCTCGCTGTGCTGCCTCGAACAACTCCGTTCGGTCGATGTCTCCTACGACGAGGACGTCAATGTCGTGCGGATCGGGGCCACTTTCGCCGTCGAATCGGGCGGCCCAGGACCCGTAAATGAATGCCTTCTCGACTCCTGCCACTCGTCGGAGAATTCCGGGGAGGAGCGCAAGTGGCCCGTAACCGTATTGGACGATGGTGGCGACAGCGGGGAACAGCGGATGTTCGCGATTGACGCGAACGTACCGATTGCGGCCGGAGGTCCTCACCGTCAAGAATCCTGACGAGGTGAGGCGGTCGAGTTCGCGGAGTACAGTCGGGAGGCTCACCCCGGCTTTGCGTGCCAACTCACTCGCCGTGCGCTCGACATCCGGAAAGAGATACAGGACGGCAAGAAGTTCTCCTTGTGTGTTCGAACGAAGGAGGGGCACCAACAGTGGGACCGCGGGTTTCATGAAAGTAAGTATATCAAACATTTAATGAAAGTCAGTTTGCCGCAAATCGTGCACGCAATCCTCCGTGCAATGTGTGGTGCGACCATCCTGCCCCGATGTCCTGACAAGTCAGTAAAGCTTGACATGATGTACATAATTCTTTACAGTAGTCAATGTCAAAGAAACCATACATGAAGGAGAAGAAATGTCTACGGAAGAAAAAGGCGCCTGGATTGCGGGCGTAGTTGCGGTCGGAATGCTAGGGGTCTACCTGAGTAGCCTCCTTTCGCAGGGAGTGCCGCTGCACGAGACCGAGTACGCCTGGCCGATGGTGTGGGCGATCATTGGTTCGGGCATCGCGACGATTGTTTTGCACATCCTGGCCGCGGCGTTTTGGCCGAGGGATGCAGGAAAGAAGGATGCCCGCGACAAGCAGATCGCCCGCTTTGGTAACCACATCGGTAACGGCTTCCTGATCGCAGGAGCGCTGGCCGCGATGGTGATGGCGATTCTGGAGTGGAACACGTTTTGGATCGCGAACGTGATCTTCCTCGGATTCGTGTTGTCGGCGATCCTGTCGGCAATCGTGAAGCTCGTGGCATACCGCGGCGGGTTTCACCCATGGTAAAGCCAACGATGGTGACGAACAACATCCGCACGCTGCGGTTTGCTCATGGCGAGTTGACGCAGGCGGAGTTGGCGGAGCGTGTCGGGTTGACCCGGCAGACGATCATTGCGATCGAGC
>CALMSL010000067.1 GCA_937872445.1 uncultured Microbacteriaceae bacterium | reverse complement strand
TGTTGCGATGGACCGATGAACTGACGTTCATCGCACTGGTCGGGATGATGGACCCTCCACGTGCGGAAGCGCATGCCGCGATCGCCGAGTGCCACAAGGCAGGAATCGCGGTGAAGATGATCACCGGCGACCATCGATCGACGGGCGCCGCCATCGCGCGCGAACTGGGTCTGCGGGGCGCGTCCATGACCGGCGCCGAACTCGATCGGCTCGATTCGATCGATCTGGCCGACCGCCTCGACGAGGTCAAGGTCAAGATCGTCCGTGCGCTCCAGGCAAAAGGGCACGTGGTGGCGATGACCGGCGACGGTGTCAACGATGCGCCGACGCTCAATACGGCACACATCGGCATCGCCATGGGCATCACCGGCACGGCCGTCTCGAAGGAGGCGGCCACGATGATTCTGAGCGACGACAATTTCGCCACCATCGTCAGTGCAGTCAGGCACGGCCGCGCCCTCTACGACAATCTTCTGAAGTTCGTGCGGTTCCAGTTGTCCACCACCATTGGGGCGATCCTTACGGTCTTCTTCGCCCCGCTGGCCGGCCTGCCCGAGCCGTTCACGCCGCTCCAGATCCTGTGGATCGCGATCATCATGGACGGGCCTCCGGCCATCGCGCTCGCGCTCGACGCCGCTCGGCCGGGCGTGATGAAAGAAGCTCCGCGTAGCCAGGCGGCGGCCATTCTGCCCTTTGCTCGAATGACGAAGATTTTCGCGTACGGCATCACGATGATGGTCGGAACACTGGCAGTCCTGCACCATGCGCTGCTCACGGGCCCGCAAGACCGCGCGCTCACGCTCGCGTTCACCACCTTCGTGCTGTTCCAGGTCTTCAACGTCTTCAACGCCCGCAACGAGTCAGGCAGTGCCTTCAACCGTTACGCCTTCAGAAACGCAATGCTGTGGGCGTCGCTGGCCGCCGTCGTGGCGCTGCAGGCGATCGCGGTCCACTGGTCGCCTGCCATGGAGGTGTTCGGGACCTCCGGAATGACGATTCGGGACTGGGCCCTCGCGGCCGTCGTCGCGAGCTCTGTGCTGGTGCTGGAGGAAGGGCGAAAGCTCTCGGCTCGCGCCCTACGAGTCCTGGCGGGAAGGCCTGCGCCGGGACGTTGAGACGGACCACCTTCGAGCCGTTCGCGGACGCGACCCGCCGTAAATTGATTCCATCGACGTGCGGTATTCCAGGCTCGAGTGCGGCCGCACGAGGTTGTAATGCTGTCGCCGTCGGCCTGGTCAAGATTTGCAAGAAGCTCGGCATTCCGGTGCCGCCGAGGGGCTACTGGGCGAAGCTCAAGGCCGGCCGCCCCACCCGCAAGGTGCCGCTGCCCGCCCTCCCCGCTGGCGCGCGTGACCCTTCCGGACCGATACCGCTGTCCGAACAGGAGGCGGCCGCGCACGCGCGCGTACGCGACGCTCTCCAGCACACCCGTGAAAGCCAGGCGAGCATCAGCGTGCCCGCCGAGCTCGTCGACCCGCACCCGCTCGTACGGGCGGCAGCGGCGCGCTTGAAGTGGCGCGACGGCTGGGATCACCCTGCGGGCGTGAGAAGCGCTCCGAAGGAAGTGCTCGACCTGCAGGTCACGAGGAATGCGCTCGACCGCGCTCTGCTGCTGATGGACACGCTGCTCAAGTCGCTCGAGCCCAGCGGCTTCACGGCGCAGGTAGACGAGGAGAAGGGGCAGACTCTCCTGGTCGGCGGCGGCACGACGTTGACGATCTCGATCGTCGAGCAGGTCACGCGAACCAGCCACACGCCGACCCGCGCGGAGGTGCGGGCGCGCGACCGGTACTACGACTCCTTTCGCGTCGGTGCCCGAGGAGATTATCCGAACATCCCGCAGTTCGATTGGCACCCCACCGGACGGCTGACGCTCACGGTGGGCTCGTGGCCGTCACGGAAGTGGAACGACACGGAACGCAGCCTCATCGACTCGCGCCTGAGCGGCATCGTCGCTGCCATCGCCGGCCTGGCCGAAGCGAAACGCGCGAAGGAGGAGGAAGAGGAGCGCCGCCAGCGGACCTACGAGGAAGCGCGCGCCCGATACGAAGCGCAGGTGCGCGCGCGCAACGACGAACGTCGCCAGCTGCGCGCCCTGTTGCACGACGCGAGCCGGCTGCAGCGCGCGAACCGCTTGCGCGAGTTCATCGCCGCCGTCGAGGATCGGGCACGCGACGACGGTGAGCTCACGCCCGAGAAGCAGCAGTGGATCGAGTGGGCCAGAGCGAAGGCAGAATGGCTCGATCCGCTCGTTCGACGAAGCGATCCGATCCTCGATGCGCCGGAGCCGGAGGCTCCGAGTTACTGGCGATATTGAGCCCGCTCCGATCTCCTGATCCGCCAGCGGCTCCATCCCCGAGCTATGGCCAGGACGCTGGCAGCGACTCCTGCTCCACCGCAATCCGGTGCACCGATACCCATTGAGCCGGCGCATCCCACTTCCACCGGGCGCAGAGTTTCTCGATCATCGACACTTCTGCGTCCGCGAGTGGACGTCGAGACGAAACAGTGTCGAGCCGTGCGACGTCCGGGCTCATGGCGTGCAGTTCGACGCGTCGCCCCACTTCTCCGGCACAAGCGGCCAGGTGGTCGGCGATTCGGAACCCGCCCGCATCAATGTCGCCCCAATGGAACACCCTGGCCTCGACTGGTAGCGATGTCAGCAGCAAGCGGTACACGCGCTTCCACGAAGGGCTGGGCATGCCACCGGTGTACAGAAGAACCGCGGTGGGCATGTGTTGACGCTGTCCGACCAACTCATGAAAGGTCGTGAGGTTTTCGACCGTCAACAACACGGCCACGGTTTCGCAGGATGCGAACCCCGTGATCGCCGACGGCGGAAAGCCAAGATAGGGCGCGTCAATCGGGACATGCTGGGCGCCGACGCGTACCTGAAGCGCGCCACTGATCAGCAACGTCGGCGGAAACTTGACGAGCCCAAGCTCATTGAAGACGTCTTCAGGATCGCGGACTGGGGCCGCTACCTCACCCTGGATCAGGACATCGATGGGTGCGGAGAGCTGCTCGACACGCTTGCTGTCGCCGGTCAGCTGCGCGCTCAACCTGCGCACCGCCACATCAGTCGCGATCTGCGCACGGCAGTGGGATACGACGGCGACCGCATACCTCCATGCTTCGACATCCTCTGGACCAGTACCGCGGACCTTCGCGCCTCGACGCCAAGACGCCAGCACTTCCTCCAGCACCGGGTATTCCGTCAGGTGGGGCCCAAGATGCTGAGCGGCCCTGGCGACCGCATCCCATCGCGGTACCAATCCCAAGTGCCGCGCGAGCGCCTCTCGATCCAGCAGCTGAACTCGGAGGATTTGATTTCGTTCGCCCGCTCGTCGGTCCCACTCGATGCTGATCGCTCCGTCGCGTTCGGCAAGCAGGAGGTCGCCATGGCAAGCCTCCTTCTCAGCATGCGTGCCGATGGCCGAATAGGCGGGTAAGGACTCGCTGGAGAAGCGCAGACCGATGTTGCGGCCGTCCTCGCTCCTCCCCGACGCGTTCTCCGCTCTACGCAGGAGCTTCAGCAGCGCCTGGCCGGCTACCGGGTTCATGCCGGGCTACCGAACTTCACCGCCATTTGTTCAACGAGTTGCGGATTGCGACTCGGCATGTCGGTCTCGAGGAGCCGCCGGGCGTCTTCCTTGACGATCACCTCGCTCGTGAAGACATCCGATCCGAAGCGATCGAGATCGTAGTAAGAGTCGAGGACCGGCACCAGCTTCCCGACGTCCGCATCCGGCGCCGCCATCACGAGTTGCAGACCGAGCGATCGCAGGAACTGCGCCGTGACGTAGGCGTTCTGGGCATCGAAGCCGTGGAACGCCTCGTCGATGATCATCACGGCCGTGCCCTCGTGCGGCTCCCCTGCCTTCAAGCGATAGGCATTGGCGAGCGAAGCGCCCGCGATGACGTAGAAGGGCACCAGGTGTTCGCCGTTCGACCCCACACCGAGCCGCTTGCTGAGCGAATCGACCTTCTTGTCGCCGACGCGGATCTCGAGGTCGAAGTTGAACAGGAGTCGATAGTCTTCGAGCGGGTTATTGGCCTTGTCGGCGCCGGTCTCGCACGCCTCGAGAAACGAAACCAGCTTCTTCTGGACATCGTCGGCCGCCTCGAACAAGGGCGAGGACCCCGACTCCAGAAAGGCGCTGCTCTGGATGAGCTCGTATAGCGCCTTGTGCGCGAGCGCGGGTGTGGCCACGAATCGGTACTTCTCGCCGCCGGTGAATTCCGGGCACGCACGGAGGATTCTGTTCAGATCATCAATGTCGTGTTCCACACGCTTGATCGCCTCGCGCATGCGGTAGGCAACGTCGGCACGGAATGACTGGTTGGCCGCCTCGCGTGCCGCCTTGGCCTCCTGCTCGTATTCCACCAGGGTCGAAGCGGTGAGCTTCTGGACATGGTTCCGGACCCACGTCGCAGCCTTTCGCCAGTCACTTCGCTCTTCGACGAGGTTGATCGACATCTCGTTGATGAATGCCGTGAACTCGGCCTTTGCATCCGACTCCGACTTGACGATCCGGTCGTTCGCCCGCCTTGCTTCAGTCTCCAGGAACGTCAGGGCCGCCACAGGACCATCAGCTGAGTCGATTTCGCGCGCTTTGTCATAGGTGGTCGTTGCGGCTTCAACGTCATAGTCGACATCCTCCGTCGCGGCGCCATACCGCGTCTGAAGATCAGTGAGGTCGCTCTGCGCCTTGCCTAGATTCGTCTGCGTTTCCTCCAGCGCGCCCCCTCTCTTGCCTCGCGTCTCGCGCAGATCCGTCAGCTCTCGCTCGAGATCGTCGGCCGCACGCTTCGTGCTGTCGACTCGGCGCTTGAGCTCCACGAGGTGGCTCGGCAGGTCGATCGTGGTCGGGTCCGGTGTGTCGTCCAGCGAACGCTTCGCGTCATGCAGTTCGTCGAGCGACACGCGAATGCGCTCCGGCGTGACGTCGCGCAGGACACTTGTCACGCGGTTCGCCGCTTCCATGGCGAGCCGCACTCCGTTCCGAGCCTCGCCGTCAGTCCGGGTCGCTTCCAAGACCTCCGCTCGCAGGGCCTCGCGTTCTTCGCTCGAAATGCGAGCACCCAACACCCACTCCGACGAAGGCACCAGGCGGATTCTTCGCGTTCCACCGTTGGCGCTCAGCATGCCGTCGCGCGTCAGAGCGCGCTCATACCGTTCAAGCTCCTCCTCGGTGTCGACCTGGCGCATCTGCCCCAGAAGACGACGCAGGTACGTCAGCGCGATGCTGTTCGAGCTCTCGAGGAGCGATGCCACGGTCGTTGCGTCGTAGCTGCGCTTCAGGTCATCGCGGATGTGCGATGGCTGCACGATCGTGACCTCGAACAGCGGGCGAGGTGCGGTTCGAAGCAGGCGGACCGCTTCCCGTTCCCGGCCGTAGGCAACGACGAGGGCATGCCGATTGCGGCCGAGGAACGACTCGATCGCGGACTGCCAGGACGAATCCTTGACACTGACGACGCTGCCGACCGTGACGCTTTCGATGCCGGCAGAGCGAAACATCGCCATGGCCGCGGCAACGTCGCCCGAATCCGTCAAGCGGATACCCTTCTCGGCGGCCTTCGCTCGCTCCGTCGCACTGGAGAGGCGCTGGGCGGCGAGCGCCGCGCGCTCGTCGAGCTGTTGCCGAAGACTCAAAAGATCCCCGGCCGCCGCGCTGAGCGCCGTGAGTGCTTCGTCAAACGCGTCGGAGTCCGGCAGGGTTCCAGCGCGCGCCCGCGCGTCCCACTTCGCGACGAGACGCCCAATCTCCGACAACGAGGCGGCGTCGGAGGCGCGGCTGATGCCCTGCACAGATTCGAGCGCATCCCGCACTTCCAGAACGAGCCGCTCCACCGCCCGCCGGCAAGTCATCACGCTGGTCTGCAGGGCGGCCCTGAGCTGACGCGCGTGCTCGGGGTTCTGGGAGGCGGGATCCGCGTTGTAGGCGGCCAGGAGCCTCTGATGTTCCTCTCGCGCCGCCTCCATCCGGCGCGTGCCCTCGTCGATCGATTTCGCGAGCGCGTCGATCTCGCCGGACAGTTCCCGCTCTCTCGACAACAGGTCGCTGACGCGTTGGTCCGCCGACTCGACTTGCAGAAGAAGCCGCACTGCGTTCGCGACGGCGCGAGTCCGGTACTGCGCTGCGACGCTGTGGAATCGCTTGTCGATGTCCGTCAAACGCGCGATTTGCTGCTTGACCTCCTCGATCTGAAGGACGAGCGAGCGCACGGTCTTGATGTGCTTCAAGGTCCCCTGCTTGTCGATCGGCTGTGCGTCGACAAGGTACCCGCGCAGGTAGTCGTTGACGCTCTGGATGCCCTTCAGCCGAAGACTCTGTGCGAGGGCGCGGAGGAACTTGTCCTTGTCGATCGCACGCCCCTTGTGCTGAAGCACGTGCAGCAGTTCGTTCAGGTACGTCTCCGGCTTCGCCGTCAACGTGGGAGTCCGTCCAGCCTGCCTGGCAAGCCTGCGCGCCAAGGCCTCGAAGGTCGGCCAGTCCAGAGGCGCCTTGCCCCCATCGTCGAGCGCGCCAAGATGATCTTCCAACGCCAGTCGAACGCCCGGCAGGATGTACAAGCCGAGGGTTCGATGGTTCTTGTCGGTCGCCACAGAATGAAGACAAACGCCCGCGCTGACGACGTCGGCGGCGGACTCGCCCTCGAAGATCAAGGTGATGTACGAGAGCGCCTCGTCGCGCTTGCGAGCCAACACGCCCTGATCCCCCTCGCCGGAACGCATCGTGCCGAGCGCATAGTCTCGGACCGAGCGATGGTCTCTGTGCACCGACTGGGCGTTGAAGTGCATGTGATTGCCGTGCGCGCCGACGAGGGCGATCTGCACTGCATCTGCGAGGCTCGTCTTGCCCGCCCCGTTAGGCCCCAGGAAAGCCGTTCCACCGCGGCGGAGGTTGAAGCTCTCGTAGTCCCAGAACGAGAACTGCACGAGATGCAGGGCGCTAAGCGTCTTCACGGGCGGCCTCCTGTGCGCTTGCGACGCCATCGTCCGAGGGTTCGCTCGAGACCAACGCGGACTTCAGATGTGCGCCGAAGCGACCGACGGCGTGCCCGCTCAGCACCTCGGCGATCGCCGGAAGAATTGCGACCGCGAATGGCTGGGGATCGCCCTCGGGCGTATCGATCAGACGGGCCAGTCCGCATCGCGCGGCGGTCTTCACCAGCCCCTTCACGACACCCTGATTCTTCGTTTCCAAGGTACGTCCGGTGATCGAGCGGTACGTGGCGACCAGCTCTTCGATCCCCACGATGGCGTCACCCTCATCGGTCAGTTCGCCGGCGCTGCCACGCAGGTGGTAGACCTGTCGCAGGACGAGAAGAAACAGCGTGTCCTGGGTGTCGAGCGGTGTGAGCTTGACCGTTTCCGGAACGACGTAGCAGAAGGCCAGCCGCTCGTTGAAGCCGAGACGAAGACCCATGAGCTCCACGGCCTCCTCGAAATCCCGACGGTGCGCCGAGACGATTCGAAAGGCCGTGCTCTGATGGTTGAAGCGGGCATACAGGCACTGCTGCGCGATCAGCTGGTACAGCGACTGCTTGAAGTCGTCGACCGTGTAGATCCCGTCGGATGCCTCCGCCAACGATCGCCAGTTACGTGGCATCTCGATCTCTCCGAGTGACCTGGAAGTTGGGAACGTTGAAGTACTCCGTATCGGCTCGACTACCGGCGATCAGCGAGACTTCGAAACCAAGGCTGCGCAGAAGCGGATTGCGCCGCACCGCGGCGGGGTTGCGGGAGCTGATGGCGGCGAGACGCATGAGCACAAGGTAGGAAACGGCATCGGGGACGCTGCCAACCGGGAGGTCCTGCGCGGTGACCCGCGCTCCCGGCGATAGGTACTCGGCGATGTAGCGGCGCACGGCGGCCGGCGCGGTATCGCGATGGGCGATCATCGCTTTGCGCAGGAAGTGGACAGCCTTCTCGTGAGGCGTCATCTCCCTCTTGCGCAACGCCGTGCGCTTGGGAACCGGCGGCGGCTCGACCGGAAGCCTCAAGCGGTTGTCGCCGATCACGGGCGATGGCGAAAGAAGTCGGCCCTCGAGCGGAACGCTGCGATCGGCGGCGGCGACGACGGCGCGCACCGTGTCCGCGATCACCTCCTCGATTCGCTCCGAGGCCTTCAATCGATAACCGAGGTAGGCAACTGCGCGCTGTGTTGCGGCGTCCATCACTCGGTCCATCCGATCGAGGAACTTCTCGACGTCCAGGAGGCGCCGAAAGCGCTGTACATCGCGCTCCAGAAGCTCTTCCTCCTCACCGGGCCGGTTGCCGGGCAACTCCGCATAGCCCTGCAGCAATGCGACGCGCGCCGGACCCTCCAGGGCGACCGCGTTGACGAGCTCGATGATTTCGTAGCGCAGTCGCAGCGGATGGTTCTCGGTGCGAAGCTGCTTGAAGTCACGAACGTAGAGTTCGCTGATGTGCTCGCTGAAGAACCGTCGGACGAATACCGGCGTCTCGGCCTCCTGCGTGAGCTCCTTCATCAAGTCGCGGACCCGAAGGGTGGTCGCGTTCAGCGAATTGATGAGCCGCACGCAGAGCTGCGCTGCACTCACGAAGCCTCCCGCCTGGCCTCTCGGGTCCTGCGAAACGCTCTTGAGCTGGTTGTAGACGAGGAGGACGTTGCCGCCGAAGAGCTGAGGTCCTTCCGTGACGAACTGCTGGATGGTGTCGAAGAACCGCGCAACGACAGGCCGCATGCTCACGAAGCGACGCAGCCCAACCCGCTCCTCGGTGAGCCACCCGGTCTCTACAAGACGTGCCAGCAGCTGGTTGGCCTGGATCGACAGCGGCGTGGCCACCTCGGGCACGGGACCGTCGCCTTCGTGCTCCCACCCCGCGTCGAGGAGGAAGCGCTCGATTTCCTTCACGATCTGGTCGTGGAGGTACCCGTCTGCATACGGCGGAACGGCATCCGGGCCGAAGTAGCGATCCGACAGCCGTACCAACAGATCCCAGGCGCGACGATTGTTGCGTCCGGTCAGCGCGGCGAAGAGCCCATGCGGGATCCGATCGAAGAGGTTCATGACTTATCCTTGACGCTAAGTTATACTACGGACTAAATTAGCTTGCAAGTCAATTTAGCCTGTAGGATAATTTGAGCATGGGCTCCGCCGCAGATCGAGTAGCCGACCTCGAAACTGTCCTCCTCTGGGAGGGCGAGATCGACAACTACCGAATTCGGGAGCTGCTGGGCGTCCAAGCCGTCTGGGCGAGCCGGTTGATGGGTGCGCTCCGGAAGCGCGTGGGTGATCGCGCAGCGCGCTCCACCGCACACGCGCCATTGCGCTTGACGCCCGGTCAGCAAGACCGGGAAAAGCGTCAGTCGCCAGACGACTATCTGCGCATCGTGGCGGGCGCAGAGCAGCCGGCAGCCCGGGACCCGCTCGTCGAGGACGCGAGACGTGATCTTTCGGTCGTGGCGCCCGAGACGTTCGCCGCGGTCGTGCAGGCCATACGGAAAGGAATCGGCCTGCAGCTCGTCTACCGATCGATGAACCACCCGTCCGGTACCGACCGGCTTGTGTTCCCGCACGCCCTCGTCCGAGTGCCGCGCCGGTGGCACATGCGTGCCTGGTGTACCGAGCGTCGGGACTTCCGCGACTTCACCCTGGGCCGGGTCGCGAACGCCAGCCTCGTGGAATCGCCAGCGCCAGCGCGGCGATCGGACGACAAGGACTGGAACGAGATCACCACCGTGACGATCGTGGCGCATCCCGATCTCACAGCCGAGCAGCAGAGCATGATCGCGGCCGAGTATTTTCCGGGGGCTAGTGCACGCCAGCTGAGCGTGCGCCGCTGCCTCGTCGGCTACATCGTTCAAGACCTGCGACTGGCAACCAACGCGGCCAAGCACAAGCCGCCCGAGTTCCAGCTGCTCGTCAGCAATGCCGAAAGGCTCGGGGACGCTATCTGGGCGGAGTAGCCGCTTCCCCGCCGCCGGTTGACGATCAAGCCTCGCGGGGTCGACTCAAGCCGTAGGCCCGCGCGATCCGTTCGGCAATCTCGACGACGCTGCTGTTGATCTTGAGCGACTTCGGATCGATCGAGCGATCTGCCTCGATCGCGTCGAGGAAGCGGTTCAAGTCCTGCGCGATTCGCTCGACGACGGGTATCCGCGTGTCCGGGGCGAGCAGCTGCGACAGGCGGAGCACGTCGTTTGCGTGCTTGCGAATGTTCTTGGCGTCGATCGGCTCACCCTTGGCCTGACGTTCGCCGAGGTCCAGCCAGGCGCTGGCCTTGAGCGGAATCAGCCTGTCCTCGCCCACCCACGGCAGGCCGTCGACTTCCCTGCGTCCTGCAAGGATGAACTCGTAGTACGCATCGTCGAGCAGGATCGCGGACAAGCTCGCGACGGCCTCGTCGACGGGAATCGGTGTGAGGTGACTTCCTTCGGCCAGCTTGATCCCCTCAGGGGCCCGGCAGAACAGCTCGAGCATGACGGGAAAGCGATCATCGGCCGGCTTCTGGAATCGATAGAAGACCGGCTTCCCGGTGTCGCTGGCTTGTCGGATTTCATAGCCGCCCGCTTCGACGAAGCGCCAGAAAACTTCGCCGAATGACGGGCTGAGCGCTTCGATGTCCAGGACGATGTCCAGGTCCTTCGTGGCCCGAAACTCGAGCCCCGCCTCTTCCATCGCAAGAGTCGCGGCCGTACCGCCGATCAACACGAACTGATCGGCGTGGCCGGCGAAGTACTCGCGGAAGACGTCGAGTCCCCGCACCACGGAAAGCGCCCCTCGAGTTCATCCAGCGCGAGTTGAACACGCTCGTCCTGGTTGTCCTGCAGGCTGAGCGTCAAGGAAAGCGGATCGACGGTATCGCTCTCAGGGATGAGCGCGGGGTTGTAATGCCAGAGCTCCCATTCGCAGGCTCCCGGCAGCGGCTCAGGCAGGATCTCGATGTCGCCCCTCTTCGCTGTCTTCCACTGCGCCGGGCTGACAGCATGGATCGGCCACTGCGGCTCGGAGAGCACCGAATATCGCGCCAGAGCGCTCAAGCCGGCCAGCCTCACATGGGGCGGCTTCCACTTGGGAACGGGACGGGCCCAGAATCGACGCTTGATCGGGCTGCGCAACAATGGCTTCGCTCGCTCCCAGGTCTCCGCGGCAGTGCGCTCGGTGTGCAGCCATCGCGCTCTCCCCTCGGTGCGCAATGTCGCAATGCCGGCAGCCGTGAGTTCCTTGACAGCCCGGGACAGGGTCATCGCGGTGTA
>CALMSL010000066.1 GCA_937872445.1 uncultured Microbacteriaceae bacterium | reverse complement strand
GCATTGCGGCCTGCGTGGCGGCAAGAATCTCAAAACGATCGCCGAGTAACACGACGAGATCGGGCTCAAGACGGGCATAGGCGTCCGCCATACCGATTGTGCCCAGCCCTGTTGACTTCGCGACTCCAACAGCGGAGTCGGAGGCAAGGAGCATTTCTACTCGCTCGTCGATTTCGAATCCGTCGGCACAGATCGCTTCCCAGGTGTTGCCGAATTCAGGCGCAAGGTGCATTCCGGTCGCAATCACTTGAAGTGACAGGTCCGGATGGTCTGAAATGTCGGCCATGAGCCACCGCAGTAGCCCATAGTCCGCACGAGTTCCGGTCACGACAGCGATCTTGCGTCGTTTCACAATCGTGGCCCGATCGCCTTTGCGGGAATTCCAATAGCCGTCACGCCGGCAGGAATGCTCCGAACGACTGCGGCACCGGCACCGATCACAGATTCCTTTCCGACCGTCATGCCCTGATTTACCGACGCGCCAGTTCCGATCATCACCCCTTCTTCGAGAACGACGTTCCCGGAGATGGTGGCACCGGGATTCACCGTCACATAATCTTTCAGCACTGCGTCATGGCCGATGGTGGCATTTAGGTTGAGATGCACGTGCCGGCCCAGAGTGATATCTGTAGTCAGGGAGACGTGCGAACAGATGATCGTGCCCGGCCCAAGCTCTACGCGATGCATTCCCCTGGTGGCGGAGGGGTGAACAAGGACCGCGGCCCGAAGGCCGAGCTCGGTTGCTGACTGGTCAATGCTTCGTCGAATGCGTGCATCGCCTATGGAGATCACATACTGAGTATTCGAAGGAAGGGTCGGGAGAATGTCATCCCCTCCGAGTATTCGCCCTCGGCCCGCCAGCAACTCAGGCTTAGTGACGTGGTCGTCTACAAAACCGAGGAAGTCGAACATATCGGTCTCTGCGTTCACAGCTTCGACAATGTCGTGCACCTCGCGACCGAACCCACCAGCGCCGATTATCACTAAAGGAATTTTCACCATGAGCCCCGATCGTAACCTTAGCCAGCGAGTCGAGGCGAACTGGGCAAACAAATCACACTCGCGACGAGAGACTTCGCCGTTGTCAGGTCACCGCGTTCGTGCGAGCGGTACATTCGCTGCTCGCTCAGGAGATTCCAGAACGGACGGCACTTCAACCCGTCGTCGTTGGCCGCCCGAAGCAGTTCGTCGCGGAGTTTCAGGTCGTTGCTTTCGAGCCGAATCGCGTTGAGCCAGTAGTTGCTCGTAGTTCCCGACGGCTCACCGAGAAAACTGATCTCGTCAAGGCCGGCAAATGCCGCCGCGTACCGTTCTGCCAGTTTTCGCTTATCGGTGAGATAACGGTCAAGCTTGGAAAGTTGGGCCACGCCCAGTGCAGCGTTGAGATTTGGCATGCGGTAGTTCCAGGCAACTTCATCGTGTTCGAACTCCCACTCGTGGACGAGCTTTGCCGTTGTGGTCAGGTGCTTTGCCCGACGCCCAAGATCATCATCATCGGTCAGGATCATTCCACCCCCGCCCGTGGTAACAATCTTGTTACCGTTGAAACTAAGGGCCCCGAGACGGCCAAAAGTGCCTGTGTGACGGGCGCCGACAAAGCTGCCGAGCGACTCCGCTGCATCTTCCACCACCGTGATCCCATGTTGGCTCGACAAAGCGACGATTGCCTCGATCTCGACCGGGTGACCGAACGTGTGCATTGGAACGACAGCGGACACCCTGGCACCGGTACGTGGATTGACGACACCGCCGTCACGCTTCTCAAGCTGACGAAGCACTTCGCCGAATGCGCTCACATCGAGGCCCAGCGTCTCAGCGCTGCTGTCGACGAAAAACGGTGTTGCTCCGGCGTGGATGACAGCGTTCGCCGTCGCCACAAAGGAGAGCGCTGGGACCAGCACTTCATCGCCAGGGCGGACCCCGGCAAGCATTAGCGCCACTTGCAAGGCAGACGTACCGTTGGAGACGGCGATCGCATGTTTCGACCCCGTGTAAGCAGCAATCTCGTTCTCGAAGCGAGTCACGAATGGCCCAACGGACGAGACGAAAGTGGACTCGAGACACTCGTTGACAAATGCCTTCTCTCGCTCGCCTATATCTGGCTCGTGTAGCCCGACAACTGGGTCGTCGCCGACGACGCTTCGAACAGCAGCGATGAATCGTGATGTCAGAGATTTAGCCATGTGGTCGCCGCCCTAAACTGTGTAGGCGTCGGTGCGGTACCGTGCGAGATTCTCCGGATTGGAGAACCATTCGACGGTATGAAAGAGCCCGGTGTGAAACCCATCCAGGCCAGCGAGCTGAGGTTGCCAGCCCAGCAATTCTTTCGCTTTGCGATTGTCTGAGAACAATCGTTCCACTTCCGAGTTCTCGGGGCGAACGCGCTGGGAATCTTCGGTGACGATCGCATCGCTGCCCATTATGTCGGCAATTGTTGCAAACGTGTCGGCGATCGAGACTTCGAAACCGGCGCCGAGGTTGATTACCTCGCCGACTCCGGCCGTCGAATCCAGCGCCGCGATGAATCCTCCGACAGTGTCCGAAACATAGGTGAAATCGCGGGTCGGAGAGACGGCGCCCAGCTGAATTTCCTTCTTGCCCCCTGCCATTTGGCTGATGATTGTTGGGATCACCGCGCGTGCGGACTGCCGGGGCCCGAATGTATTGAATGGGCGGATCGTCACAGTAGGGAGCTGGAACGACGTGAAATATGCGTTGACCATCTGGTCGGCGCCAATTTTCGATGCAGAGTACGGAGATTGACCCTGCAGAGGATGGCTCTCATCCATTGGGACGAAGCGTGCCGTGCCATATACCTCGCTGGTGGAAGTGTGGATGAATCGACTGACCTCCGCTGCACGCGCGGCGTTGAGCAGGTTGAGAGTCCCCTGCATATTGGTTTGCACATAAAGGTCAGGGGCAACATAGGAGAAGGGGATCGCGATGAGGGCGGCGAGATGCACGACGGCGTCGCAGCCCTTCACGGCAGACATCATCAGTGCCGGGTCCCGGATGTCTCCAGGCAAGATCTCCATCTGGGAAGTAATCTCTTGCGGCGCTGTATCGAGCCACCCCCACGAGTCGAGGGAATTGTAAATGACAATGGCCCTGACGTCATGGCCTTCTTTTACCAGCGCTTCTGCCAGATGAGAGCCGATGAAGCCATCAGCCCCGGTTACCAAAATCTTCATGGTGCAAGTTTACTGTTCCCGTGTGCATGGGCCGACTCGTACCATTCGTGCCCCGTGTAGCGTTGAGCCATGGTGGAACAGACAGCGTTTCGAACCAGCCTCGACGCAGACGAACTGGCGATATTCGTCGAACGGATGCTCGACAACCTGATTCCCGACGGCCAGGTCGGGGCATACTCGCTTCAGGCACATGTCGTGGAAGCGCTTGCCCGTACCGAGCACTGCTTCCGGAGCATACATCGCAAATACTACAACTTTGGCGGAATAGTCGAGTTCAACCATTTGAACAGCGATCACCTTGCCGCATTCCTGTACTTTCTCGGCAATTCCTGTTGGAAGAGTACCGGCGACACTGTGGTGCCCACCAAGCTCTTCTACCTCAACAAAATCCTGAATGGGCTCGACCTCTATTTTTCAGTGTCCCTGCCATCGGTCTTTCTCTTGGTCCATCCCGTCGGCACAGTCATTGGCAACGCGAATTATGGCGACTATCTCGTCGTGTACCAGAACTGCACAATTGGGGCGGACAAGGGTGTATACCCAACCTTTGGCGATGGAGTAATACTGTTTTCGCGGTCCAGCGTGCTTGGTGACAGCAGGGTGGGTGCAAACGTCGTTTTCGGGGCCAACTCCTTCGTCGTCAATGCGAAAGTGCCAGCAAATTCAATTGTCGTCGGACAGTACCCGGAGCACCGGGTGCTACCGAACCCTCAGACCGTGCGCAATCGCCTGTTCGACTCAGCGGCGGACTAGGTCTCGCTGATAAAGTTCGGCACTGTGAAGGTCCTTTTTTATTCTCCGTTCGCAAACATCTGGGAGCACTCCTTCCCAGAGGGCCTCGTGGCCGAGTCTTTCGCCAAGCACTCCGTCGAGGTGAAGGCGGTTCGTTGTGATGGGATGCTTCAGGTGCACTGTGTCGCCATGTCGGCGGCCGGCGTGGGTCCGGATGCCAGCCTCTCCACTCGACTGCAGGTATGCCGGGCCTGTGTCAAGCGGCGCGACCTCATCACGAAGGAAATGGGCATTCCAGCCCTGATCATGGATCGTTGGCTTAGTGCATCACTCATGGCTCGTGTCGATGAATTGATCGCGGGAGCGCAGCGGGAATCCTGGACAGACCTTGAGGTCGACGGCGTACCGCTCGGCCGTTACGCGGCGTACGAGACCTGGATCAACAATAAGCTGGTCAGCACTGACCTCGAAGACTCTGTCTGGGCACAATACCTGGGGCAGCTCCGCAACACTTTGATGGTGTACTTCGCGGCGCAGCAGATCTTGGCCACGGAGCAACCAGATGCTGTCATCGTCTACAACGACCACTATTCAGTGAACCACGCGTTTTGCGCAGCCGCTCAGCGAGTAGGAATTCCCACATACACGATCCACGGCGGCCACCATATGGTGCGCCGCGCCGAAACGCTATCGATTTTCACCAGCAACCACACGATGGAAGACGTGTTCCAGTCAGCTGCGTGGAAGGCCTATCAGCAAAACCCGATCTCCGATACCGAGGTCGACCTGGTCGGTGGCCACCTTTCCGGGTTGCTCGCCGCGAACAGTGCGTTCGTCTATTCGAGCGAGTTCAAGGGCACCGGACCCGAAGAACTGCGGAAGACGCTCGGTATCGCCGAGGGATCGAACGTATTGCTTGCAACGATGTCGAGTGAGGACGAACTTATGGCCGTTCGACTGATCGACGCGATTCCGAGCACCCTTACCCAAAAATCGCTCTTTGCCAACCAGTTCGAGTGGGTCGACTACTTATTCGGTTACGCGCGAGCCCATCCTGAAGTGCATCTCGTGTTGCGCCTTCACCCCCGGATGTTTCCGAACAAGCGCGAGAGTATGGTTTCCCCGGTTGTGGGCAAAATCCTGGCGTTGCGGGACACTGCCCCGAAAAATGTGACCTTCAACATGCCTGCGGACGGGATTGGGCTCTATGACGTCATGCAGATCGTCGATGTGCTTCTGAACTTTCGATCGTCCGTGGGAGCGGAACTTGCGGCTGTCGGAATTCCAGTTGTCGTCCCCTCCAACTCGGACTTTTACACGTATCCGGGAGAAATAAACCGCATTGGCAATACGATTCGTGAGTACGAGGAGCAGATCGACCTGGCGCTCGCGGAGGGATGGTCGATCGAGAACTCGCGCAAGTCGTTCCGTTGGTACTCGTTTCTTTTTAGCAGGGTTGCAGTTGATTTCTCGGACGCAGTAAGTTCGCGCCCGCTCGCTGTGCGCCCGAAGAAGCCGGGGCTGAGGCTGTGGGCCTGGAAGAAACTGGTGTATCTGCTGCTCCAATACGGGCCGACGATCCGCGAGCGACTCGCTTTACGTGGTCGCGGCTTATCAGAGCTGAGTCAAGCTGTTCTGCTGGACGTGGTGATCAACGACTTGAAAAGTGCGTCCGACTCGACTAAGTGGAAGGCGATCGATTCGACGGTCGAGAACGAGACGCAGCTGATAGAGCAGTACCTGCGCGGTATCTGCTCAACCCTATGGCGCGACATTGAGGCGCCAAACTCGCTGGCCGGTCGCGTCCGGGCAAACCTGCGCGCTTAATGGCCTACCAGGTGACAACCGCGCCTCCCCACGATAGGCCGACACCGAAACCAAGCAACAAGACCCGCATTCCGGGCTGAAGCAGGCCCATTCGTTCAGCATCCGTCAACGCCATCGGGATTGTGCTCGACACGGTATTGCCGTAGTTCTCCATGAGAATGGGGAACTTCTCCGCCGGGATTCCCAGCTTCTCGCGCAAGTGCTCGAGCATATATTTGTTCGCTTGGTGGAAGACGAAAAGATCAATGTCTTCCATACCAAGACCAGACGTCTTCAGGATCGCGTTGACCGAAGGCTGAGCGACTCGGATGGTGAAGGTGAATATTTCTGCACCGTCCATGTACAGATCGTGCGAGCTCGGTGCGAGCCCTCGACGTTCCGGATCCGCCTTTGGCGCAAACTCACCGGCAGATCGAAGGCCACCTGCTGGAACGATAAGGTGTCTTCCCCCCGACCCGTCAGTGCCGTAGCGGAATGCGCCCAGAGAGTCCTCGTTCCCATCGGAGGTCACGAGCGTCGCCGAGGCGCCGTCGCCGAAGATGGTCCTAACCGACTTGTCTTCAGCATTGAGGAACTTCGTATAAGTGTCTGCCGTCAACACCAACACAGTGCCGACTTGTTCCGACTCGATTAGTCCTTTCGCGAGGCCAAGTGCATAAATGTAACCGGAGCATCCCAAACTGACGTCGGTGGCGCCAGCGTCCGTGCGCAACTGCAGCTGATCGTGAACAATCGTGGCCGTAGTCGGAAGATAGTAGTCGGGGCTCTGGGTGACCAGGATGAGATAGTCGATCGATTGCGGGTCAATGTGGCGGGCGTCGAATAGCCGCCGAGCGGCTCCCGTTGCGAGATCGGATGAAAATTCGTCTGGCGCCGCAATGTGTCTCACATTTATTCCGGTCTTCCCAGCGATCTTCTCGACGCTCCACTCTGGGAATTGAGCCGAAAGGTCCTCGTTCGTGAGCGTCTGCTCGGGCAAGAAGTACTCAACCGCGCTAATTCGTGCTTTCACTGAAATCTCCGATCGTTCATTTTCAGTTTCACTGTGCGGTGTAGCCGCCGTCGACAACCAGCGATGTTCCGGTCACCCACGACGCGGCATCAGACAGGAGGTACACGATCGCATTCGCTACATCCTCCGGTTTCCCCAAGCCCAACGGATGGGCCGTGTTGATAGTTGCGAAGTTTTCTTCGCCCACGGTCGCTTTCAGCGTCTCGGTCATCTCGGTCATCACGATTCCGGGCTCTACGCAATTAACACGAATGCCGTCCCGTTCAAGTTCGAGCGCCAAAGACTTGGTGGCGGCAGAGACCGCACCCTTGCTGGCGGCATATGCGCTGACCCCTGGCTGACCGACGCAGGCCATCACGGAGGAAACCAGGACCATACTTGGTCGGACTTTGGAAATCCGCTTGTTCCTGAAACCCTTCGCGAGCATAAAGCCGGTGGTGACATTGCTGTGCAGCACCAAGTCGAGATGGTCAGTGTCGATGGCTCGCAGGGGTCTGGCCGAGTGGATACCCGCAGCATGAACTACGGAATCCAGACCACCGAAATCTTCAGCGATCCTGTTGACGAGGGAGGGAATCCCGTCAGTGTCGCTCAGGTCGAATTCGTATATAAGGTGTCCGTCACCGTGCAGACTGCCACGCACGGCACTGAGTGCGTCGACACGTCGACCAACCAGAGCAAGCTTTGCTCCATGGCGACTGGCCAGAATCGCAGTGGCACGGCCGATGCCGCTCGAGGCACCAGTGACTAGAATCCTCCGGTCGCTGATTCCGAGGAAGTCGGCGAACGCTTCAGGTGCTGCTGGCGTCATTGACGATGTTCAGCAGGTCAGCAGGGGTCGTGGCATTTGACAGCTTCTCTGCGTCAAGGGCGACGCCGAGTCGCGAGTCGATTGCAGAGATGAATCCTAGAAGTGAGAGAGAATCCCAGTCGTAGCTGTCGAGGCTGTCATTTAGTGCGATGGTGTCCGGGGCGACCTCCACTATCTCTTCGAGAAGAGCGATGAAATCCTTTTCATTCATTCGCCAAGCTTACGCGGGTGACGCTGCCAACTGAACAATGCGCAGCGCGGCACCTATCCGGCAGTCCGCCGGAATCTGGCACGATGGTTGGACTGCTCCACTCTCGATGAACCGGATGTACGGATGTTTAAAGCGCGACTAGCAACAGAACTAGATTCGACCGATGTGTTCCGATGGCGCAATGACGAGAGCACCATCGCTGCATCAATCTCCAACGCCCCCGTGGAATGGGAGGATCACCAAGCGTGGTTTGCTGCAGCACTCGCCAGCGATAAACGCTGGATTTTCATAGTTTTCCGCACGGAAAGTGAATCACAGAAGGTGGGCATGTGCCGTTTCGATGTGGCATCGGGCGGGACCAGTGCAGAAGTAAGCATCAACCTTAACCCGGATTACCGGGGCCAGAGGTTGGCTCGGGCCGTGCTGACCACAGCTATTGAGGCTTTTCGTCGAGCCACGTCGCCGACGGTGCGACTGACTGCAACCATCAGGCGAGCGAATCTGGCGAGTGAGAAAGTGTTCCGATACGCCGGATTTACAACGACGTCGTCCGATCACGAGTTCGCCCGGTATTCTGATGGATCCGGATAACTAGGAGAAAAGCTCCCACGCGACGGG
>CALMSL010000065.1 GCA_937872445.1 uncultured Microbacteriaceae bacterium | reverse complement strand
TTGCTCGGGTGTGATTTCCATGACGAGCAGTGTCGCTCATCGACGTGACCCGGTCAATTAGTGTTAACACGACCTAGAAGAACGATAACCTTCGCTCCCTTGCTTCCGAGCTCGCGTAGCGTAGGCAGGATGCGCTCGATTCGAGTCACATCCGTAACCTTGCCGCCCTTGACTGGCACGTTCAGATCGACCCGGACCAGTACCGCTTGTCCGGTAACGTCCACATCGTCGAGGGTACGGTAAGTGGACATGCTGGCCGTCACCTGAGTTAGCAGGCTGTTGAAACTCGCCCGCAAAAACTCGCCCCCCGCGTCATCGCGGCAGCTTCCCGATTCCCATGGCGGCGTCCGTCCTGGTGATGGAGACCTTCGCCTCACTCTCGGCTTGCGTCAAGGCGCGGATCGCATCAATGGTCTCGGGCACCACGATCGCCTGGTTGTCCACCATGTAGGCGTAGAAGAGTTCGTTGCCCTGCACTCGCAACATGTCGTCCCATAGCGCGACTTCGTACAGATCCGCGCGCGGCCGGCCGGCGTCCGACATGAACTCCTTCACCGTGTTGAGCGCGGAGAGCCCGTCCGAGTAGCGGATGAACTTGATGCGCGACGACGCGCTGAAAGCATTGAGCACTTCTTCCTTCGAGGCGGGTCGGGTCATCTCGACCACCCAGTAGTGCAGGTGAGCGAGCGTCTCGGGCACCTTCACCGCCATGGTCACGACGTCGAGATCGGGGTCTACCGCCTGCGCGTCCGGTCCCTGGTGGCTCGGGATGTCCTCCTCGGGAACCAAGGTGTTCATGATCCCGCCCTGATGACTCTCCCATGGGTCGGTGGCGCGTCGCAGCAGCGTACCTCTCGCCTTGCGCAAGAGCCCCGCGCTCTTGAGCGAGGTGAGCGTCCTCACGACCGAGGTGGTGTTGCACGAGACCACGCGCGTGGATTCGCGGCCGAGCGCGCTGGCGTAATTCGATTCCGCTACGAAAGAGTGCCCCGTGACCGAATGCTTCTCTCCACCCTGGACGATAAATTTGATGCCGCGCGCACGGTACGTCTCGACGTTCGTCGCCGCAACTTTCTTCGGCGTACAGTCGACCACGACGTCTACATCGTCCAGCAACGACTCGAGCGTACCCGCCACGGCCAAGCCTGCGTTGCGCATCGCTTCGACCTGCTCCCTGGCAGGGCCGTACAAGGCGAAACCGCGTTGGAGGGCGACGCGCGGCCGCCAGTCGCTGGCGACATCCACAACGCCGACCAGCCGCATGTCCTCCTGCTTCGCCACTGCCTCGGCTACACGCTTGCCGATCACGCCGTACCCGTTTACCGCAACGCGGATTTCCGTTCGTGATGTCATAGCCCGTCTCCTCGGAGATGCTGAAGGAATATGCTAAAGCCATTGGCGCGCCTACCAGTCGATGGATTCCGGGGCGCGCGGCGGCCATGTCCTCCGTCTTCAGACATGCGCGCGTACACGCGCGCATGCGTGCCTGATGGAGTATGAGTGCCAGACATGGATCGAAAGAACTGAGAGGCCGCCAGCGACGGCCTGAACCGTTTGAGCCGCCGGAATGCGGATCGGCGATCAGCGGGGCTTGATCGCGATCTTCAGGACTCCGTCTCGCTGGTTCGCGAACAACTCGTAGGCCGCCACGATGTCGTCGAGCTTGTACTCATGCGTGACCAGCACGCCGAGGTCGATGCGGCCCGATGCCACCACGTTCATCAGGCGACGCATCCGCTCCTTGCCGCCAGGGCACAAGGCGGTAACGATCCGGTGATCGCCAAGACCAGCGGCGAAGGCCGACACCGGAATCTTCAAGTCGTTTGAATACACGCCGAGGCTCGACAGCGTGCCCCCCGGCTTGAGCACCCGCAGCGCCGACTCGAAGGTGCCTTGCGTGCCGAGCGCCTCGATCGACGCGTCGGCGCCTCGGCCGTGAGTGAGCTTCATCACCTCGTCGACGACGTCGGTGTTGCGGAAGTTGAGCACAACGTCGGCGCCCATCTTCTTCGCGATATCCAATCGGTGGTCGTTGCCGTCCACTGCGATGATGGTGGTCGCGCCCAGCAGTCTGGCTCCGGCGGTCGCGCACAGTCCGATCGGCCCCTGCGCGAACACGACCACCGTGTCGCCGATTCGCACACCGGCATTCTCGGCGCCCTTGAACCCCGTGGACATGATGTCCGGGCACATCAGCACCTGCTCGTCGGTGAGCCCTTGGGGAATCGGCGCGAGATTGCCCTGTGCATCGGGCACGAGCACGTACTCGGCCTGGGTGCCGTCGATCAGATTGCCGAAGCGCCAGCCCGCCGTCGCCTTGTAGCCATGGTGGCCGCACTGACCCCTCGCCGCCAGATAGCTTCCGTCCTGCGACGGGGCGCCGTCCTGCGCGGCGTAGGAATTGAAGTTCGGGCAGATCGCGCCGGCGATCACACGCTGGCCTTCGGTGTAGCCCTGCACGGCGCTGCCGAGTTTCTCGATGACGCCGACCGGCTCGTGCCCGATCGTCAGCCCCTTGGCCACCGGGTACTCGCCCTTCAGGATGTGCACGTCGGTGCCGCAGATTGTCGTCGTGGTGATGCGGATCAGCGCATCGTTGGGGCCGACGTCGGGGATGGGCTTGTCGGCCAGTTCGATGCGGCCTGGCTCGACGAACACGGCTGCTCTCATCATCGCGGGCATGAAAACTCCTTGATCGGCAAATCGATAGCAAACGGACAGCCATCAGTATCCCGAGCAGAGGGAACGCAAGGATGACCGTCTCATTGCCATTCCGTAATCTTCGATTTTTCCTTTGCACGACTTCCTGAAACGCGCCTGGCCGCTACGTGACCGAAATGTAATCGGCCGAACACTTTCGTGTCGGGCACGAAGGCGCAATTTGGCGGCATCGGCGCGTTGCCGCCGACCCGGTTTCGACTCACGGGTTCCCCCGAGTCCGATAGGAGTTCGTGTCATGCACAGGTTTCTAGTGTTTTCGGTCGCGATCGCGGTAACCGCTCCGGTCTTTGCGGGCCCCGATTCGACGTTCATGAATGCGCCAGACCTCGCGCAAGCCCAACAACGAAGCGGAATTCAGTACCTCCCGATCGGAGAAGGCTCCGCATACCCGCCGGAAAACCAGTTACCGGCTTCAGGCAAGGCGATGACGCATCGCGGCGCCAACATGCCGGGCGGTCAGGGCGAAATGCCGGACCACCCGCATACGTCGGCATCGCCCGACCCGGGCAAAACGATGACGCACCGTGGCGCGAACATGCCGGGCGGCCAAGGCGAAATGCCGGACCATCCGCATCAACAACAGAAACGATAGACGCACAGGAGCGGCTGCGGCATCGATACCGAGCGCCTTCCGCCCGCTCGGTTTCGGTGCGCCTCCGACAGCGGCGCATGCCCTCCAGGGCGGCGGGGTTCGCTTCCGCGGTTCCTCCGAGCGGGTGCGGCGTTCAAGTCGCGAGAACTGCTCCGAGCGTGCCTCCAGCCAGCATGGCCGCGAGCGGGACAATGCAGCGCCGCAGGAGCCGCCTGCCACCGACTACGGCGATCACGCCCAGTTTGAAAACCCCATTTGCCGAAACCGCTAGCGCAATGGCAATGGTGGCCTGTGACGCGGATACCTCACCCAAGCCGTAGAGCCGCAGGTTCGTGAGCGAGATGGCGTCCACGTCGAGCAGCCTGCTGATGGATGCCGCGACGTAAATGCCTCGGCTACCCCATGTGTTCACGAGCCATGCAACGCTCACGAGCACGAGGGCGTACAGCGCGCCGAAACCGAGGGCAACGCGCAACTCGGCGGGGTTGGTGACCCGGGGGATACCGAGTTCCCGCCGCGCTCGAGCCCGACGAGCAGGCCGATCGCAAGCGCGATCAAGTAGCCGGGCAGGTGGACGGTATCCTGCCCTGCAAGCCAGGTGAAATCGATCACTGCAGGGCGGACCGTGGAAGCCGCGCAGCGACCGGAAGGAGCACCGCCGACCGGGAATGCCGTACGGGTCTGTTTACAGCCATCGACGCGCCCACCACCCGATGGTTTCCGCCGCGCGCCGTGGCCACTTCCTCTGGCTCCAAGCGTGGGCGCGTATCGGCTCGGCTTCGCACAGATCCGCGAGGAAGCTCTCCGCCAGCAAGGCGTTCAATTCTCCGGATTCGTCAATCAAGTTCAGCTCGTCGTTGACGAAAAGACTTCGATAGTCGAGGTTGGCAGTACCGACGGTCGCCCACCGGTCGTCCACGAGCAGCGTTTTCGCGTGGAGAACCCGAGGAGCGTACTCGAAGATCCGCACGCCGCAGGACAGCAGGCGCGAATAGGCCGCACGAGCCGCCCACTGGGCCAGCGGCACATCGCTTTTCCCGGGGACGAGCAGCAGGACGTCGACGCCACGCATCGCTGCCTCGCGCATCAGTCGCTGGGTGCGGCTGTCGGGCACGAAGTACGGAGTGGTTACCCAGATGCGCGAGTGCGCCGCGATCATCGTGTCATTGAGGACGCACCGCAGCCGGTGGCGGCATGCGCGCGACCGATTCGGCAGCAGCCATAGCGAGCCGGTCACCGGTGGCAGCCAGTCGGGTGGGACGTCGCGGTAGCAGTCGAAAACCATCGCAGCCGCGGCAGCCGGTTTGCCGACGAACCGAACGTGCGTATCGCGCCAGCGGCCGGACCCGAACGACCGCAGCGAACTGGCCGCATGGACATTGAAGCCGCCGACATACGCGATCGCCTCGTCCACGACGAGCAGCTTCCGATGATTGCGTCGGTTGATTGCAAGCGGCCGATGTACGCTCCAGGGCCGGCTCCATTCGAAGTGAACTCCGTCCGTCCGGAGTCGCTCGATATCCGCATTCGAGAGATCGCGCCAGGAACCGAGGTGATCGACGCGCAATCGCACGTCCAAACCTCTCGTGGCGCAACGGGCCAACGTATCGACGAACTGCCGGCCGACCGGGTCGGAAGTGAAGATGTAGCTCTCGAACCGAACGCTTCGCTGCGCGCACTCGATGTCGCGCAGCATGTCGTCGAACAGGAGATCGCCCTCGATGTAGACCCTCGACAGCCCCGACGCCCCGCTCCCTGGCTCGATGGGCATCGGGTTCTCGCCCCTGATTTGTTGTCGGAGACCGGGGGAATCGGAGAGCGACTCCCCGCTCCGATCGGCTATCAGGACTCGAGAGCGTGATCGGGCCCGTACAGCCGGTGGGCTGCCTCACGCTCGGCTCGCGTCGCTTGGGATGCTTCGCGCTGAATTTGCTCTCGCGTCGTTGAGGATGCCGACGCCTCCTTCGCCTCGACGAATTCGAACGAACCCGGAATGCTTCCGGCGCGCTGTGCGGCCTGCAGTTCGGCGGTCACTTGCGCACGCGTCGACTTGCTCGGAGTCACATGGGTCGTCTGGAATCCGATCTCGTTGTTCACGAATTCGACGCCACTGTCGGCGAAGGCGGGCAGGCTCACAGACAACACGACTCCTGCGAACAACAAGGCTTTCGAGGACATTTCGCTACTCCTTTCAGTTCATGGTCTGCAACATCGGTCGGTGCGTGTGACGCGTTTCGGACATCACGGTCACGACTGTAGCGATGCATCCCCAACCGCAAGGTTTCACGACGATTACATCTGAATCATGTTTCCAACGTGCATGTCCCCGATCAAGTGCGCATCGTTGCTCAACCCGCAATCCATCGGCCTTCTCTCGCCGGAGTAGCGTCGGCTACTTGCACCCGATCGCGATGTTCGACGACATCGGAAAGACCAGTTCATCTCCCCTGAGAAACGTCTCTACTGCAGCCCGTGTGTCCCGGACGATCGCGTCGATCAGCGCCGCCCGCCGGGGTTCGTTCAACGCAGCGAAGGCCGGCACGGAAGTCGCAGCGCCGAGGACCGTGAACGCGACGAAGCGCTCGGGCGAAGGAAGTCGAACCTCGTGCGACCGCGGTATTACCTGTACTTCGCAGAAGTTCGCCCCGACAAGCAGGCGCTCCAGCTCATGTGCACTCCCGAGCGAAAACGACAATGCAACGTCGGCGATCTCTGCGTTCAGGTGCCGCACGGTCGCCCGGAACAGCGATTCGTACAGGGGGTGGCGGTCCAGCGACTGCCAGACGCTGATGGCGGTCCTTCCCCCAGCAACGAGCACCCGGCGCATTTCGCGAAGCCCACGCGCCCGATCGGCGAAGAACTGCAGTCCCTGCTGGCACAACACGATATCGAAAGCGCCGTCGGGAAACTGCAGCGCAAGGGCATCACCTTGCAACCACTCGATTGTCGCCCCGTCGGGTGGGTCGAGCGAACGTGCCACAGCGAGCATCCCCGGATTGATGTCGAGGGCGCTAACCTTTCCTCGTTCGCCCACGATCGGGGCGACCTGCCGCGCGACACTCCCGGTTCCGCAGGCGAGGTCCAGCACTTGCTCGCCGCTTCCTAACGAGGCGTACTCGAGCAGAATGCGTGTCCAGGGATCGGCGATCGTCCTGCCGAGATATTCCTCGTAGATGCGCGCCGGATCGGATTGCTCTGACTCTTCCATTGACGTTCTCCAGATGAGAGAAGCACGTCCACGTAGGCACACAGAAAACTGCCGGACGGTCGCCCCAACCGACGTTTGGGCGGTCAGCTCGGGTCGAGCAACCCGTTGCTACACCATCACCCTGTAATTGCGCATCATGCCGCCGTCCTCGTGTTCGAGCATGTGACAGTGGTACAGGAACAGTCCCGGGTAGTCGGCGAAGTGCACCAGGATGCGAACACGCTCGTCCGGCATCACCAGCACGGTGTCCTTCCACCCGTCGTCGACGAAGCCCGCGTCTACCGTGTCGCGATAACCGGCGAAACGGCCCGAGACCGAGCGCTGGAGGACACGAAACTGCACGCCGTGCACATGCATCGAATGGGGCATCGCCATGCCCATCATCGCGTTCGTTGAATCGTTTCGGAATTCCCATAGCTCGTGGGTGCCGAGCCGGACGGTCTCGTACGGACGGGCATCGAGCATCTCGAAGCTCTTCCCGTTGATTCCCCAGGCCATCATTTCCATCGTGAGCTCGAAGATCTTCGGGTGATCGAAGTTGACGGCCACGCTCGGGTTCGGTGATGGCACCTCGGACAGGCGTGGCGGCGGCGCTGTCTCCTGCGAGCGCTGCGAGCCGTCCTCGACGTGCAGCGCGAGCACCCGGAACGGCGCGCCGTCGGGCAGGGCCGCCCGGCCCATCATCATGCCCCCCATGTTCATTCCGCCATTGAAGGCAAGGCTTTGCAGCGACAGTTCGCTGCCTGCGGCCCAGCGAGCGAAATCGACCCATAGATCGAGGCGCTCTGCCGGTGCGAGCATGACGTAGTCACGCCGCACGGGTGCTGCCAGAAGCCCGCCGTCGCTACCGATCACGATCAGCGGCGAGCCATCGTCCCAGGCAAGCTTGTAGGTGCGCGTGTTGGAACCGTTGAGCAGTCGCAGGCGATAGGGACGCCGCTCGACCGCGAGGCTGGCGCTGGGTCTGCCGTTGACGAGGATGTCGTCGCCAAGCACCCCCATCATGCGGGCCATCATCGAGCCCATTCCGCCACGCATCATTCCGCGGCCCATCATTCCGCGGCCCATCGTTGGGGGCTGGTCCAGGTTGTCGGTGGGAGCGCTGTCGAGCAGACTCGACCCCAGGTAGACGAATTGGTTGTCGCCGTCGAAGCCGCGGTCCTGCAGGACGAGCGGAATATCGTATCGGCCGCCGGGTAGCCCAAGCGCCGCTTCCTCGTCGTCGCTCACCAGGAACAGCCCGGCCAGACCGAAGTAGACCTGCGCGCCCGTTCGGCCGTGGGGATGCGGGTGGAACCAGTAGCTGCCCGCTCTATTCGACACCGTGAACTGGTAGACGTAGCGCTGGCCCGGTGCGATTGCATGGCGTGGATGCCCGTCCATCGTGTCGGGGACGTGCAGGCCGTGCCAGTGAACGATTGTCGGCTCCGGCAGTTCGTTGATCAGGTCGATCCGCACGCGCTGGCCGCGCTGCACCCGGATGATCGGCCCGAGATACGTGGCATCGGACGCCTCGAGCGTGCTTGCATCACCTCTTAGCACCTTGCCTCGGTAGCGCCATACCCGAGTCGGCGCGCCCGGACGAAGGGCAATATCTTCCTGCACCGCATGCAGCTCGATGTGGAGGTCGACGCCGGTGTCGGCCTCCTCCTTGCGCTCAGCGCGTGCGCCCGCTTGCGGCAGCCCGAGCGTGGCTGCCGCTGCAGCGGTCGCAGTGCCGACGACGACGCGTCGCCTCCGATGGTTCATGATCGATCTCCAATCGGTTTCAGCAGTGACGGCCTAGCAGCAGCCCATGCCGCCGACCATTCCGAAATGCATCAGCGCCATGATGCCGACGCCGAGCACGACCAGCCCGCCGATGGTGGCGAGCACGATCACG
>CALMSL010000064.1 GCA_937872445.1 uncultured Microbacteriaceae bacterium | reverse complement strand
ACAATGCGGAACGGTTCACCGGCGGTGTGGAAGTCGCGCGTGCGCACCGGCCCTGTAATATGCCACATATTGGCATGGTAGCCGACCCCTCGCGGTTCCGGCGAGATACAGGATGCAGGGAAAGGGGAGTGCAGGCCCGTGAAGATCATCGCAGTCGACTGCTTCGGGTATGACCTGAAGTACGCGCACGGAGAATACGTGATGTCCGGCAGCCGCGCCGCGACGACCGAGGTTGGCACACTCGTGCGCCTCCGTACCGACGAAGGACTCGAAGGCTGGGGTGAGATCACTCCCCTCGGCAACCGCTACCTGCCCACGCACTGGGCCGAAGTTCGGGCTGCCCTGCACACGCTCGCCGGCGTACTCATCGGGCTCGACCCGACGAACATTTCCGTCGTTCGCCGGGCGATGGATCACGCGCTCCTCGGCGGGGGATATGCCAAATCGGCGATTGACGTCGCGTGCTGGGACCTTCTCGGCAAGGCCGCAGGGCTGCCGATCTCCGCGCTGCTCGGCGGAGTGCTTCAGGAAGACTTCCCGCTCTATGAGGCGGTTCCGTTGCGTAGTCCGGCGGAGATGGCGGCGTTCGTCGTTGAACGGCAGGAGGCGGGCATCCACCGGTTCCAGCTCAAGGTGGGAAACGACCCGCACGACGATGCGGCCCGTACGCGCGCGGTCGTCGACGTTGCTGAACGGGAAAGCCTCATCGTGGCCGACTCCAACGGCGGGTGGAACCTGCGCGCAGCCCAAATCGCGCTTCGCGAAATGGCGGGGCTGCCGGTGTTCATCGAGCAACCGTGCCGGTCCACCGCGGACTGCATCTTCGCGATGCGCCACTCCGAGTTGCCGCTCGTGCTCGACGAGTCGATTCTCACGTCCGAGGATGTCTTCCACGCGAAGCACGCGGCGGGTGCTGTGTCGATCAACATCAAGATCAGCCGAGTCGGCGGGCTCACCGAGGCCGCGCGCATGCGCGACCTCATGCAGGAACTGGACATGATGGTGTCGGTCGAGGATGCCTGGGGCGGCGACATCGTCACGGCCGCAGTGTCCCATCTGGCCGCGAGTACCCGCCCGGAAAACTTCCAGAACGCGTCGTTCATGAATGACTGGACGAATGGACACGTGGCAGGATATTCCCCGCGGTCGGTCGGCGGACGCGGCTCAGCGCCCACCGGCCCCGGCCTCGGCATCGACGTGTCGGCACAAGGCCTCGACCCGATCTTCACGATCGACTCGAAGGACGCAGGATGAACATGACAAGCATTCGCAAGGTGGACAAGGTCGCGAGCTTCCGCGAGCGCATCCGGGAATCTCTCGCCGCAGCCATTGTCTCGGGCGAGCTCGCTCCCGGCGCCATGGTGACGGTTCCCGCGATGGCGGCCGAATTCGAGGTGTCGGCGACGCCCGTGCGCGAGGCGATGCTGGACCTGGAGCAGCGGGGCTTTGTGAAGTCCGTCGCCAACAAGGGTTTCCGCGTCACCGAGGTGAGCCGCCAGGACCTCCAGGAGATCATCGAGATCCGGACGCTGCTCGAGGCGCCCATCATGGCGAGCCTCGCGACGACGATCTCCGTTGAGGAGATCTCGAAGTGGCGGCATCTGGCCGACCTCATCAGCGAGCACGCGGATGCCGGAAACCTGACGGAGTTTCTGGACGCCGACCGCGAGTTCCATCTCGGCCTCATCGGACTCCACGGCAACCGCCGCCTCGTCGAGCTGATCCGGGAGCTTCGGTCCCAGACCAGGATGGTGGGTCTCGCGAAAATGACGAACACCCCCGAGCTGAGCAAGTCGGGGCGGGAGCATCACGAGATGCTCGATCTGATGGAGAGCGGCGACGGCGAGGCGCTCAGCTCGCTGATGGCCAGCCATTTTGCCCATGTCCTGGCGTGGTGGGGCCCCGGTGCGGACAGTGCGAGTTGACCCCACATGTGACATGTCATATTCTACAGCGAGTGGAGTGTCTGAAGACGGCGCACAGCCCGTCTGCACGTCGCCCCGTTTTCACCATCAAAGGAGAGGCAGAAAATGAACTTCCGAAAGCGCACGATCGGGATGCTGGGCATTGCCACAGCGGTCCTGCTTGCGACATCCGCGTGCAGCGGCGGGCTCTTGGGCGGCGGTGGCGGCACCAGCACCGACTCAGGCCCCATCAAGATCGGGATGATCGTCCCGACCTCCGGCAGCAGCGCCCCCACCGGCGCGAGCATGGCCAACGGCGCGAAAATGGCCGTCGATGAAATCAACAAGGCTGGCGGCGTTCTGAACGGCCGGATGCTCGAACTTCAGATCGCCGACGGCGCGTGTGACGCGCAGCAGGCCGTCGCGAGCGCCAACAAGCTCGTCTCGAGCGGAGTTGTCATTTCCGTCGGCGGCTACTGCTCCGGCGCGACGCTCCCCACCCTGCCGATCTTCAACAAGGCAGGCATCCCGATGATCATCCCCGCGGCGAACTCGCAGGACCTCGTCAAGGAGGGCTTGAAGAACGTGTTCCTCATCAACGGGACCGGCCTGCAGCAGTCGACCGCGGCGCTGAAGTTCATCAAGAAGCAGGGCTACAAGTCGGTTGCGCTCGTCGATGACAACACCAGCTACTCGGTGGACATCACGACCGAGACCGCAAAGCAGATCGAAGCGGACGGCGCGGCGAAGGTCGTTCTGAAGACATCGGTCAACGCCGGTGAGAGCGACTACTCCTCGGTGGTCAGGGACATCATCGGCTCGAACGCCGACCTGCTCTACTGGACCGGGTACTACCAGGAGGGCGGTCTGATCATCGACCAGCTCAAGAAGGCCGGTTACACGGGCCACATCATGGTCGCGGACGGCAGTGCCGACCCGACGCTGGCCACAATCGCCGGCCCCGCAGCGGAGGGCGTCTTCGCGACGATGACTCCGACCCCCAACACCATCAAGGGTGCAGAGGGCTGGATCGCCGACTACAAGAAGGCCTTCGGCGATGACCCGAAGCCGTACTCGACGCAGTCGTACGACGCCGTTCGTCTGGCCGCTGCCGCGTTCAAGGCTGCGGGCAACACGAAGACGGATGACGTGATCAAGGCGCTGGAAGGCATCAAGGACTTCAAGGCGTTCTCCGGTCCGCTGTCGTTCACGCCGGAGCACACGCTCGCCAACGGTGGATTCGTCATTCTGGTCATGAAGAACGGCGACTTCCAGCTGTTCGACGACCTTCAGTAACACCTGATGGCGGATGCCGTGGTCGGCGCGCCAATACCGACCACGGCATCCTGCCGTTATCACTGCAACGGAGCAGACTGCTATGGATCAAGTAACTCAAGTCATCTGGGACGGGTTGTTCGTCGGTTCCTTCTACGCCCTGATCGCGCTGGGTTACAGCATGGTCTACGGCATCATCAAACTCTTGAACTTCGCGCACGGCGACATCTACATGGTCGGCGCGTTCATCGGCTACGCGATTCTGACCTCGCTCGGCGGGACGTTCCAGGCGCTCGGGCTGTTTGCGCTCATCGTCGTCATGATGATCAGCATGCTGCTCACCGGCACGATCGGCGTCATCGTCGAAAAGCTGGCGTACAAGCCGTTGCGCGGCGCCCCGCGACTGGCGGTGCTGATAACGGCGGTGGGAGCGTCCTTCGCTCTCGAGTATGGCGTTTCAGCCATTGCGAGCCCCAACCCGCGCGGATTCCCGGTGCGTCTGGACGGTGACTTCGTTCTGGTGCTCGGTGCCAGGGTCACGCTTCCGCAAATCATCCTCATGCTCATCGCCGGCGTTCTCATGTTCGCTCTCGATCTGTACATCAGGCGAACGTCGACCGGTCGGGCGATGCGCTCGATCTCCCTCGACATGAAGGGCTCCCTGCTCATGGGGGTCAACGTGAACAAGGTGATCAGCCGCACGTTCTTCATCGGTTCGGCCCTCGCGGGCGCTGCGGGCGTGATGGCCGGCGCGTACTACGGCAAAATCGACTTTCTCATGGGGTTCATCATCGGCCTCAAAGCGTTCACCGCGGCCGTGATCGGCGGCATCGGCAACATCCGGGGCGCGATGCTCGGCGGACTGGTTCTCGGCCTCGTCGAATCGATCGGTTCCCAACTCGTGGGCGGGCAGTGGCGGGATGCGTTCGCGTTCGCCGTGCTCATCCTCTTCCTTACCCTGCGGCCAACGGGCATCCTCGGCGAGCGCGTGACGGAGCGTGTGTGACATGACCATCGACAACAGCACGGAAAGCATCCACACGGTGGAGGCGGAGGCCAAAAAGCGCGGTTTCGGCGCCTGGCTCAGCAGCATTTTCGAGAATAAGTACATCGGCCTGGTCGCGCTGGGCATCGCCCTCCTGATGCCATTCCTCATCGCCACGCCCTATGCGCTCAACATCATGACGACGGCGGCGATCTTCGTGGTGCTGGCTGCCGGATTGAACATCGTCGTCGGGTACTGCGGCCTTCTCGACCTCGGGTACATCGCGTTTCTCGCGGTGGGCGCGTACACGGCGGGAATCATCTCCAAGGCGTTCGAGTTGCCGGTGCTGTTCACGCTGCCCGCCGTGATCGTCATGTGCATCCTCGCGGGACTCATCATCGGAGCGCCAACGCTTCGGCTGCGCAGCGACTACCTGGCCATTGTGACCCTGGGGTTCGGCGAAATCACCCGGATCACCGCCAACAACCTCACCATCACGGGCGGTCCGTCCGGGATCTTCGGAATTCCCGGCTTCCTCGTGATCGGTCATATCGACTTCCAGAACCCGGTGATCTTCTACTACCTGACGGTCATCATCGTCGCGGGCCTCGTGCTCGCGGCGGCCCGGCTCGGCAGGTCCCGCCTTGGGCGGGCGTGGAAGTTCGTGAAGGAGGATGAGGATGCCGCCGAGGCGATGGGCATCCACACCTACAAGGTGAAGCTCCTGGCGTACATTTTCGGTGCAGTCTGGGGCGGGTTCGGCGGGATGCTGTTCGCCTCCCACCTGACCGCGATTTCTCCGATGAGCTTCGTCTTCCTCCAGTCGGCGCTCGTGCTCATGGCGGTCGTGCTCGGCGGCATGGGGAACATGAAGGGCGTCGTTCTCGGTGCTCTGGCCATCAGCCTTCTGCCGGAGTTCCTGCGGGACTTCTCGTCCTACCGGTATTTGCTGTTCGGCATCCTGCTCGTCGTCGTCATGGTGTTCCGCCCGCAGGGGTTCTGGCCGCCGAGGGGCGCTGAGGCCGAACGCACGAAGGCCGAACGGGAACTGGCCGCGCTGGCGAACGGATTGAAGAAATGAGCGCCGTACTGGAGGTCAGGGACCTCGAAATCGCGTTCGGCGGGGTCAAGGCCGTCGATGGCCTCAGCTTCACCGCGAATGCGAAGGAGATCATCGCGGTCATCGGGCCGAACGGCGCCGGGAAGACGTCGGCGTTCAACTGCATCACGGGGTTCTACAAGCCGACCGGCGGATCCGTCCTGCTCAACGGGGTGGACATCACCGGCAAGCGCCCCGCGGACATCGCCCACGAGGGCGTGTCGCGCACGTTCCAGAACCTGAGGCTGTTCCACGACATGACGGTGCTCGACAACGTGCGGGCCGGAATGCACCTGTACGGTGGCCAGAACTTCCTGGATGCGATCTTCCACACGCCGCGGTTCAGGCGCAGCGAAGCGCACTACACCGCCGAAGCCCACTACTGGCTCGACTTCGTCGGGTACCGGGGCCGTCGCGGGGTTCCGATCCGCAACCTGTCGTATGGGCAGCAGAAGCAGGTCGAGATTGCGCGGGCACTCGCGCGAAAGGCGGAGCTCCTGCTGCTGGACGAACCGGCCGCGGGCCTCAACCACTCGGAGAAGCAGTCGCTGCTCGAACTGGTTCGCCGCATCCGCGACCTCGGGACTGCGGTGGTTCTCATCGAACACGACATGGGCCTCGTGATGGAGGTTTCCGAGCGCATCGTCGTGATGAACTTCGGCAAGGAAATTGCCGACGGCACCCCGGCCGAAGTGAAAGCGAACCCCGCCGTGATCGAAGCGTATCTCGGCAAGGATGACGAAGACGAGGAGGTGCCGGCTCATGGCGATGCTTGAGTTCGACAATGTTGAAGTCTTCTACGGCAAGGTTCAGGCGCTGCGCGGACTGAGCCTGAAGGTCGAGGAAGGCGAGATCGTGGCGCTCCTCGGGAACAATGGCGCCGGGAAGACGACAACCCTGTCGACGGCCTCGGCGCTCATGAACCCGCAGTCGGGAACGGTGACGTTCAACGGCGCTGACATCTCCAAAGGCAAACCGTGGGACGTGGTCGCCGCAGGGCTCATCCACGTGCCGGAGGGGCGCCGCATCTTCAGCACGCTCTCGGTTCACGAGAATCTGCTGCTGGGCGGGTACCTCGTGAAGGATCGCGGTCTGATCCAGAAGAGGTTGAAGCACGTCTACGAACTGCTGCCGCTCCTGGATGAGCGGAAGGCGCAGCAGGGCGGAACGCTGTCCGGCGGCGAGCAGCAGATGCTCGCGATCGGCCGCGCGCTCATCGCGGGGCCGAAGATGCTCATGCTGGATGAACCGTCGATGGGTCTCGCGCCGTTGATCGTGGCCCAGGTGATGAGGGTGATCAGCGACATCCGGGACGAGGGAACGACCGTTTTGCTCGTCGAGCAGAACGCGCGCGCCGCACTGAAAGTGACGGATCGCGCTTACGTGATCGAGGAGGGCGCGACGACCCTCGAAGGCAACGCGAAGGACATGATTGCCGACCCGCGGATCATCGACGCCTACCTCGGCGCGTAGCGTCCCGGAGCGCGAATGCGGGCCGCGAATGCCTTGCCCGGCGGGCGAATCGCCTTGTAGTATGTTACATATTATTGACGGGACTGCGGGAGGTGACGGGACATGGTGGGCAGCGCCATCGTGATCGGCGCCGGCATCGTCGGTGCCGCCTGCGCGCGAAGCCTGGCGATGGCCGGACTCGATGTCACCGTGATCGATCGTTCCACCGCGGCATCGGCCACGACCGCTCGCGGCGAAGGCAATCTCCTCGTCTCCGACAAGGCGCCGGGACCCGAACTCGTCATGGCCCTCGCCGCCGCGAAACGCTGGCCCGCGCTGGTCCGCGAACTTGCCGACGAACTCGGCGACGGGTTCCCCGGGATCGAATACGAACCGAAGGGCGGACTGGTCGTGGCGACGACCGAGGACGGCGCGGCCCCGCTCCTGCGCTTCGCCGCCGCCCAGCGGTCCGCCGGGGTGGATGCCCGCGAACTGTCCGTGCCGGAAGCGCTGAGCCTTGAACCCGACCTCAACCCCGCAATCACGGCCGCGGTCCACTACCCGCAGGACGCCCAGGTGCACCCCGTGAACGCGGCGGAAGCGCTTCTCGCCTCCGCGCGGCGGCACGGCGCGCGCGTCAGGCAGAACGTGAACCTCTCCGGGCCCATCCTCGATGCGAACGGCACGCTTCTGGGCATCGCCACGAACGAGGGCGAGCTCCGCGCCGACGCGATCATCGTCGCCGCCGGCCCGTGGTCAGGCGAGGTCGCCCGCACCCTCGGCGTGACGCTTCCGGTGCGGCCGCGGCGCGGAATGGTTCTCGTAACCTCCCGGACGCCGAAACGAATCTTCCACAAGGTGTACGACGCGGATTACGTGGGCGCCGTCGGCTCCGGCGACGCGGCACTGCAAACCTCCGGCGTCGTCGAGTCGACCGAGTCCGGCAATGTCCTGATTGGTTCCTCCCGCGAACAGCTCGGCTTCGATGACCGGCTGCGCGTGGACACCATCGCCCAGGTCGCGGCGAAAGCGATCCGGCTGTTCCCGTTCCTCGCCGACCAGGCGGTCATCCGCACCTACGGCGGCTTCCGGCCGTTCATGCCGGATCACCTGCCGCTCGTAAGCCCGGATCATCGGATGCCCGGGCTGTGGCACGCGACAGGTCACGAGGGCGCCGGAATCGGGCTCGCCCCCATCACCGGCGAACTGATCGCCGCGCTGATTGCGGGAGAGGCAGCGCCGTGCGACCCCGCGCCGTATTCGCTCGCCCGCAAGAGCCTCGAACCGCACCTGACGGCGGTGGCCTGATGGCGGCGCGCATGCTCCCGAGCGAGAAGGATCCGATCCAGCCGAGCAGTTCCACCACGGTCTCGATCACCGTGGACGGCCACGTGGCGACCGGCATTCTCGGCCAGAGCATTGCCGGGATCATGATGGCCGGGGACCGGCTGGGTTTCCGACAGACCGCGAAACTGGATCGGCCGCGCGGCGTGTTCTGCGGCATCGGCGTGTGCTTCGACTGCCTCGTCGAAGTGAACGGGCTGAGCGATGTCCGCGCGTGCCAGCGCAAAGCCTGCGACGGCGATGTCGTGGTCACCGCGCGCGACCCGCAACCTCGAGGCGGTGCCGCATGAGCGAGGTGCTCGTCATCGGCGCGGGCCCGGCCGGACTCGCGGCAGCGCGTGCCGCGAGTGACGCCGGTGCTTCCGTCGTGCTTCTGGATTCCTCGGACGCGCTCGGCGGCCAGTTTTGGCGGCACCTTCCCGAAACCCGCCCTGCCCGCAACGAGAAGTACCTCCACCATGGCTGGTCCACCTTTCGGGCACTGGGCGAAGCGCTCGAAAGCAGCCCGACCGTGACGATCATCCGCTCCGCCCAGGTGTGGGCGATCGAGGTGTTCGACGGTGTCGCGGTGCACGCCGTGATCGGCGAACCGGATGGCGCCCGTCGGGAGCGCCGGGTGTTCCGGCCGGATGCTCTCGTGCTGGCGACGGGGGCCCACGACCGGACACTTCCGTTCCCGGGATGGGATCTGCCGGGCGTGTACACCGGCGGAGCGGCCCAGGCGCTCGCGAAGGGCGAGAGGCTCGCGGTCGGCGAGCGCGTGGTCGTCGCCGGGGCGGGCCCGTTCCTCCTGCCGGTCGCGCAGTCGCTCACCAGGGCGGGCTCCCGGGTGATCGGCGTGCTGGAAGCAAACCGCGCGGCGCGACTCGCCCGCGGATGGTCGCCGAGACCCTGGCAGCTCCTCGGTGCCGCCGGGAAGGGCCTCGAGCTCGCCGGATACGCCGCAGGGCACGTTCGCCACCGGATCCCCTACCGTCTCGGCCGCGCGGTCATCGCGGCACACGGCACCGACCGGGTGGAGTCCGTCACGGTCGCGAAAGTCGATGCGCAGTGGGCGCCCATCCCCGGAACGGAGCACACGCTCAAGGTGGATGCGGTGTGCGTGAGCCACGGATTCACTCCCAGAATCGAGCTCGCGATCGCCGCGGGGTGCGAGCTCACCCCGAATCGATTCGTCGCGGTCGACGGGAACCAGCGCACCACGACGGACGGGGTGTACGCGGCCGGGGAGATCACCGGCATCGGCGGGGTCGATCTCGCGCTCGCCGAGGGTGAGATCGCCGGCCACTTCGCGGCCGGGTTCGCGACTGAGTCGGTTTCCGCGCCGCCGACCGCCGCCATCCGCCGCCGCCGCGCCTTCACCGGGTTCGCGCACCGAATCGAAGCGGCGCACGGCATCCGGTCGGGCTGGTCGGACTGGCTCACCGACTCCACGCTGATTTGCCGGTGCGAAGAAGTCGATTTCGGCAGCATGCGCGCGGCGGCGGCGGCGACACAGTCGGAGTCGTTCCGCTCGCTCAAGCTCGGCACGCGGGCGGGCCTCGGGATCTGCCAGGGGCGGATGTGCGGCAGAACATCGGAGGAACTCCTGTGCGCACTGAACCAGAATCGTGAGCTCAGCGACGGCGCCATGAGCGACCGCAGACCACTAGCTTCACCACTCCGGATCGGCGAACTCGCCCATCTGTCAAGCCAGAAAACAGCAAGGAAAGGCACACCATGACTGACCGGAATTTCGACCTCGGAGGCGTCGTCGTCGCCACCACGCTCCCCTTCAAGGAGGATGCGTCAGCCCCGGCCGGCCTCGCCGTCGATTGGGACAAGTTTGCGGAGCACTGCGACTTCCTCATGAACGAGGGATGCCGCGGTGTCGGCCCGAACGGATCGCTCGGCGAGTACGAGGCACTCACCGACGAGGAGCGCCGCAAGGTGATCCAGGTCGCCGTGAAAGCGGTGGACGGGCGCGGAATCGTTATCGCGGGCGTGCACGGCACCGGCTGGCACACCGCGAAAAAGTGGGCGGAGTACGCGAAGGAGGACGGCGCGGACGGGCTCCTGCTCCTGCCCCCCACGATTTACAAGGCGAACGATGACGAAATCGTCGAGCACTTCGCGAAGGTCGCCGAGGTCGGCCTGCCGATCATGGCGTACAACAACCCGTTCTCCACGAAGATCGACCTCATGCCTGAACTCATCGCGCGCCTCGCCGAGATCCCTGAGGTCGTGGCGATCAAGGAGTTCTCCGGCGACATCCGCCGCATCCTGGCGATCAAGGAACTGTGCGACATCGACGTCATTTGCGGCACGGACGACCTGCTGTTCGAGTCGCTCGTGGTGGGAGCCGAGGGCTGGTTCGCCGGATACCCGAATGCGTTCCCGAAGGAAGCGGTCGCGATCTACGACCTCGTGAAGGCGGGCGACATCCCCGCCGCGTTCGAAATTTACGAGCAGCTCGTCACGGTGTTCCGCTGGGACACGAAAACCGAGTTCGTGCAGGCCATCAAGCTGTCGATGGACATCCACGGCCGCACCTACGGCGGCCCGACCCGTCCGCCGCGCGGGCCGCTCACGCCGGAGCAGCACCAGCAGGTCACCGCGGACACCAAAAAGGCGCTCGACTACATCGCAACTCGTAAGGTTTAAGTATGCGATCCAGCCGAATGTTCACCGCGGTGGACTCCCACACCGAAGGGATGCCCACAAGGGTCGTCACCGGAGGTGTGGGGGTGATCCCCGGCGCAACCATGAACGAGAAGCGCCTGTTTTTCATGGAGCACCTGGATGACATTCGGCTGCTGCTCATGAACGAGCCGCGCGGGCATTCGGCGATGAGCGGCGCGATTTTGCAGGCGCCGACCCGACCGGACGCCGACTGGGGTGTCGTGTACATCGAGGTGTCCGGATGCCTGCCCATGTGCGGGCACGGAACCATCGGCGTCGCGACCGTGCTCGTGGAAACCGGAATGGTGGAGGTGACCGAGCCGGTCACCACGATCCGGCTCGACACGCCGGCCGGTCTCGTGATCGCCCGCGTTGACGTGACCGACGGGCACGCGGATTCGGTCACGATCGAGAACGTGCCGTCGTTCACGGTGCGGCTGGATGCGAGCATCGAGGTGCCGGGCTACGGCACGGTCCCCTACAGCCTCGCGTTCGGCGGAAACTTCTACGCCATGGTGGACCTGGACGCGGTCGGGCTCGAGTTCGACCGGGCGAACCAGGAAGAAATCATGGCCGCAGGGCTCGCGATCATGACCGCGATCAACGAGACGGACCCGCCGCATCATCCGGAGATCGAGGGCGTCGACCACTGCCACCACGTGGAGTTCATCGCGCCGGGGTCGGACGCGAAGCACTCCCGCCACGCCATGGCGATCTACCCCGGCTGGTTCGACCGCTCGCCGTGCGGCACGGGCACGTCGGCGCGCATGGCCGAGCTGCACTCGCGCGGCGAGCTCGCCCTGAACGAGGACTTCCTGAACGAGTCGTTCATCGGCTCGTGCTTTACGGGCAGGCTCATCAAGGAGACGTCGGTCGGGGAACTGCCCGCCGTCATCCCCACCATCACCGGCCGCGCGTGGATCACCGGGATCGGCCAGTACCTGCTCGACCCGAGCGACCCGTTCCCCACCGGTTTCCAGTTCTAACGCCAGGAGGCGCACCATGACCACCCAGAATCTCGACGCCATCGCCGCCCGCGCGGCCGAAATCGCACCGCGGTGGGCCGCGACCCCGCCGCGCGAGCGGGCGAAGGCGCTCGTCGCGGCGGCGGATGCGCTCATGGCGGCCCAGAGCGAGCTCGTCGCGACCGCGATGGAGGAGACGGGGCTCTCCGAGGCGCGGCTCTCCGGCGAACTCAAACGCACCGCGGTGCAACTCAGACTCTTCGCGGAAACCGTGGTCGACGGCACGTACCTCGATGTGCGCATCGATGACGCGGACCCGGACTTCGTCCTCGGCGTGCGTCCCGACGTCCGCCGCTACCGCATCCCGGTCGGCCCCGTGCTGAACTTCGCGGCCAGCAACTTCCCGTTCGCGTTCTCCGTCGCAGGTGGAGACACCGCGGCGGCGCTCGCGGCAGGGTGCCCGGTCATCGTGAAGGCGCACTCCGGGCATCCGCGTTTGTCCGTGCAGACCGCCGACGTCGTGGCGACGGCGCTCGAGTCTGCGGGCGCACCGACGGGCACGCTGCAGCTCATCTCCGGCCAGCAGGCCGGGGTGGACATGCTCAACGACCCGCGCATCAAGGCGGGAAGCTTCACGGGATCGATCCGAATCGGGCGGATGCTCGCCGATATCGCCGCCGCACGACCGACGCCCATCCCGTTTTACGGCGAGCTCGGCAGCGTGAATCCGGTGTTCGTCACCCGGGCCGCGCTCGAGGAAAACGCCGACGGCATCCTCGACGGGTTCATCACGAGCGTTTCAGGATCCGCGGGACAGCTCTGCACGAAGCCGGGATTCCTGTTCGCCCCCGCAGGCTCGGCGCTTGCCGAGGGCATCGCTTCGCGCGCGGCCTCCGTTGCGGAGCACCGGCTCCTGAACCCGGGCATCACCTCCGGCTACCGGTCCCGGCGTGACGCCGTACTTTCGGCGCCGGGTGTGAAAGTGCTTGCCGAAGGCGACCTCCGAGTCGACGACGACGGTCAGGGCTGGGCGACACCCACGGTCGTTTCCGTGCCGGTGACTGTCCTCAGGGAACACCGCGAGGCGCTCCTCGACGAGTCATTCGGGCCCTTGTCGATTGTCGTCGAGTACGACGACGCGAACGAGCTCGCGGCAGTGGCGGAGGACCTTTTCGAAGGCAACCTCACCGGCACGGTGCACGCCGCTTCCGGCGAAGATTCCCCTGCCGTGCGGCACCTGGTGGACTGGATTTCGCGCAGCGCGGGCCGCGTGCTGTTCGGTGGCTGGCCGACGGGAGTGGCCGTCACACCCGCGATGCAGCACGGCGGCCCCTGGCCGGCGACGACGAACGATTCGAGCACATCCGTGGGGACCGCCGCGATCTCCCGGTTCACCCGCCCGGTCGCGTACCAGAATGCGCCGCAGGAAATGCTTCCGGAGCCGCTGCGGGATGACAACCCGTGGGGCGTGCCGCAGCACCGCACCCCGGCCGGGGAGTCCCGGAACTGGGGTTCGGTCGCGTAGCACGTGCCATGACTGAGCGTCGCATTCCCGCCACCCTGCCGATGAGTGCGGGGTGACCATGCACGACCAGAGCCAGTATCAGGTGCGATTCGGCTGGGGCGTCGACGGCGCGGCACAGGTCGGAGCGGATGTCGACGTGATCGTGGTCGTCGATGTGCTCGACACTGATGGCCACGGCGGCGACGGTTCCGCCCGCCGTACCGCCCGGGAGTTGCCAAACGGGGCGGCAATCGTTGCCGGCTCGCTGCGCAACCGCACCGCCGTTGCCGAATGGGTGTTGGAACGACAGGCGGGCAAGGGCGATCGGGTGGCGGTTGCCGTCATCGCCGCGGGGGACTCCCGCGGCGACGGCATCCGATTCGCGGTGGAAGATCAATTCGGAGCTGGCGCCATCATCGATGCGCTCGCCGCCGTGGGGATCGATTACTGTTCGCCGGAAGCCGCCGCGGCCTGCGCATCCTTCACCGCGCTCCACACGGGGATCGGCCACCTCATCTCCGCTTCCGCGAACGGCCGGCGGCTGCTCGAGCAGGGCCGGTCGCAGGAGGTCCACCTCGCCGCCGAACTGGATGTTTCCGGTGACGTGCCGGTGGTGAAGGAACAGGCGTTCCTCGGTCCGGTCATCGAGTAGAGCGGGCGCGGTGGGCACGCACTTTCGCGCGATTGCCGCACCGCTGCATGGAGCACCAGCGGCGGTATCCGCTGCGGGAGGTGTCCAGGTACACCAGTGGGCAGTCCTCGGCCGAACACGCGCGAATCCGGGACCGCGACGTGGGCCCGAACGTCGTGACCGCATCCCGCGCGATCGACGCCAGCGCCTGGGTCGGTCTGCCGCGGCTCGCCCCGGCCTGCCGCGTCCCGCCCGGAAGCACCGGGGGCAGGTCGGCGAGCGCGGCGAACAGGTTGATGACATCGATCTGGGGCGCGGGAAGGTCGTTGTGGTCTGCGGCGGCCAGGGCCAATTGCGCGACCGCGGCACGGAAGCCGAGGGCGTCGCTCCACTCCCGCTCGGAGAGTTCAGGGTCGATCGTGGGAAAGCGCGCCGCGAGCCAGCGGCCGAGGTCTGCCGGCGAGTGCAGCGTTTCCGGGTTCCCCGCGAGCGCTCCCGTGTAGGCGAAATCGAGCGCGAGGGATCCGGAGTCGAACCACCAGCGCGATTCGGTCGGCGGATCGAACCATTGGCCGGTGATCACGGGCGGTGCAGCCGACACGGTCACGTAACCAGTTTATTCGGTTACCGCCCCGCCGCGGAGGATGCCGCGCGGCGGCGGGCCGCGGCAGTCACCTCGCGATACCGCCAGGAAATCGCATTCGCCGGATCGAAGCGGCGGGAGCACTTGCCGCACGCCATCGCCCTGGTCGGCTTGCGGTAGCGGTACAGTTCGTGCCCTTTCGGGCAGGTTCCGATCCAGGGGGCGAGCTCATCCGCCACCGAACCGTCATGCGTGCGCGAGCCGACGTAGCCGAGCTCCCGCGCAATCGACTTCCATTTCGGGCCGTGCCCGGACCGCACCCCCGCCATCGCATGGGCGACCTCGTGCAGCAGCACCTGATGGATGTCATCGTCGTCGAAACGGATGGCGAGGTACTTCGAGACGGTGATGCGCTTCGCCCGGTAGTTGCACAGGCCGGCGCGCGTTTTCGCCGAATCGAAACCGAAAGACCACTCGGCCGGGTCGAGATGCAGGGCGATGAGGGCATCTGCCCACCGCCGCACGCGCACAAGATCAGCCACGATTCGACGATAGCCGCGCCGTGGCCGCCTGCCGGCATAGGCGCGGCACGGCTGGGGGATTCGACCGTCTTCCTGGGGTGGGGAGGAGAGGGATCAGAGTGACCGGCCGAGCCACAGCCCGAGACCGGCGACGATGACGGCGACCACGATCATCCCGAACGAGTTTGAGACGGCGGCCCACCAGCGGCGCTCCTGCACCAGGCGAAGAGTCTGAAAACTCGTCGTGCTGAACGCGGTATACCCGCCGACCAGGCCGACACCGAGAACGACACCCCACTCGGGCGTCAACAGGTGGGAACCGGCAAGGCCGGAAATCAATCCGAGGACAAAGGAACCGCTGACATTGATGATCGTCAACGCGACCGGGTATCGGGTCGGTACCTTTCCGTGAACCGTCACATTGAGAGCAAGTCGGAGTGCGGCCCCGATGCCGCCTGCGACAGCGACGACGAGCGTGGTGAACATCATCCGACGCCCCCCTGACGTCGTTGCCGGATCCGGCCCCAGCGGGCGGCGCTGAAGATCCCGAACCAGGTTGCGGCGGCACCGGCGACGATGGTGAGAAGTGCATAGCTGACGGCGATCAGGGCGTGTCCGTTTTCCGAGACGGTGATCACATCCAATGCCAATTCGGCGTAGCTCGTGAACGCTCCGAGGAATCCCACGCCGAGAAGCAGCCGCAATCTGCGGCGGTGGGCCGTCTCGGCACCCTGGGAGAGTGTCTGGAGCAATGTGCCGAGAAAGAACGGGCCCAGCAGATTGACGGCCACGGTGCCCGCGGACAGCGTCTCCCAGGTCGGAGCGACCAGGGTGAGGAGATAGCGCGCGCCAGCGCCGATAGCCCCGCCGGCCGCTGCCAGGATCAGGAATCCCGGGCGGATGCGGATCGGGATCGGTACTCCGACGACGGTACGGCCCACCTCGACGTCGCTGTTCATCGGCAGGAGCGCTCGGGAGCGGCGCCAAAGCCGACTCACCCGGCGCCAGCGGGACGGCGCATCGGGTCGTTGTCTGCTTTCGTCCACTGACCGATTATCTCGTGCCGGGCACCGCGCGGGTTACGTGCCGGGCACGAGCGTGATCTGCAACAGCTTGTCGTCTCCCGAACGCGGGCTGCCGCGTCCGTCAGTGTTGTTCGTCAGCACCCACAGTGTGCCGTTCGGCCCCGGCACCGCGTCGCGCAGGCGGCCGAACTCGCCCGCGAACCACGCGGTGGAGTGGGGCGTGCCCGCGGTGTTGATCGCCCACAGCCGCTGGCCGCGGAGCGAGGCGAGGAAGAACGTGCCGGACACGTAGGCCAGCCCGCTCGGGCTCGCCTCGGATGTCGCCCACTGGAGCACGGGGTCGACGTATCCGGGCTTGCCGCCGATTCCTTCGACAACCGGCCACCCGTAGTTCTTTCCCGCCTCGATGCGATTGAATTCATCCCAGGTGTTCTGGCCGAACTCCGATGCCCACAACTGGCCGTTCGAATCCCAGGCGAGCCCCTGCGGGTTCCGGTGCCCGTACGAGTACACGAGCGAGCCGGGGAACGGATTGTCCGTCGGCACACTGCCGTCGGGGTTCATCCGGAGGATCTTGCCGTTCGGCGAGGAAAGGTCCTGCGAGCGGGACGGCTGCCCCGCATCGCCCACCGTCGCGTAGAGCGTGCCATCCGGGCCGAACGCGATCCGGCCGCCGTTGTGGTTGCCTGCCCTGGCCAGGCCGGTGAGAATTGCCTGCTGAGTTCCGAGACGGTAGTCCCCGGGGCTCCCGAGGAGCGGCATGCGCACGATCCGATTGTCGTTCGCCGTCGTGTAGTAGGCGTACAGATAGTCGGGGGTGCCGGTGTCGAGCACCGCGAGGCCGAGGAGGCCGCCCTCGCCGCCGTGGGCGACCCCCTCGACGGTCGTGACCACGCGCACAGCGCCTGCCGCGGTGTACTCGAGAATTTTCCCGGTGTCGCGTTCGCTGATGAGCGCCGAACCGGTGGGGAGCCGCACGACCGACCACGGAGCGGACAGCCCGGAGATCAGCGCGGTGGGGGAACCGGCAGGCATCACCGGCCCGGCGAACGGAGTCTGCGTGGGCCTCGCTGAAGGCGACGGGGCCGGAACTGCGCTCGGCTCGCGGGGAACCTCCGCGGCGCACCCCGCCACGGCAAGGGCGAGCATGCCCGCCACGACGCTCAATACCGGCCTCCGCATACGTCCATCATTCAGGAGTTTGCGGGAGCGGTGGGGTGGATGTTGCAGAGAGTTACTAAGAACGCGTGCGGAACACGCTCGCGGAGGGGAGGGGCGATGCCACCGCCGTCGAGTCGGTGACGACCGGGGCGCCCGCGGTCCAGTCCTTCAGTTCCCGGCCGGTGAGAACTTTCGAGGGGTGTGGACCGCCGGCCAGCAGCCGCGGCAGCCAGTCGAGCGGGAGCGGTGTTCGGGATCCCACCAGCACGACGTTCCCGAAGCGGCGACCCTTCAGGATGTTCGGCTCGGCGAGAGCCGCGACGTGTTCGACGACGGAGTTCAGGGTTGCCGTCTGGCCGCGGGCGAACGCCAGCCCCGGCCCGTCCGCCACGTTCACGAGGACTATCCCGTCCTCCGAAAGCAGCGGGACGATGGATCGGTAGAACTCCGCGCTGGTCACGTGCGCGGGGGTGCGCGCGCCGGCAAAAACATCCACGACGACAAGATCGACGGCACCCAGAAGCCCATTCGGCAGCCGGGTCAGGACATCCCTGGCGTCCCCATACCGCAGCCGGATCGACGCCTGCCGCGACCAGGGAAGCGCCGAGCGGACCAGATCCACCAGATCGCTCTCCAACTCGATGACCTGCTGCCGCGACCCGGGCCGGGTGGCCTCGATGTAGCGCGGGAGCGTGAGGGCGCCCGCGCCGAGGTGCACCGCGGTGATCGGTTCGCCCGGCAATCCGAGGCGGTCGATCACGACACCCATCCGCTGCACGTACTCGAAGAAGAGCTGGGTCGGGTCGTCCAGGTTCACGTGCGATTGCGGCGTGCCGTCGACGACGAGGGTGTACGCGCCCGGCACCCAGCGGTCGGGTTCGATCACGGCCCGATATCCGCTGGACTTCAGCACGATGGACCGATTTACCTTCACATTCCGACACTGCCACAATTGACTCATGACCGCACCGAAGCGCGACCTCCCGCCGGGCATGCGCGCGCAACTCGACTCCTCGTCCATTCACGGCCCCGCCACGTTCGGGATGCGCCCGCTGCTGACGGAGCCGGAGCAGCTCGATGAATGGCAGCCGGATGTCGCGATCGTCGGAGCCCCGTGGGACGACAACACGACGAACCGCCCCGGTGCCCGCTTCGGCCCGCGCGCGATGCGGGCCAACGCGTACGACCCTGGCACGTACCACCTCGACCTGCAGGTGGAGATGTTTGACCACCTCGAGGTGGTCGACTACGGCGACGCGATCATGAGCCACGGCATGTGGGAGGCCTCGAAGGAGGCGATCCACCAGCGGGTTTCCGAGATCGCCAGCCGCGGCATCATCCCGATCATCCTGGGCGGCGACCACTCGATCACCTGGCCGGCGGCCACCGCGGTCGCCGAGCACCACGGTTTCGGCAACGTCGGCATGATCCACTTCGACGCCCACGCGGACACGGCCGACCAGATCGACGGCAATCTCGCGAGCCACGGTTCGCCCATGCGCCGGCTCATCGAGTCGGGCGCGATCCCCGGCCATAACTTCATCCAGGTCGGCCTTCGCGGCTACTGGCCAGGCGAGGAGGACCAGAAGTGGATGCGCGACAACGGTCTTCGCCACCACACGATGCAGGAGGTGTGGGAGCGGGGCGCGAAAGAGGTCATGAAGGATGTCGTCGCCGAAGCCCTCGACGGAACGGATGCGATCTACCTCTCCATCGACATTGACGTGCTTGACCCCGGCTTCGCACCGGCCACCGGCACTCCGGCGCCCGGCGGATTCGCGCCCATCGACCTGCTCCGCATTGTTCGTCAGATCGTGCTGGACACGAATGTGGTCGCCATGGACGTCATGGAGGTTGCTCCCGCGTACGACCACGCCGACATCACCGTCAACAACGCGCACGGCCTTATCTGGGAGGCGCTCGCCGCGATGGCGTACAAGAACCGCGCGAAGGATTCCGGCTGAGTAAGGGTTCCCGGCGGCCGAGACGGCCGCCGGCGCTGGCGTCGCGCGAAGGCCAGAAATGGCCTTCGCTTCATGCTCCAGCGCGCTTATAGCGCAGATTTCAGATTCGGTCAAGATTTAAGTGGACACGTCGCCGGATTCGTCCTATAGTTGATCCTTGCGCTCCCAGATGTTCTCTGCCTTCATATTGCGGTCGGCCGCGCGTGCCAGGACAGCTCAGTCCCCCGGCACTACTCCATGGGTTACGGCCCGGGGGTACTGGTGAGTCGTTTGCCCACATATCACCGACTGTAACTGGCCTGAAAAGGGCCGCCGGAGGTTATTTCCTTGGCTGCTGCGCGCAACGCATCCACCTCGAATTCATCCAAGAAGCCCCTCAAGAACGGTCGCTCCGCTGAGCGTCTCTCGTTCGCGAAGATCACAGACACACTGACGGTTCCCGATCTGCTTGCACTGCAGACCGAGAGCTTCGACTGGCTTGTGGGCAACGACCTGTGGAAGGAGCGTGCGGCGGAAGCGAAAGCTGCCGGGCGCCAGGACCTTCCGTCCCTCACCGGACTCGAGGAGATCTTCGAAGAGATCTCCCCCATCGAGGACCTCGGCGAGACGATGCAGCTCTCGTTCACGAACCCGTTCCTTGAGGAGAAGAAGTACTCGATCGACGAGTGCAAGGAGAAGGGGAAGACCTACTCCGCTCCGCTCTACGTCGAGGCCGAGTTCATGAACCACCTCACCGGTGAAATCAAGACTCAGACCGTGTTCATGGGCGACTTCCCGCTCATGACGCCAAAGGGCACGTTCGTGATCAACGGCACGGAGCGCGTCGTCGTGTCGCAGCTCGTTCGGTCGCCCGGTGTGTACTTCGACCGCGCGCAGGAGAAGACCTCCGACAAGGACATCTACTCTGCCCGCATCATCCCGAGCCGCGGCGCCTGGCTCGAGTTCGAGATCGACAAGCGCGACCAGGTCGGCGTGCGCATCGACCGCAAGCGCAAGCAGTCGGTGACGGTGTTCCTGAAGGCGCTCGGCATGACGAGCGAGGAAATCCTCGAAACGTTCAAGGGCTACGCCTCCATCGAGGCCACCCTGGAGAAGGATGCCATCCTCACCAAGGAGGAGGCGCTCAAGGACATCTACCGCAAGCTGCGCCCGGGCGAGCAGGTTGCCGCCGAGGCAGCGCGCGCGCTCCTGGACAACTTCTACTTCAACTCGAAGCGTTACGATCTCGCGAAGGTCGGTCGTTACAAGATCAACCGCAAGCTCGGGATTGAAGCCCCTCTGGCGAACTCGGTGCTCAGCCAGGAAGACATCATCGCGACGATCAAGTACCTCGTCGCTCTGCACGAAGAGCAGAAGACGATTCCGGGCACCCGCAACGGCAAGAAGGTGGACATCCGCCTCGACATCGACGACATCGACCACTTCGGCAACCGCCGGATCCGCGCCGTCGGCGAGCTCATCCAGAACCAGGTGCGCACCGGCCTTTCCCGCATGGAGCGCGTCGTTCGCGAGCGGATGACGACTCAGGACATCGAGGCAATCACGCCGCAGACGCTCATCAACGTGCGTCCGGTCGTCGCGGCGATCAAGGAGTTCTTCGGAACCTCCCAGCTGTCGCAGTTCATGGACCAGAACAACCCGCTTGCCGGGCTCACCCACAAGCGCCGCCTCTCCGCGCTCGGCCCTGGCGGTCTGAGCCGCGAGCGCGCCGGCGTCGAGGTGCGCGACGTTCACCCGTCGCACTACGGCCGCATGTGCCCGATCGAAACCCCGGAAGGCCCCAACATCGGCCTGATCGGTTCGCTCGCGTCCTTCGCCCGCATCAACTCGTTCGGATTCATCGAGACCCCGTACCGCCGCGTCGTCAAGGGCAAGGTCACGGACACGATCGACTACCTCACCGCGAGCGAGGAAGACGAGTTCGTGGTGGCTCAGGCCAACGCGCCGCTCACGGGCGACTCGCACTTCGCCGAGGACCGGGTTCTTGCCCGCTCCAAGGGCGGAGAGGTCGACCTGTTCCCCGTCGAGGAGATCGGCTACATGGATGTGTCGCCGCGCCAGATGGTGTCGGTGGCGACCTCGCTCATCCCGTTCCTCGAGCACGACGACGCGAACCGGGCCCTCATGGGCGCGAACATGCAGCGTCAGGCTGTTCCGCTGCTCATGAGCGAAAGCCCGCTCGTCGGAACCGGTATGGAGGGATATGCCGCCATCGACGCGGGAGACGTGCTCACGGCGGACGCCGCCGGAGTGGTCTCCGAAGTGTCGGCGGATGTCGTCACCATCCAGCTGGACGCCGGCGGAACGCAGGACTACTACCTGCGCAAGTTCGACCGCTCCAACCAGGGCACGAGCTACAACCACCGCGTGATCGTCAACGAGGGCGACCGGGTTGAGGCCGGCGAGGTCATCGCCGACGGCCCGGCGACCGAGAACGGCGAGCTTGCGCTCGGCAAGAACCTGCTGGTCGCGTTCATGCCGTGGGAGGGTCACAACTTCGAAGACGCGATCATCCTCAGCCAAAACCTGGTGAAGGACGACGTGCTCTCCTCGATTCACATCGAGGAGTACGAGGTCGATGCCCGCGACACGAAGCTCGGCAAGGAGGAGATCACCCGTGACCTCCCCAATGTGAGCCCCGAACTGCTTGCCGACCTCGACGAGCGCGGGATCATCCGCATCGGCGCCGAAGTGAACCCCGGCGACATCCTCGTCGGCAAGGTCACGCCGAAGGGCGAGACGGAGCTCTCCGCCGAAGAGCGACTGCTGCGCGCGATCTTCAACGAGAAGAGCCGCGAGGTTCGTGACACGAGCCTCAAGGTTCCGCACGGCGAAGCGGGAACGATCATCGGCGTCAAGGTGTTCGACGCGACGGATGGCGACGACGAGCTCGGCTCCGGCGTCAACCAGCGCGTGGTCGTGTTCATCGCGCAGAAGCGGAAGATCACCGAGGGTGACAAACTTGCCGGCCGTCACGGCAACAAGGGCGTCATCTCGAAGATCCTGCCCGTCGAGGACATGCCGTTCCTCGCGGATGGGACGCCCGTCGACATCATCCTGAACCCGCTCGGCATCCCCGGCCGCATGAACTTCGGCCAGGTGCTGGAGACTCACCTCGGCTGGGTGGCCAAGCAGGGCTGGGAAGTCGAAGGCAAGCCGAAGTGGGCTGCGACGATTCCGGACAACGCCCTCAAGGCTGCGCCAGGGACGAAGGTGGCGACCCCCGTGTTCGACGGTGCGGCAGAGGCCGAGATCGAGGGACTCCTCAACTCGACCACGAAGACCCGCGACGGCGACCGGTTGATCGACTCCACCGGCAAGACCCGGCTGTTCGACGGTCGGAGCGGCGAGCCGTTCCCGGAGCCGGTCTCGGTCGGCTACATGTACATCCTGAAGCTGCACCACCTTGTCGACGACAAGATCCACGCACGCTCGACGGGACCGTACTCGATGATCACGCAGCAGCCCCTGGGCGGCAAGGCCCAGTTCGGCGGCCAGCGCTTCGGTGAGATGGAAGTGTGGGCGCTCGAGGCATACGGTGCCGCGTACGCGCTGCAGGAGCTTCTCACGATCAAGTCGGACGACATCCTCGGCCGCGTGAAGGTGTACGAGGCGATCGTCAAGGGCGAGAACATCCAGGAGCCCGGCATTCCCGAGAGCTTCAAGGTGCTCATCAAAGAGATGCAGTCGCTGTGCCTGAACGTCGAGGTGCTGTCCTCGGACGGCCAGGCGGTCAGCCTCAAGGACACGGATGACGAGGTGTTCCGCGCAGCGGAAGAGCTCGGAATCAACATTTCCGCCCGGTTCGAGAACTCGTCCATCGACGAGATCTAGTTCACGGCCCATCAACGACTCAATCCAGATTTAGGCATTAGGAGAAACATTGCTCGACGTCACAACGTTTGATGAGCTGCGTATCGGTCTTGCGACGGCGGAGGACATCCGCAAGTGGTCGCACGGTGAAGTGAAGAAGCCGGAGACGATCAACTACCGCACGCTGAAGCCGGAGAAGGATGGCCTGTTCGGAGAGCAGATCTTCGGACCCAGCCGCGACTGGGAGTGCTCGTGCGGCAAGTACAAGCGCGTGCGCTTCAAGGGCATCGTGTGCGAGCGCTGCGGCGTCGAGGTCACGAAGTCCTCGGTGCGTCGCGAGCGGATGGGCCACATCGAGCTCGCCGCTCCCGTCACCCACATTTGGTACTTCAAGGGTGTTCCGAGCCGCCTCGGCTACCTGCTCGACATGGCGCCGAAAGACCTTGAGAAGGTCATCTACTTCGCCGCGTACATGGTCATCTCGGTCGACGAGGAGGGTCGCCACGCCGACCTGCCCGGTCTCGAAAACGAGATCCGCCTGGAGATGAAGGAGCTGGAGAACCAGCGCGACACCCGTGTCGCCGAGCGCCTCCAGAAGCTCGAGACCGATCTTGCCGCTCTGGAAGAAGAGGGCGCGAAGGCCGACCAGAAGCGTCGCACGAAGGATGCCGCCGAGAAGGAGATGGGCCAGACCCGCAAGTCCTTCGACGAGCAGATCAACCAGCTCGAGCGCGTGTGGGATGACTTCCGCAACTTGAAGGTCGGCGACCTGAAGCCTGAGGACTCCGTCTTCCACGAGCTGCAGGACCGCTTCGGCATCTACTTCGAGGCGTACATGGGCGCGGAGTCCATCCAGAAGCGCCTGCAGGCGTTCGACCTCCAGGCGGAGTCCGACAACCTGCACGACGAGATCGCCAACGGCAAGGGCCAGAAGAAGATCCGCGCCATCAAGCGCCTGCGCGTCGTGAACTCGTTCCTGCAGACCGGCAACTCGCCGGCCGCCATGGTGCTCGAGGTTGTGCCGGTGATCCCGCCGGAGCTTCGCCCGATGGTCCAGCTGGATGGTGGCCGCTTCGCGACCTCCGACCTGAACGACCTGTACCGCCGCGTGATCAACCGCAACAACCGTCTTCGCCGCCTGCTCGATTTGGGCGCACCGGAGATCATCGTGAACAACGAGAAGCGGATGCTGCAGGAAGCTGTCGACGCTCTGTTCGACAACGGCCGCCGCGGCCGTCCCGTCACGGGTACCGGCAACCGCGCACTGAAGTCCCTGAGCGACATGCTCAAGGGCAAGCAGGGCCGGTTCCGCCAGAACCTGCTCGGCAAGCGCGTCGACTACTCCGGCCGTTCGGTCATCGTTGTCGGTCCGCAGCTCAAGCTGCACCAGTGCGGTCTTCCGAAGCAGATGGCGCTCGAGCTGTTCAAGCCGTTCGTCATCAAGCGCCTCATCGACCTGAGCCACGCGCAGAACATCAAGAGCGCCAAGCGCATGGTCGAGCGCAGCCGCCCGCAGGTGTGGGACGTGCTCGAGGAGATCATCCGCGAACGCCCCGTGCTGCTGAACCGTGCACCAACCCTGCACCGGTTGGGCATCCAGGCGTTCGAGCCTCAGCTCGTCGAGGGTAAAGCCATCCAGCTTCACCCGCTCGTGTGTGCCGCGTTCAACGCCGACTTCGACGGCGACCAGATGGCAGTTCACCTGCCGCTGTCCGTCGAAGCCCAGGCCGAGGCGCGCATCCTGATGCTCGCGTCGAGCAACATCCTGAAGCCGTCCGATGGCCGCCCGGTCACCCTGCCGACCCAGGACATGATCATCGGCCTGCACCACCTGACCACCCTCAAGGAGGGTGTGGCAGGGGAGGGCCGTGCGTTCTCGAGCGTCGCGGAAGCGATCCTCGCGATGGATCAGGGCACCCTCGACCTCAATGCGAAGGTGCGCATCCGCCTGAACGACGTCGTCTTCCGGGACGGCGAGGCCCCTGAAGGTGTCGAGCTTGTCGACGGCAAGGCTGTCGGCGCTGTGCTCAAGGAGACCACGCTGGGCCGTGCGCTGTTCAACGAAACGCTTCCCGCCGACTACCCGTACTTCGAGGCTGTCGCCGACAAGGGAGCTCTCTCCGGAATCGTCAACGACCTCGCCGAGCGTTACCCGAAGGTGGAAGTTGCCGCGACCCTCGACCGGGTCAAGGATGCCGGCTTCCACTGGGCGACCCGCTCCGGCGTGACCGTTGCGCTCTCCGACGTTCTGACTCCGCCGAACAAGCGGACGATCATCGCGGGCTACGAAAAGCAGGCCTCGAAGGTTCAGTCGGAGTTCGAGAAGGGTCTCACGACCGACGCTGAGCGCCGCCAGGAGCTCATCGAGATCTGGAACAAGGCAACGGCCGAAGTCGCCAAGGCGATGGAAGACAACATGCCAGCAGACAACACCATCAACCGCATGGTCACCTCGGGCGCCCGCGGCAACTGGATGCAGGTTCGTCAGATCGCCGGTATGCGCGGCCTCGTGTCGAACCCGAAGGGTGAGATCATCCCGCGTCCGATCATCTCCAGCTACCGTGAGGGCCTTTCCGTTGCCGAGTACTTCATCGCAACGCACGGCGCCCGAAAGGGTCTCGCCGACACCGCGCTGCGGACGGCAGACTCCGGATACCTCACGCGTCGCCTCGTCGACGTGTCGCAGGATGTCATCATCCGCGAGGACGACTGCGGTACGACGAAGGGACTCGACCTTCTGGTCGCGTCTCCGAACCAGGACGGCGTGCTCGTGCCGGACGCGAACATCGAGAACTCGCTGTACGCTCGGAGCCTCGCCGAGGACGCGACGGATGCCAAGGGCACCGTGGTGGCCAAGGCCGGCGACGACATCGGCGACGTCATGATCGCGAAGCTCATCAAGGCGGGCATCACGCACGCGAAGGTTCGCTCCGTTCTGACCTGCGAGTCCGCTATCGGTGTGTGCGCCGCCTGCTACGGGCGTTCGCTCGCGACGGGCAAGCTCGTGGACATCGGCGAAGCGGTCGGCATCATCGCGGCCCAGTCGATCGGCGAGCCCGGAACTCAGCTCACCATGCGCACCTTCCACACCGGTGGTGTCGCGTCGGCGGATGACATCACGCAGGGTCTGCCCCGCGTGACCGAGCTGTTCGAGGCGCGCACTCCCAAGGGCGCAAGCCCCATCGCGGAGGCCGCAGGCCGCATCACGATCGAGGACACGGATCGCAGCCGCAAGCTCATCCTGACCCCGGACAACGGCGATGAGCCGTTCGCCTACCCGGTGCTCAAGCGGGCAACCCTCCTCGTCGAGGATGGCGAGCACGTTGAGCTTGGCCAGCAGCTGCATGTCGGCGTTGTCGACCCGAAGGAGGTCCTGCGCGTGCGCGGCGTTCGCGCGGTCCAGGAGCACCTCGTCGGCGGCGTCCAGGGCGTGTACCGCTCGCAGGGTGTTCCGATCCACGACAAGCACATCGAGGTCATCGTTCGCCAGATGCTCCGCAAGGTGACCGTGGTCGACCACGGCGACACCGGGCTTCTGCCGGGCGAGCTCGTCGACCGTGCGCGGTACAACGCGCTCAACCGCGCTGCGCTCACCGAGGGCAAAAAGACCGCCTCGGCGCGTCAGGAAGTCATGGGTATCACGAAGGCGTCCCTCGCGACGGAGTCGTGGCTGTCGGCCGCATCGTTCCAGGAGACCACGCGTGTTCTCACCCAGGCCGCCATGGAGGGCAAGTCCGATCCGCTCATGGGCCTCAAGGAAAACGTCATCATCGGAAAGCTCATCCCCGCGGGGACCGGGCTGCCGATGTACCGGAACGTCACCGTGGAGGCGACGGAGGAGGCGAAGGCCGAGCGGTACCCCAACCGCATCTACTCGGACGAGTCGACCTTCACCGAGTCCGACCTGTCGTTCGTGGACTTCGACACGTTCAGCAGCGACGACATCACGCCGGGTACCTACTCATAGGCGCTGGGAGCGTGACGCAGGGATAGTTGATCTGCGAGCGAGTTTTGAGAGCCTGGGCTGGATCCTTGCGGTCCGGACCAGGCTCTCAATGATTGAGCGGAGGATTGACTATCCCTGCGTCACGCTCCCAGCTCAACCGGTACTTCCGCGACGACGCCCCGTCGGTGACGGCCTGCCCCAACCATGACGGCCGTTGTCCCTCATGACCCCGAACGTTCGCCAGCGCGAAGAACAAGCCGCGTCATGGTCGAGACCCTTGGGGGCTGACGCGGCCTTCAGCGAGATCCCGGCGCCGTATACCCCCCGATAGCGGGTATGGCGTGCAATGACACGCGCGAGTTAGATTTGCCTCTCGGCGCGGTTTCTTCGCTCAACCCGAATCGAGGGGTGCGCCGCTGGGGGAACAACTTTAGGGGGAAGTTCCGTGGCTTCATTGACCGAGATTCTGATTCTTCGTGGCGTAATGCCGATCGAGAGTCTCGACACCGTTTCCGGTGGGTGGGGAGAGGAAGAGAACTCTGTCCGCGCCCTGATCGATCAGGGAGTACTCACTGAAGCTCAGGTGGCATCCGCGCGTGCGGCCCTTGCGGGCCTGCCGTTCGTGGAGCTGCTGGAATACCCGGTCGATCGCACTGCAGTGTCTCAGGTTGCGGCCTCGCTGTGTCGCCGTCACGAGGTCTTGCCGATCGCCATGAGTGAGGACTCCCTAACACTCGCCATGGTCGACCCCGGCAACGTCTTCGCGATTGACGACGTTCGCGCGGCAACCCGCCTGCAGATCCATCTCGTCGTTGCCGAGCGCAGCGACCTGATCAGTGCGATCGACCGTTTCCACCGGGCGGATGGCGAACTCAGCGACCTCACCACGGAGCTCGAAGAGGAGAATGCCGGCACCGATCTCGCGCTGGTCGGCACGCAGGAGCCGCAGCAGGATGACGCGCCCATCGTGCGCTTCGTCAATTTGCTCATCAGCCAGGCGATTCAGGACCGCGCCTCGGACATCCACATCGAGCCCGCCGAACGGCAACTCAATGTTCGGTACCGCATCGATGGCGTTCTGCACGAGATGCAGCAGGCCCCGAAGACCATCCAGAACGGCGTGATTTCGCGCCTCAAGATCATGAGCGATATCGACATCGCCGAGCGCCGCAAGCCCCAGGACGGCCGCATGTCGGTCAGCCATGGCGGACGCAAGATCGACCTGCGCGTCGCGACCCTTCCCACCGTGTGGGGAGAGAAAGTCGTCATGCGTATTCTCGACAACGCAGAGTCGACCATGTCGCTGGGCGACCTCGCGATGCTTGACGAGAACATGAGCGCGTTCCGTTCGTCGTTCACGAAACCGTACGGGATGATCCTCGTGACGGGGCCGACCGGTTCGGGTAAGTCCACGACCCTGTACACGACCCTGCACGCAGTGGCGAAGCCGGAGATCAACGTGATCACGGTCGAGGACCCGGTCGAATATCGGATGCCGGGAATCAATCAGGTCCAGGTCAACCCGAAGGCGGGCCTCACGTTCGCGAGCGCGCTGCGCAGCATCCTGCGGTCCGACCCCGATGTCGTGCTGATCGGTGAGATCCGCGACCAGGAGACTGCGCAAATCGCGATCGAGGCCGCACTCACCGGGCACCTCGTGCTGTCGACGCTGCACACGAATGATGCGCCAAGCGCCGTGACGCGCCTCACGGAAATGGACATCGAACCGTTCCTGGTCGGTTCCGCACTGGACTGCGTGGTCGCTCAGCGGCTCGCCCGTCGACTGTGCGATCGGTGCAAGGGGGCGTACCAGCCCAATCCGAACGATCTGGCAAACCTGCGGGTGGGGTTCGAGCCGAGCCAGCCGATCCCCACACTGTTTCAGCCCGTGGGCTGCCAAACCTGCTCGGGGACCGGTTACCGCGGCCGCATTGCGGTGCACGAGGTGATGCTCGTGACGGAAGAGATCGAGCGCCTGGCGGTGGAGAGGGCGTCCGCAGCGGAAATCGCCCGCACTGCACGTTCGCAGGGGATGATCCCGCTGCGGTTGGACGGCTGGATGAAGGCACAAATGGGGCTCACATCGGTCGAAGAGATTTTGCGAGTGGTGGCCTGATTTTTCGGTCCACAAGGTCCTGAGGGGGAACCTGATGAACAAGCAAGTACATGAAATTCCGGTCATGACGGCGGAGGAGAGCCTTCGGCCGGGTCCGGCTGCCGGCGGGCCGAGCCCTGCCTCGGCCGTCACGCCACCGGCCACGCCGACGGCGTATCAGACCGCGCCTCCGCCAACAATGCCCGCCGCGCCGAGTCCGCAGGTGGTCATCCCGCCCGCTCAGCAGCAGGCGCCAGCTGCGCCGCCACCCGCGGCACCGTTGCCGCCGATGGCACCGCCGGTCGCAGCGCCGCCCGTTGCGGCGCCATTGCCCTCCATGGCACCGCCGGTCGTCGCCCCGCCAGTTTCAGCTCCGCCGCCCTCGATGGCGCCGCCGCAGGCCGCCCCCGCTGTGTCCGCTCCTGCTCCCGTGGCGCAGTCAGCGCCCGCGCCCACCCCGCCGGCGGGCGGCACCGCCGACGCGAGTCCGGCGATACCGCTGATGGCGCCGCCCAGCCTGGAAACCCTGCTGGAGGACATTGATCCTCTCGGTCGGGTGGAGACCGGTTTCTCGCCGCATCCGAACGCCGACGCGGACCTCATCTCCGCACTGCAGGAAGTTGTCCGGCTCACCGCGTCCGACCTGCACGTCACCTCGAACGCGCCGCCGATGTTGCGCATCGACGGCGCCCTCCAGCCCGTCGACGGTGCGGAGGTGTGGGGTCGCGACCGTGTGACCAAGGCGCTCCAGAGTCTTCTCACGAAGTCGCAGAAGGAGACGTTCGAGAAGGAACTGGAACTCGACTTCGCGTTTGCGGTTTCCGAGAATGCCCGATTCCGCGTGAACTTCTACCAGCAGCGCGACGCGATCGGTGGCGCTTTCCGTCTCATCCCCACCGAGATCAAGCCGCTCGAGCAGCTGGGGGTTCCGGACACGGTTGCCCGCTTCGCAACCCTGGCCCGCGGTCTCGTGCTCGTGACCGGTCCAACCGGTTCGGGAAAATCGACCACTCTGGCGGCGCTCATCGACCTCGTGAACCGCACGCGCACGGACCACATCGTCACGGTCGAGGACCCGATCGAGTTCATGCACGGCAACAAGCGCTCGCTCATCAACCAGCGCGAGGTGGGCAGTGACACGCACAGCTTCAGCCAGGCGCTCAAGCATGTGCTTCGGCAGGACCCGGATGTGATCCTCATCGGCGAGCTCCGCGACCTCGAAACCATCTCCGTCGCATTGACTGCAGCCGAAACCGGTCACCTGGTGTTCGCAACGCTGCACACCCAGGATGCCGCGCAGACGGTGGACCGGGTTATCGACGTGTTCCCGCCGCACCAGCAGGACCAGGTGCGTGCGCAGCTCGCCGCAACCCTGCAGGGCGTGGTCTGCCAGACCCTCATCAAGGTCGCCAGCGGGAAGGGCCGTGTCGTGGCGACGGAGGTCATGCTCATGACTCCCGCCATCTCGAACCTCATCCGCGAGGGGAAGACCTACCAGATTCCCACGGCACTTCAGGCCGGGCGCGAAATGGGCATGTTCACGATGGACCAGCACCTTGCCGAGCTCGTCGACAAAGGAAAGATCACCCACGCCGCCGCAATCGAAAAGGCCCACGACCTCGAGGGCCTCAAGCGGCTGATTCACCGCGCGGATCCGGGCGGCGGCGAGGTGGCGTCGCAAATGGCCGCTGCCGCCGCAGACTTCGGCGACGGCTTCACTCGAAAGGCGCACTGACATGGCGACTGCAGCAACGTACGCGTACAAGGGGCGCGACACCGAGGGCAAGCTCGTCAAGGGCCGCATCGATGCCATGACGGAGGGGGCGGTCGCGAACCGCCTGCGGACCATGGGCATCTCCCCGCTGTCCATCCAGGAGGCGTCGGGCGGCACCGGGCTCCAGATGGAAATCAATCTGGGTTCGTTCGGAAGCAAGGTCAAGCTCAAGGACCTCGCGGTCATGAGCCGCCAGATGGCGACCATGATCACGTCCGGTCTGTCGCTTTTGCGAACGCTCAACATCATCACCGAGCAGACCGAGAGCAAGGAACTGAAGAAGATCCTCGTCTCGATCACCCGAGAGGTTGAGTCCGGCTCGTCGCTGTCGGATGCTGCGGCGCGGCACGACCGCGTCTTCCCTCCCATCATGATCAGCCTCATCCGGGCCGGTGAGACCGGCGGGTTCCTCGACAACGCGCTTCTGTCCGTGGCGAAGAACTTCGAGGCGGAAGTCAAGCTGCGCGGCACGATCAAGTCGGCCATGACGTATCCGGTGATCGTGTTCATCATGGCGATCATTTCCGTCATCGCGATGCTCGTGTTCATCGTGCCAATCTTCCAAAAGATGTTTGCGGGGTTCGGCGCCTCACTCCCACTGCCAACCCAGATGCTGGTGTGGCTCTCCGCCCAGATGTGGTGGTTCATTCCGATCCTCCTCGTCGCATCGATCGTGTTCTCGGTCTGGTGGGGCAGGAACAAAAACACGGAGCGCGTGCGGAAAGTTGTCGATCCGCTCAAGCTCAAGTTGCCGGTGTTCGGAAACCTGTTCCGGAAGATCGCGATCGCCCGGTTCAGCCGAAACTTCTCGGCGATGATGGCGGCCGGCGTTCCGATCCTCCAGGTGCTCACAATCGTGGGCGAGACCTCCGGCAACTGGGTGATGGAGGAGGCGCTGCGCAAGGTCGCCGAGTCCGTACGTCAGGGCCGCACGGTCGCGGAACCGCTCTCTCACGAGAAGGTCTTTCCCGCCATGGTCACCCAGATGGTCGCGGTCGGGGAGGACGCCGGTGCGCTCGAGCAGATGCTCGCGAAGATCGCCGACTTCTACGACGAAGAGGTGCAGTCCGCCACGGAGTCGCTCACGGCGAGCATCGAGCCGCTCATGATCGCGTTCCTCGGCGTTGTCGTGGGTGGAATGATCGTGGCGCTGTACCTGCCGATCTTCAACATCTTCACGCTGCTGAACAAGTAGTTCCATCCACAACTGAATATCGGGCTCCGTTGCCCCCACCACTGGGGGCGTGGAAATGCCGGATGTGCCCCCTTTGCGGGATTACATACGGCGGGAACCGGGGCCAGCATGTTTGAGGGGGGTCAATTGGGGGCCCTGTCCATGTTCCTTACTACAAGACAGGAAAAGTAAAATGTTGCTTCGCATGAATAAGGCGCTGAATGACCGGCGCAAAGGCCTCAAGCGCGAAGAGGGCTTCACCCTCATCGAGCTTCTGGTCGTCGTTATCATCATCGGAATCCTCGCGGCCATCGCGATCCCGATCTACATCAACGTTCAGAACAGCGCAACGGACAGCAGTGTGAAGTCCGACCTGGCGAACGCGAAGATCGCGGTTGTCGCATGGTTCACGGACAACCCGACGACCGCGCCGACCTTGAGCACCACTGCTCTTGGAGCGTACGGCTTCACTCTCGGCGATGGCGTCACGACCGCCGGTTTGGTGTTCAAGGGGACCGCTCCGGCCACGCCGGGTGCAGCATTCTGCATTGACGCGGTGTCGAAGACCGGCACCAAGCTGCACGTGACTGACAGCCAGGGCGTTCAGACGGGCGTCTGCCCGTAAGGCTGCACTAACGGCCTGATGGGGTGCCACCCGGTGTGGCACCCCATCAGCAGCAGTTAACTCCGATACCGGCCACCCGAAGGTGTCGTAGTTCCACTGTTCGACAATCAACACCCAGGGGGAAGCGTGAACGCTCTACGCAGAAGGCTTGCGAAGCAGTCGGCGGAAGCCGGACTCAGCCTCATCGAGGTCATCGTCGCCATGCTGGTGTTTGCGCTCATCGCTACCGGCATCGGCTACACGATGATCGCGGCCCTCAACCTCACCCAGGACTCCACCGCCCGCCAGCAGGCGGCGAACCTGGCTTCTCAGGAGATCGACCTCACGCGGTCGATCGACAACCTGTTCAATCTCGTCGACAAGACCACGACCGAAACCATCAACGGCATCACTTACACGATCCAGCGAACCGCACGCTGGGTCTCCGACCCGAACGTGGATCAGCGCTGCGGCGCGGGAGGCGGAATCCTCCGCTACAAGCGCGTCAATGTTACCGTGGCCTGGACGGGAATGACCTCAAGTACTCCGACGGTTCACGCAGACACGGTCATCGACCCCGGCGTTCGAATCAACAATCCTGATCTCGGTACCGTTCTCATCACCGTCTCGGATTCTTCCGGCGGACCGGTTGCCGGGGCAACCGTCACGGTTACACCGGCTACGCCGGCAAATGGTGCGACTTCGCTTGCATCCCAGCCCGCCGCGACCGACTCCCTCGGCTGCACGTACGCGCTCATGGTCAATCCGGGCAACTACAACGTGACCGTCACCAAGTCCGGTTACGTGGACGTGACGCAGAACCCCACGCCTTCCGTTCTCGTGAGCGTCGCGAAGAGCTCCGCAAGTTCCGCGATGATGACCATCGACCTTGGTGCGACCTTCCCGGTCCACTACGCAACCAACTACAGCGATTCGAGCATCGTTCCCAGCAACCTCGACGCCAGTTTCGTCAGCACGTACGGGACGAGCGTCAAACCGAACGCTCCCAGTTCCGTCACGATGTTCCCGTTCCCCGCCGGCTACCAGGTCCTTGCCGGCGTCTACAACGACCCGGCAACGCCAGCGAACTTCTGCAAGTCGGTGGACCCGGCAGAGTGGCCGGCCGGCACGACGGACGGGGTCGACTACCTCGCCGGTGTGCGACCGGCGGCGGTTGCGGCAGTACCCGGCGGCACCGCGGACCCTGCGGCCGTCCCGATGGGCGTCGTGGAGGTGGAAATGCCCGGATGGCCGCGATACCTGCTCGCGGTGTCGCAAAGCTCCGGGCCGAGCGGAACGGCCGATCCCGGCTGCGACGTTGTGAAGCAGTACTCCTTCGGGCTGCGCGGCGCGGGTGAAGATGTCAAGATCGCGTTGCCATTCGGGTCCTGGAAGCTGTACGCCTCCTGGAGCTCATCGACTCCATACAATCAACTGTCGATCTCCAAACTCTCGCCAAAGACCGCAGCACAGGAGACGTCCTCGGGAGACATCCTGACCCTGGATCCTCGTCAGGTCAAGCCGTGAACGCACGCCTCGCGAACGTTCGCCGCCTGCGAGAGGATCAGGCCGGGCTCGGCATCGTCGAAATCATGGTGACCCTGGCAATTCTCGCGATTGTTCTGACCCTCATCACCGGGATGTTCATGAGCACCTCGCGCGTCGTGGCGACCGGAACGTCGATCAACACAAGCACGAAGGCGGCATCCCTCGGTCTCAACGAGCTGTCCAAGGCGCTGCGGTTTGCCGCGAGCAACCCGGTCTCCGGCCAGGCGGTGGACGACCCGGCGTTCGTCACCGCGAAAAACAATTTGCTCACCGTGATCAGTTACATCGACGTGAACGCGGCAAACCCGAAGCCCACCAAGCTCGCGTTCACCATCGATGGTCAGGGGCGTCTCATCGAGGTTCGGTATGACTCCTACGCGGTGTCGAGCGGATTCTGGGCGTTCCAGTCGACCGCCGCCTCAACCCGCATCCTGACCGGTGCGCTCGTTCCGCCCACCGGGTCAGAACCGGAACTCTTCACCTACCTCGACTCCAACAATGCGCCGCTCACGATGCCAAGCTCAGGGCTCACCGCAGCGCAGCTGCCCACAGTCGCCGCCGTGCAGGTCTACTTCAAACTCAAATCCGATGATGCGTCCACCGGAAATCCGGTGGCATTTCAAAGCGTGATCGGCCTGCCGAATCTGGGAATCAACAGGACGGGACAGTAACCATGCTGACACTCGTGAAGGCCCGACTCGGGCGCTCCGAGGGCGGATTTGCGCTCATCATCGTCATCGCCATCGGCGCCGTCCTCATGATTCTCGCCACGGTCGCGGTCACCGCGTCGATCAGCGGAACCATGAAGGCGCGCCAGGATCAGGCGGCGAATGCCGCGCTGTCCGCGGCCTACGCCGGAGTTGAGGAATACCAGAGCAGGCTCTCCAACGACAGCTTCTACGTTCAGTACGGCAATCCCGCCTCAACGTTCACCGGCACGAGCGCCGTGACCCTGCCAACCGGCACTCAGGTGAACCCAGCCTTCGGAATCGGCACGGGAGGGACGTGGGCCGATGTCGCCGGGAGCGCTGGGACCGCCAAGTACCGTTACGAAGTGAATACCGAAGACTATTTCGACACGGGCGTCATCCGGGTTCGCTCCACCGGACTCGTGAACGGCGTCACGCGCAGCGTGATCGCGGATCTGCGCCAGACGGGCTTCATCGACTTCCTGTACTTCACCGACTACGAGATCCAGGATCCGGAAATCAGCGGCGAGCCGTCAAGCTGCGTCAAATACGATTGGGCCGGCCGCTCCTCGAGTTGCGGTCGAATCCAGTTCGCGCCACACGACGTGATCAACGGACCCTTGCACTCGAACGACACTCTGCTCATTTGCGAAGCGAACTTCAACGGCAAGGTCACCACATCCAACAGCCTGGATCAGGGTGGCGGGCGCCTCTACGACATTCCCGGCGGGTGCGGTTCAGCCCACTTCAACTCGGGCGATCTCTCCTACTCGAACAGCGTCGGCATGCCGGCGACGAACTCCCAGATGAAGCGGGAGGTGCGTTCGGACCTCACCACCTCCGGCGTTCCGCGGCCTGGGTGCCTTTACACCGGGCCCACGAGCATCGAGTTCAACGGGGACGGGACGATGACCGTGCGGTCGCCGTGGACCAAGATGACCCAGGTGACGGGGGATTCGGCAACCGGCGGATCCACGCCCGCCATGTGCGGCTCCATTTCGAGCCTTCGCTCCTCCGGGGGCGCGACCATCAACGTCCTCGACCGGAACATGGTGTACGTGCAAAACGTGCCGACGGTGAAAACCGACGTCAACTACTGGGGCAATAAGGAAAGCGGCAAGCCGTCCTGCGCTTCGAACGGCAATCCGATCGGGTATCCGATCCGCTATGAATCGGTCAGTTCGTCAGCATACGGGTGCACAAATGGAGACGTGTTCGTCGAGGGGACGATGCACGGCCAGTTGACCGTTGCAGCCGAAAACTACGTGTACGTCACGGGCGACCTCGTGTACAAGAACGACAGCACCGATGTTCTCGGTCTCGTCGGGAACAATGCCGTGTGGGTGTGGAACCCGATGGATCGCTATGGCAACAAACTTCTTTCCGGATCCAACCGTGAAATCGACGCCGCCATGATTTCGGTACTGCACACGTTCCAGGTGCAGAACTTCCGGTACACGGGGAACCGCGGCACTCTCACCGTCAAGGGTGCCATCGCCCAGAAGTTCCGCGGGCCGGTCGGAACGGGCTACAGCGACGGAACCATCTACAGCGGCTACGCGAAGAACTACAACTACGATCCGCGCTTCCGGTATACGGCACCGCCGAAGTTCCTGTCACCCGTGACGACAACCTACGGTGTGACCACCTGGATGGACACGCCGGCGGCGATGAACGCGGACGGCAGCTATCGGCCATGACTGAACCGACGAGCGGCGTCGTCCTGATCGTCGCGATTCTTGTCGGCGTGCTCGGACTCGCGATCGGCTCGTTCCTGAACGTCGTGGTGTGGCGCGTCCCGAACGGGATGTCGCTGAGTTCGCCGCCGAGCGCGTGCCCGAAATGCCAGCACCCGATCCGAGCCAGAGACAACATCCCGATCGTGTCGTGGCTGATCCTTCGCGGCACATGCCGGGACTGCGGTGAGCCGATCTCAGTTCGATACCCGCTCGTTGAGCTCGGAACAGCGCTCGCATTCGTCGGAGTCGCACTGTGGTCGGCGACTCGGCCGGCAGGGCTCTGGCTGCTCCCGGCGTATCTGTACTTCGCAGCGGTGTCCATCGCGCTCGCCCTCATCGACCTGGACACGAGAAAACTCCCGAATCGCCTCGTCGTCCCGTCGATCGCCATCGTCGGAATCCTCCTCGCCCTCGTGAGCTTTGCCACCGGAGACTGGTTTGCGCTCCTGTGGGCGATCGTGGCCGGTGCCGCACTTTTCCTGTTCTACTTCCTTCTCGTCGTCATCTACCCGAGCGGGATGGGATTCGGCGACGTCAAGTTGGCGGCGGTGGTCGGCCTCGCGCTGGGGTACCTCGGATGGGGTTCTTTGCTTGTGGGCGCATTTGCTGCATTCTTACTGGGGGGGATATTTTCTGTCCTTCTTCTGGCCACGCGCCGGGCGACACGCAAGACGGGGATTCCCTTCGGCCCATGGATGCTGTTGGGTGCATGGGTGGGAATAGTTTTTGGACGTGAGATCGCACTGGGGTATCTCACTCTGGTCGGAATCAGTTAGGGGATGTGATGGCCAGCACGCAACTTGTCGGAGTGGATATCGGCTCCGGAAGCATCAGGGCGGTGGAGGTGACCGGCGTCGGTTCGAAGCGCCCATCCGTCGCACGGTTCTTCTCGCTTGCTCTGCCGGAGGGCGCAGTCAAAAACGGTGAGGTCCTCGAGGTCAACACCGTCGCCGCAGCGCTTCGGCAACTCTGGAACGCCGCAAAGTTCGGGAGCAAAGAGGTCATTCTCGGCGTGGGAAACGCGAAGGTTCTGGTTCGCGACCTTTCGGTCCCGAAGCTCAGCCAGCAGGAGATCCGCGAATCCCTTCCCACCCACGTGCAGGAGATGCTTCCGGTCCCGGTGGCTGACGCCCTCCTCGACTTCTACCCGATTTCGGAGAGCGCGACCGAGGGCGGGCCGATCGTCAACGGCCTGCTCGTCGCGGCGATCAAGGATTCCGTGCTGGCCAACGTGAAGGCAGTTCAATTGGCCGGGCTTGTCCCTGTGGGCGTCGACCTCATTCCGTTCGCACTCACGAGGCTCACCTCGCCGTCCCGCATGATCGGAAATGTGGCCCACATCGACATCGGTGCCCGCACCACGAACGTGATCGTGACGAGCGGCGGCATTCCGCAGTTCGTACGGATCATCGCCAACGGCGGCCACGACTTGACGACGGCGCTCATCGACCGGCTGAACATTTCCGAGGCCGATGCCGAACAAACCAAGCGTTCCCTCGGTCTGGGTGGCGTGACGGTGCCGCCCGAGCAGGCGCCGACGATCGCGATCATTCGCGAGGTGACCGGAAACCTTCTCACGAGCCTCAAGAACACGCTCAGCTTCTTTGCTAACACGCGGCAGAACGAACCGTATTCGGGCATCGTCCTCACCGGCGGCGGGGCTCAGCTTCTCGGGTTCGCGGACGCCCTGTCGGAAATGACCCGCATCCCGGTTGTGCTCGGCGACACGTTCGGAAGCATCGAGGTGGCGCGCGACGCGTCGAGAGGCACGCAGAGCCAACTCGGAATGAATGTGGCACTTGGGCTGGCTTTGGGGGGTGCAGCAGCATGAGTCGCGATACCGACACCGGCGGCAAGCTCATCATTGGCGGACCCGCACGCGCCAACCTGCTTCCGCCCGAGGTGGGGGCAGCCGCGCAGGGCAGGATCGTGCGGCGCAATGCCATCGCGCTTCTCGTTCTCGCCGTGCTCCTCGTCATCGCCGCATACGCCGGCGCCACAATTTTCGCGCTCGGCGCGCAGAATGAGCTCGACGCCGCCAACAAGCGCACCCAGGAACTCATCGCGGAGCAGGGCAAGTACTCCGAGGTCAAACAGGTGACGAACCTGCTGACGACCGCAACGGCCGCTCGCCAGGTGGGGATGTCGACCGAAATCGACTGGAAGGCGTACCTGAGCGACATCCAGGGCAGCCTCCCCGCCGGCACACTCATCACGAACGTCGTGGCAGAGACGGCCACCCCTCTCGCCGCTTTCGATCAGCCCCAGGTTCCGCTGCAGGGCAATCGGATCGGTGAACTCAAATTCACGGCAACATCCCAGTCGCTTCCGGATGTCGAGAAATGGCTTGACGGCCTGTCGAAGCTCTATGGGTATGTCGACGCATCCCCCGGGTCGCTCACTCTCAACAAAGACACGGCACTCTATGAGGTGACGATCACCATGCACATCAACCGGGATGCCCTCCTGGATCGATTCGACAAGGTCGCCCTCGCCGAGCGCGACAAGTCCAGGGCGGACCAGGACGCCGCACTCAAGGCCAAGGAACAGGCAGCGGCCGCACCCGCCACGCCATCGCCGAGCCCGAGTCCGTCAGCCAGTTCAAACGGGGGTAAGTGAACATGAACAACAAATTCTGGTTGCTCATTGCCGGTGTCCTCGGCGTTGTCATCCTCGCCATGGGCTGGTTTTTGGGAGTGTCGCCCAAACTCGACGAAATGGCTGCGGCAAATGATCAGCGGGCGAGCGTCGAACATCAGAACCAACTCCACGAAGTCAAACTTGCGGAACTCAAGAAGCAGTTTCAGAACCTGGACAAGCTGAAGGCCGACCTCGCCGACGCGCAACTGGGCCTTCCGCCCGGGGATGAGCTCTCCACGTTCCTCGGGCAGCTCCATCAGCTCGAGGCGGCAAGCGGCGTCTCGCTGACGAAGTTCGCGGCGAGTGACGGGCAGCGGTATATTGCGGCTCCGGCCGCGACGGTCAACCCGGCGATCACGGCGGACAACTTCGTGGCGATCACCATCGACCTGACGGTCGCCGGTACGCAGGAGCAAGTGATGAATTTCGTCAGCGACCTGCAGTACGGCCATCGGCTTTTCCTCGTGACCAAGCTCACGGTCGCGCAGGATCAGACCGCCACGGACAAGAATGGTGCGCCCGCCGGCTATACCGGCTCCATAACCGGCTACGTCTACGTGCTTGTTGACCCGTCGGCACCGCCGCCCACGCCGACACCGGTCGGATCACTCGATACGAAACCGACCCCGAGTCCGTCCCCCTAGCGGCTTCCATCTGTCGCCAGCCCAGCATCCATTGCTAGAGTGACCCTAGCCGGGCCACGGGGTCCCGCATGTGGAGGTACGGATGAACGCCAACAAAGCAACGCCGGACGACAAGAAGCCGGAGGATGATGCTCAGGACGCGGCTGCCGTCGAGGTCGCCGAGGAAAACGTCGCCGCCCAGGACGATGCTGCAGATGAGGCCGTCGCTGAGTCGCCGGCCGAGGACTCCGGCGCTGCCGACGCAGGCGAGGAGCCGGCCGCAGAAACCGTCGCCCCTGTCGCAGGAGAGGAACCGGTCGCAGAAACCGCCGCCCCCGCCCAGACGGGCGAGATCGCTCCCGCCCCGGTGCAGACGGTGTATGTCACAGCACCGACACCGCCAAAGCGTAAAGGAAATCGAGGAATCGGGACGCTGCTGGCATTCGCCGCGGCCGTCGTCTTCGCGGCGGTGTATGCGGGAGTTGCTGCGCTGCTCATCATCTTCGTGAATCCGCCCGTCGTGCCGGATGCGCTGGTGAAGTTCCTCGTCGGGCCGCTCTTCTACATCCCCGTGATCGCCTTCCTCGTGCTCATGATCCTGTGGGCTCTTCTCGTGAATCGCGCCAGCTGGTGGGCCTGGGTCATTGGGTCCCTCATCATCGCGGCCATTACCTATTTCGCGTCCATCGGGGCACTGTTGCTGATGGCAGGCGGGTTCGGGCTCACGGCGCGCGAGGCAACGCATGACTTCGTGTTGTTCGCGCTCAACCCTGCGCTGATTGCTGCGGGGCTCCTCGCCAGGGAGACGTCGATCTGGTTCGGAGCCGCGATCGCCCGGCGTGGCCGCCGCGTCCGCGAACGCAACTTTGAGGCCTGGCAGGCGTTTGAGAACGAAGAGGCACGGAAGAGAGCAGAGTTTGGCGGAGTCGCCGCCGTCTGATCCGGTCCGCCCCCGCTCGTTTTCGCGGGCGCTGCTGATCGCAGTGATGGTGGCCGTGCTCTACGGTGCGATCCTGATGGCCGTGGACGGTTTCGTGAGCCTGCTCATCGATCGCGACGTCATTTCGGAACGGGATGCCGGACCTCTGGTTGGTCCGGTGATGGCGGTGGCGGCACTCTCCGTCGTGTTCGTTTCCGTGCTGGGCGGGTTGCGTCCTGCACCGGGGCCGCGCCGGATCCCGGTGGGACGCGCTAGTGCCACAACGCTGATCGTGTACGTTGTGAGCCCGCTCACCGGTGCGATCGTCTATGTTTTCGGCCAGGATCGGATTCTCACCGCCGTCGAATTCTTCGGGAAGTATCTGGCAAGCCCGTTCGTGATCGCTTCTGCCGCTCTCGCCGGTCTGGTCATTCTGCTTTTGCCGGTCATCGACCTGTCGCGGTCGCGTGCCAGGTGAGGGGAGCCATTTGACCGTGGCGGGGTGAGGGACTATTCTTTTCTAGGTGTGCGCTTTGCCGCACGTTGTCCTGTGCCCAAAATCGCGGGAGGGCGAGCACTGAGGCACCAGCTACGAATTGGGCTCGACCGGGACGGTTTTACCGCCGCCCCAGCGCCCCCACGGCATACCCACCAATGAAGCCAGGGACTATATGTCCCGCGGTGGGTCACGTCACTCGCACAGCGTTTTTCATTGTGCGGAGTGAAAAATAAGTACCAACTGTCACCGTGCAGTCAATTCAAGGAGTTACATCAGTGCCAACCATTCAGCAGTTGGTCCGAAAGGGTCGCAATCCGAAGGTCGCCAAGACCAAGACGCCTGCCCTGAAGGCCAACCCCCAACAGCGCGGTGTGTGCACCCGCGTGTACACGACCACCCCGAAGAAGCCGAACTCGGCTCTGCGCAAGGTTGCTCGCGTCAAGCTCAGCAACGGCACAGAGGTGACCGCCTACATCCCGGGCGAAGGCCACAACCTTCAGGAGCACTCGATGGTGCTCGTGCGCGGCGGACGTGTTAAGGACCTCCCCGGTGTGCGCTACAAGATCGTGCGCGGTGCGCTCGATACCCAGGCCGTGAAGAACCGTCAGCAGGCCCGCAGCCGCTACGGCGCAAAGAAGGACAAGAAGTAATGCCTCGTAAAGGACCAGCACCGAAGCGCCCCGTTGTGGCCGACCCGGTCTATGGAGCTCCCATCGTCAGCCAGCTCGTGAACAAGATCCTGCTCGACGGCAAGAAGGGTCTCGCCGAGAAGATCGTGTATGACGCCCTCGCCGGCGTCTCCTCGAAGAACGGCGCGGATGCCGTTGTGACCCTGAAGAAGGCTCTCGACAACGTCCGGCCGACAATCGAGGTGAAGAGCCGTCGAGTTGGTGGCTCGACGTATCAGGTCCCCGTCGAAGTGAAGCCGCACCGTGCGAACACCCTGGCGCTTCGCTGGCTCACGACCTACGCGAAGGCTCGCCGCGAGAAGACCATGACCGAGCGCCTCACCAACGAGATCCTCGATGCATCCAACGGTCTCGGTGCCGCGGTGAAGCGCCGCGAGGACACCCACAAGATGGCTGAGTCGAACCGCGCCTTCGCTCACTACAGGTGGTAGCGCTGGAGCTATGAGCGAAGGCCATTTCTGGCCGTCGCCGCGACGCCAGCTCCGAAGCCCGTCTCGGGCTTCGGCTGTTCGCATTGTAACTTTTCACACTCAAACGTAAGGAATCACAGTGGTACAGGAAGCGCTCACCGACCTGAGCAAGGTCCGAAACATTGGGATCATGGCGCACATCGATGCCGGTAAGACGACAACGACCGAGCGCATCCTGTTCTACACGGGCGTCAACCACAAGATCGGCGAGACGCACGATGGTGCGTCAACGACGGACTGGATGGAGCAGGAGCAGGAGCGGGGCATCACGATCACCTCCGCCGCCGTCACCTGCTTCTGGAACAAGAACCAGATCAACATCATCGATACCCCCGGCCACGTCGACTTCACGGTCGAGGTGGAGCGGAGCTTGCGCGTGCTCGACGGCGCGGTCGCCGTGTTCGACGGCAAGGAGGGTGTTGAGCCCCAGTCCGAGACGGTCTGGCGCCAGGCCGACAAGTACGACGTGCCGCGCATTTGCTTCGTCAACAAGATGGACAAGCTCGGCGCGGACTTCTACTTCACGGTGGACACCATCGTGAAGCGCCTTGGCGCGAAGCCGCTGGTCATCCAGTTGCCCATCGGAGCGGAGAACGACTTCCTCGGAGTTGTCGACCTGGTCGAGATGCGCGCCCTCGTGTGGGAAGCGGACTCCAAGGGCGACGTCACCATGGGGGCGAAGTACGACGTTCAGGAGATCCCGGAGAACCTCAAGGAGAAAGCGGCCGAGTACCGCCAGCACCTCCTTGAAGCGGTCGCGGAAACGGATGACGCGCTGCTGGAGAAGTACTTCGCCGGTGAAGAGCTGACGGTTGCCGAGATCAAGTCGGGCATCCGCAAGCTCACGATCTCGAGCACCATGTATCCGGTGCTGTGCGGTTCGGCGTTCAAGAACCGCGGCGTGCAGCCCATGCTGGATGCCGTCATCGACTACCTGCCGAACCCGCTGGATGTTCCGGCGGTCGAAGGCTTCGACCCGCGCGACGAGTCGGTCATCATCGAGCGGCACCCCGACCCGAAGGACCCGTTCGCGGCCCTCGCGTTCAAAGTGGCCGTGCACCCGTTCTTCGGGCGACTCACCTACATCCGGGTGTACTCCGGGCATCTCGACAGCGGCGGCCAGGTCGCCAACTCGACGAAGCAGAAGAAGGAGCGCATCGGAAAGATCTTCCAGATGCACGCCAACAAGGAGATCCCGGTCCCCTCGGTCACCGCGGGGCACATTTACGCGGTCATCGGGCTCAAGGACACCACGACCGGCGACACCCTGTGCGACCCGAACGCGCAAATCGTCCTCGAGTCGATGACGTTCCCCGAGCCGGTCATCGAGGTGGCGATCGAGCCGAAGACGAAGGCCGACCAGGAAAAGCTGGGTCTTGCGATCCAAAAGCTCGCCGAGGAAGACCCGACGTTCCGCACCGAACAAAACATCGACACCGGGCAGACCGTCATCAAGGGCATGGGCGAGTTGCACCTCGACATTTTGGTGGACCGCATGAAGCGGGAATTCAACGTCGAGGCGAACGTCGGCAAGCCGCAGGTCGCGTACCGCGAAACCATCAAGCGCGTTGTCGACAAACACGACTACACCCACAAGAAGCAGACGGGTGGGTCGGGCCAGTTCGCGAAGGTGCAGATCTCTCTCGAACCCCTCGAGCTCTCCTCGGAGAACACGTACGAGTTCGAGAACAAGGTCACCGGTGGGCGTGTTCCTCGCGAATACATTCCTTCGGTGGACGCCGGAATGAAGGACGCCATGCAGGTCGGCGTGCTCGCCGGCTACCCCATGGTGGGTGTGAAAGCCATCCTTCTGGATGGCGCAGCCCACGACGTCGACTCTTCGGAGATGGCGTTCAAGATCGCCGGATCGATGGCCTTCAAGGAGGCCGCCCGCAAGGCGAACCCCGTACTGCTCGAGCCGCTCATGGCCGTCGAGGTGCGCACCCCGGAGGAATACATGGGGGACGTCATCGGCGACCTGAACTCACGGCGTGGCCAAATCCAGTCCATGGAGGATGCCACCGGTGTGAAGGTCATCCGGGCGCTCGTGCCGCTGTCGGAGATGTTCGGATACGTGGGCGACCTGAGGTCGAAGACCTCGGGCCGCGCCGTGTATTCGATGGGCTTCGACAGCTACTCCGAGGTGCCGCGCGCGGTTGCCGACGAGATTATCCAGAAGAACAAGGGCGAGTAACGCCCGAACGCAGTATCCCGTAACATAAGACAACATCCCGTAGGTGCCCTGGGCGCAAACCCGCGTCCAGTGTTCCAACCTGAGAAGTCCTGAGGAGGACCACAGTGGCTAAGGCCAAGTTCGAGCGGACTAAGCCGCACGTCAACATCGGAACGATCGGACACGTTGACCACGGAAAGACCACGCTCACCGCAGCGATCTCCAAGGTGCTTGCTGACAAGTACCCTTCAGCCGTCAACGTATCGCGCGATTTCGCGTCGATCGACTCGGCACCTGAAGAGCGTCAGCGCGGCATCACGATCAACATCTCGCACGTCGAGTACGAGACCCCGAAGCGCCACTACGCGCACGTTGACGCCCCAGGGCACGCCGACTACATCAAGAACATGATCACCGGTGCCGCTCAGATGGACGGTGCGATCCTCGTGGTCGCCGCCACCGACGGCCCGATGGCGCAGACGCGCGAGCACGTGCTGCTCGCCAAGCAGGTCGGTGTTCCGTACCTGCTCGTCGCGCTCAACAAGTCCGACATGGTGGACGACGCCGAGATCATGGAGCTCGTGGAGCTTGAGGTCCGCGAGTTGCTCTCCAGCCAGGGCTTCGACGGCGACAACGCCCCCGTGATCCAGGTCTCCGCGCTCAAGGCTCTCGAGGGCGACGAGAAGTGGGTGCAGAGCATCCTCGACCTCATGCAGGCCGTCGACGACTCCGTGCCGGACCCGGTGCGCGACAAGGACAAGCCGTTCCTCATGCCGATCGAGGACGTCTTCACGATCACCGGCCGTGGAACGGTTGTTACCGGCCGCGCCGAGCGTGGAACCCTGAAGATCAACTCGGACGTCGAAATCGTCGGCATCCGCCCGACGCAGAAGACGATCGTCACGGGGATCGAGATGTTCCACAAGCAGCTCGACGAGGCGTGGGCAGGCGAGAACTGTGGTCTGCTGCTTCGCGGCACCAAGCGCGAGGATGTCGAGCGCGGCCAGGTTGTCGTCAAGCCGGGCTCGGTCACGCCGCACACGGTGTTCGAGGGAACCGCCTACATCCTGTCGAAGGATGAGGGTGGCCGTCACAACCCGTTCTACGCGAACTACCGTCCGCAGTTCTACTTCCGCACCACGGACGTCACCGGCGTCATCTCGCTGCCCGAGGGCACCGAGATGGTCATGCCCGGTGACACCACGGAGATGACGGTCGAGCTGATTCAGCCGATCGCCATGGAAGAGGGACTCGGCTTCGCCATCCGCGAGGGTGGCCGTACCGTTGGTGCCGGCAAGGTCGTCAAGGTCGTCAAGTAGTTTCTGCTTCGTGGAGGGGTCGGGCCGAAAGGCCCGGCCCCTCTTTCTTGTTGTCCTGTGTTCTTCTTTCTCAGCGAGCGCCGACCGATAGTGGTCCGGATGGCAGATAGTGCCTAGGCACTATCCCTCGTCCGGAGGGGTATCTCTCGGCGGCAAGTGTATGTGCCCTCCACAGGCAGTAACGGCGCACGGACTACACCACTGGCACCTACAGCGACTCGGGACCTGCGCAAAGCACGCGACACTTGCTCCGTGAATGGCATCATCCGCGTTGCAGACCTCGCGCGTGAGGGTGGCGACGATCGTGCGCTTCGACGTAGTGCGGAACGCGGGATCATGGTGCGCCTGGCACGCGGGCGGTTCCTCGAAGCCGGCGAGTGGAACGTGCTTGATCCGGACGAGAAATACCGGGCGCAGGTCCGGGCGTTCGCGGAGACGACTCGCACGGTTCAGGTATTTTCGCACTGGAGCGCCGCCGCGTTGTGGGGGATCCCGATTGTCGGTGTGTGGCCGAGTGCAATCCACGTCACGGTAAATCCGACGTCGGGGCAGCGTTCAACGCGCCGAGTCGTCCGCCACCTCGCCTCGCTCCGTGACGATGAGGTGGTGCAAAGGGACGGATTGTTCGTCACGTCGCCTCTCCGCACGGTTGTGGATCTGGCGCGGACCGCGCGATTTGAGACAGGGGTGGCCGTGGTCGATTTTGCGATCGCACGGCATCGCAAGGACCGCGATCCGGCCCTCCACGTCGAGCATGGACTCGTGATCGAGGCGGCCGACCAGTTGGCGAACCAGCGGGGCGTTCGACGTCTGCGACGTGTTGGCGAGTTTGCTGACGGTCGATCCGGGTCGGCGGGCGAATCGTTTAGTCGAGTTCAGATCGCTCGAGCGGGACTTCCCGCGCCGGATTTGCAGGTCGAGGTCATCGATCGAGAGGGACGGACCTGGCACACCGACTTCGGATGGAAGGACAGCGCGCTTTTGGGCGAGTTCGACGGAATGGCAAAGTACACTCGAAATCGCTACCTCCAGGGTCGGGAGGTTGCCGAGGTCGTCATCGAGGAGAAGTTGCGCGAGGATGCCATCCGCCTCGCGACGGGGTGTGGAATGGTTCGCTGGACGTGGCCGGTCGCATCCGACGTTCATCGACTTGAGCGATTGCTCGTGTCTGCAGGTCTTCGACGCGAGCGATAGTGAAGCGGACGGGGGATAGCGCCGCGGCGACATCGCTCGTCCGTCTGGGCATCGCTCGCCGACCGCGGGGCGTGTCGTCGCGGACCGACTGTGACTCGAGTTTGCCGACGCCGGGACGGCGTCGGGGCGTGTCGTCGCGGAGGCCAGAAATGGCCTCCGCTCTGAGACGACACGCCCGGGTTGCAGCAGGTCCCACAGTGTGGCAGACTCTTCTAGTTCAATACTTTGCCTTGCTGTGCCAGCGGGCGAATCACTGCCAGGCAGTGCATAGGGTCTGATCCTTCCGGATTGTGTCCTAGGCCGCGGGTAGCAGAACACGCGCCATCCGGGTGAAAGCCCAGGTTGAGGCGCACACCAACCAACGACACTCGAGACAACCGTGGTAACACGCGTGTTCCGGGCGGGCGACACGCCCGAGCGCGGGGGTGGGTGAAGCACGGCACAAAAACGTTGTGCGAGCAGAGCAATCCGCTGGCACGTGAAACAACAACAGTGGTGCGAAAGCAACAGTGCTTTCGGCAGGCAGGTGCTTCGGCAACGAGCGCATCCGAATGGATGCTCCATGTACTACAGAGAGAGAGTCAGGCTATGGCGGGACAAAAGATCCGCATCCGACTTAAGTCATATGACCACGAGGTCATTGACAGCTCGGCACGCAAGATCGTGGACACGGTCACCCGCGCCGGCGCCACAGTGGTCGGCCCCGTGCCGCTCCCCACGGAGAAGAACGTGATCGCCGTGATCCGTTCCCCTCACAAGTACAAGGACAGCCGGGAGCACTTCGAAAAGCGCACCCACAAACGGCTCATCGACATCATCGATCCGACCCCGAAGGCCGTCGACTCGCTCATGCGTCTCGACCTGCCCGCGGACGTCAACATCGAGATCAAGCTTTAAGCGCCGGCTGAGCTACAAGGACTATGAAAATCATGGCAACTGAGACCACCAAGACCACGAAAGGGCTGCTGGGCACGAAGCTCGGCATGACCCAGGTGTGGGACGCGAACAACAAACTCATCCCGGTGACGGTGATTGAGATTTCCCCGAACGTCGTCACCCAGGTACGCACCCCAGAGGTCGACGGTTACAGCGCGGTGCAGATCGCGTACGGCCAGATCGACCCGCGCAAGGCAAACAAGCCGGCCACGGGGCACTTCGCCAAGGCCGGCGTCACGCCGCGCCGCCACCTCACCGAGGTTCGCACAGCGGATGCCGCAGAGTACGCGCTCGGGCAGGAACTCGCGGTCGACATCTTCGAGGCTGGCAAGCGCGTCGACGTCGTCGGCACGAGCAAGGGCAAGGGCTTTGCCGGCGTCATGAAGCGCCACAACTTCCAGGGCGTCAGCGCGAGCCACGGCGCGCACCGCAACCACCGCAAACCAGGCTCGATCGGCGCATCGTCGACCCCGAGCCGCGTGTTCAAGGGAATGCGGATGGCCGGCCGGATGGGCGGAGACCGCGTCTCGGTTCTCGGCCTCACCGTCCACGCTGTCGACGCCGAGAAGGGCCTCCTTCTCGTGAAGGGCGCCGTCCCCGGCGCTCGCGGCCGCATCGTCTTCGTTCGCACGTCAGTGAAGGAGGCCTAAGGCCATGGCTGAGACCACGACTCTCGACGTCATCGACACCACGGGCAAGAAGGTCAGCTCCGTTGAGCTTCCCGGCCAGGTGTTCGATGTGCAGACCAACATTCCGCTCATCCACCAGGTTGTCGTCGCGCAGCGCGCCGCCGCACGCCAGGGAACGCACGCCACCCTCGGGCGCGGCGAGGTTTCCGGCTCCGGCCGCAAGCCGCACAAGCAGAAGGGAACCGGTCGCGCCCGCCAGGGCTCGATCCGGATGCCCCAGCACCGTGGTGGCGGCGTCGTCCACGGGCCGCAGCCCCGCGACTACTCGCAGCGCACCCCCAAGAAAATGATCGCGGCAGCACTCCTCGGTGCGCTGTCCGACCGTGCCCGCGGCGGCCGCATCCACGTCATCGACTCCCTGTCGGTCGGCGATGCACCGTCGACGAAGGCTGTCGCCGCTCTCATCGCGGACATCGCGACCAGCAAGAACGTGCTCGTCGTTCTGGAGCGCAGCGACGACGTGAGCTACAAGAGCGTTCGGAACCTTCCGAGCATCCACGTTCTCCCGGTCGACCAGCTGAACGCCTACGACGTTCTCGTGAGCGACGACATCATCTTCACGAAGGGCGCATTCAACGCCTTCGTCTCCGCGAAGACCGAGACGGCGAACACGACTGCCGCCGCGAGCAGCACGAGCACCAGGGAGGCCAGCGCATGAGCGCCACCTACAAGGATCCCCGCGACGTCATCCTGGCGCCGGTCGTATCCGAGAAGAGCTACGGACTCATCGACCAGGGCAAGTACACCTTCGAGGTGGACCCCCGCTCGAACAAGACCGAGATCAAGCTTGCCGTCGAGAAGATCTTCAACGTGAAGGTCGCGTCCGTCAACACCCTGAACAAGAAGGGCAAGACGCGCCGCACGAAGTTCGGCCTCGGCAAGCGCAAGGACACCAAGCGCGCCATCGTCACGCTCAAGTCCGGCTCCATCGACATCTTCACGGCTGTCGGCTAGGGCGCGTAAGGGAGAACACATGTCTATTCGCAAATACAAGCCAACGACCCCCGGTCGACGCGGCTCCTCGGTTGCAGATTTCGCCGAGATCACGCGCTCGACCCCGGAGAAGTCGCTGCTGCGCCCGCTGCCGAAAACCGGTGGCCGCAACAACGCCGGTCGCATCACGACCCGCCACATCGGTGGTGGCCACAAGCGCCAGTACCGCGTGATCGATTTCAAGCGCAACGACAAGGATGGCGTCAACGCGAAGGTCGCTCACATCGAGTACGACCCGAACCGCACGGCGCGCATCGCGCTCCTGCACTTCGTTGACGGCACCAAGCGGTACATCATCGCGCCGGACAAGCTCAAGCAGGGCGACATCGTCGAGTCCGGACCGTCCGCCGACATCAAGCCGGGCAACAACCTGCCGCTGCGCAACATCCCCGTTGGTACCGTTCTGCACGCGATCGAGCTCAAGCCGGGCGGAGGCGCCAAGCTGGCGCGTTCCGCGGGCGCCAGCATCCGCCTCGTTGCCAAGGACGGCCCGTACGCGCAGCTCCGCCTGCCGTCTGGCGAAATCCGCAACGTGGATGCGCGCTGCCGCGCGACGATCGGCGAGGTCGGAAACGCCGAGCAGTCGAACATCAACTGGGGCAAGGCAGGCCGGATGCGCTGGAAGGGTGTTCGCCCGACCGTCCGCGGCGTCGCCATGAACCCGGTCGACCACCCGCACGGTGGCGGCGAGGGCAAGACCTCCGGTGGACGCCACCCGGTGAGCCCGTGGGGCCAGAAGGAAGGTCGCACTCGCAAGCCCAATCTCGAGAGCGACAAGCTCATCGTTCGTCGCCGTACCGTCGGCAAGAAGCGCAAGTAGGCCAGGGAAAAGGACAGAGTACAGAAGATGCCACGCAGTCTTAAGAAGGGCCCCTTCGTCGACGATCACCTGCTCCGCAAGGTGGTCACGCAGAACACGGCCAAGAGCAAGAACGTGATCAAGACCTGGTCGCGCCGTTCCATGATCGTCCCGGCAATGCTCGGCCACACGATCGCGGTGCACGACGGCCGCAAGCACATTCCGGTTTTCGTCACGGAGACGATGGTCGGACACAAGCTCGGGGAATTCGCCCCCACCCGCACCTTCCGCGGCCACGAGAAGGACGACAAGAAGGGCCGTCGCCGCTGACGCGGTGGCGAAAGGAGGAGAAGAAATGGTGGAGTCGATCGCCCGCGTGCGACACATCCGCGTGACGCCTCAGAAGGCTCGTCGTGTCGTCAACATGATCCGCGGCAAGCAGGCTGCAGAAGCGCTGGCCATTCTGAAATTCGCCCCGCAGGGTGCGAGCGAGCCGGTGTACAAGCTCGTGGCATCCGCCATGGCGAACGCCAGGGTCAAGGCCGACAACGAGAACAGCTACCTCGACGAGCAGGACCTGTTCGTCGCGAAGGCGTTCGTCGATGACGGCGCAACGCTCAAGCGGTTCCAGCCGCGCGCGCAGGGTCGGGCATTCCAGATCCTGAAGCGTACGAGTCACATCACCATCGTGCTGTCGACGCCAACCGATGCCCACGTCGAGCAGGCCTCGAAGAAGGCAGGGAAGAAGTAATGGGACAGAAAGTAAACCCGTACGGGTTCCGTCTCGGAATCACGACCGATCACGTTTCGCGGTGGTTCTCCGACTCGACGAAGGCCGGACAGCGTTACAGCGATTTCGTCGCTGAGGATGTGAAGATCCGCAACCTGCTCAAGTCGACTCTCGACCGCGCCGGCGTTGCCCGCATCGAGATCGAGCGGACGCGCGACCGCGTTCGCGTCGACATCCACACGGCGCGCCCGGGCATTGTGATCGGGCGGCGCGGCACGGAGGCCGAGCGCATCCGCGCCGACCTGGAGAAGCTCACCGACAAACAGATCCAGCTGAACATCCTCGAGGTGAAGAACCCGGAGGCGGAGGCGCAGCTGGTCGCGCAGGGCATTGCCGAGCAGTTGAGCGCGCGCGTCGCGTTCCGTCGCGCCATGCGCAAGGGCCTCCAGGGCGCTCAGCGCGCGGGAGCGAAGGGTGTGCGCATCCAGGTTTCCGGTCGGCTGGGCGGCGCTGAAATGAGCCGTTCCGAGTTCTACCGCGAGGGCCGCGTCCCGTTGCATACGCTGCGCGCGAACATCGACTACGGCTTCTATGAGGCCCGCACGACGTTCGGCCGCATCGGCGTGAAGGTGTGGATCTACAAGGGCGACATCACGAACCGCGAGCTCGCCCGCGAGCAGGCCGCCGCCAAGTCCCAGCGCCCCGAGCGCCGGGATGGCGCAGACCGGCCGCGCCGCGGACCCCGCACGGATGCCGCTCCCGCGGCAGTAGGAGCAGAGGCCTGACATGCTGATTCCACGTAAAGTCAAGCACCGCAAGCAGCACCACCCTGGGCGCACCGGCCAGGCGACCGGCGGCACGAAGGTGTCGTTCGGCGACTACGGCATCCAGGCGATCACGCCCGCGTATGTCACGAACCGCCAGATCGAGGCTGCCCGTATTGCCATGACCCGTCACATCAAGCGTGGCGGCAAGGTCTGGATCAACGTGTTCCCGGACCGCCCGCTCACGAAGAAGCCAGCCGAAACCCGCATGGGTTCGGGTAAGGGTTCACCGGAGTGGTGGGTCGCGAACATCAAGCCGGGCCGCGTGTTGTTCGAGCTGAGCGGGGTCAACGAGACCGTCGCTCGCGAGGCACTCACCCGGGCCATCCACAAGCTGCCCCTCAAGGCACGCATCATCAAGCGCGAGGAGGGCGACGCATAATGGCGATCGGTTCCAAGGAGCTCCACCCGGATGAGCTCGACACTTTTGAAGACGAGAGACTTGTCGACGAACTGAAAAAGGCGAAGGAAGAACTCTTCAACCTCCGCTTCCAGTCGGCGACCGGCCAGCTCGAAAGCCACGGCCGGCTTCGCGCCGTGAAGCGCGACATCGCGCGGATTTACACGATCATTCGCGAACGCGAGCTCGGCATCCGGGCGACTCCGGTCGGCGTCGAACTTCCCGCGAAGGCCGAACCGAAGGCGAAGAAGAAGGCCGTGAAGAAGGACAGCGCGGTGAAGGATGAGGCTCCCGCCGCATCCGACGACGCGGAGCTGGCAGAAGCACAGCCGGCTGGAGCACTCAAGACTAAGGAGGCCAACTAATGGCGAAGACCGAAGATAAGGTCGCTGCCGAGGCAACCCTTGACCGCGGCTACCGGAAGATTCGACGCGGCTACGTGTCGAGCGACAAGATGGACAAGACGATCGTCGTCGAGGTCGAAGACCGCGTCAAGCACCCCCTGTACGGCAAGATCATCCGCCGTACCTCCAAGGTGAAGGTGCACGACGAGTCCAACTCGGCGGGCATCGGTGACCTCGTCGTCATCAGTGAAACCCGTCCGCTGAGCGCCACGAAGCGCTGGCGTCTGGTCGAAATCGTCGAGAAGGCCAAGTAGGCTTCCCGCCTACTCGTGAAGAGGAATAGACAATGCTTCAGCAGGAATCCAGAGTAAAGGTCGCCGACAACACCGGCGCCAAGGAGTTGCTCACGATTCGCGTTCTCGGCGGCTCCGGGCGGCGTTACGCCGGCCTCGGCGACGTGATCGTTGCCACCGTCAAGGATGCGATCCCCGGCGGCAACGTGAAGAAGGGCGAGGTCGTCAAGGCCGTCATCGTCCGCACCAAGAAGGAGACCCGTCGACCGGACGGCTCCTACATCAAGTTTGACGAGAATGCCGCAGTGCTTCTGAAGGCGGATGGTGACCCCCGCGGCACCCGCATCTTCGGGCCGGTCGGCCGTGAGCTTCGCGACAAGAAGTTCATGAAGATCATCTCGCT
>CALMSL010000063.1 GCA_937872445.1 uncultured Microbacteriaceae bacterium | reverse complement strand
GTGGATTGCGTACAAGCGCGAAAAGGAGCTCGCGCCGATGTCGCTGCGGCCGCACCCGTACGAATACGAGCTGTACTTCGGGGTCTGATTCCGGGAGGCCCTCAGAGCCACACTTCCGGTCTCTGAGCCCAGCAATTTGCTGAGCCCCAGACGGCAATCGCCGTCTGGGGCTCAGTCTATCTCTGGACGTTTACGGACGGCTACGGGGAGTAAACGGACAGGTTTTCGGACAGCGCAGATGGCCGCTTCGACACTGGTTCCTCGCTATACATTGACGCCATAGAGTGACTCGATGCCTACGCCGCGAAGGCACATACGACGCGCGCGGGCAAGCAGAGCAGCTCACCCGGCCCCGGACGCGAGGACTTCAGCGCACTTCGATGAGCAGTAACATGAGCAGCATCAGCCATCCCGGTCTCTCCTCTTCGGTTGTCCAGGCGCTCGCTCGCCGCACGCCGAGCAGGCACGGCACCGCGTGGAACATCACTGAAGGAAGTGTGCGCTGAGCTGACTATTCGGCAGGCAGCGCCCTCACGAGCGCCTCGATAACCTGCTCGAATCGTTCTAGCGTCGCCACGGAGAGTCCCTGGATTGACCGGTCGAGGTTGCGCAGGAACACCGCGGCGACGTGGCCGTGGTTGAACTCCTTGCCGATCTTGCGCGTGATCCGCGCGACGATCCGGTCCTTGCCGGACAGGTCGGAGAGCTTGAGGCTAACGCCGTATGCCTCGTTATAGAACGCGAGGTACTCGCCGGGCTCAAAAAGATCCTCGATGTCAGGCGTCGGCGGGGTCGCATAGTTGTCGAGGCTGATGACCCTCGCCGCATCGAGCCGCCCGCGCTTGATCGTGTTCTCGATCTTCTGCTTGTCGGAGCTGCCGTCCAAGAGCACGACCACATCGAGCTGCCCTCCGAGCAACGCAAGGAAGGTGGGGATGTTGGTTGCACCGCCAGCGGGGAGCAGACGAGCGGACTCGGGAATGGAAGCGCGACCGAGAGACGAGAGGTGATCCGAGATGGTGCTGAGGTAGATGAAGTCGGACACGCCCTCGATGAGGATGTTCCGGTTGCCGATGAATAGGTTGTGCGCGATGTCGTAGCCAAGCGCGGCCTGGAGCGGGAACAGCGTGTCCGGGTCCTTGACGACTCCGGCATCGGGAATGACCGCTGAGCCGAGATCGGGCCCCTGATCCTCCACGATGCGGACCTGATTGAGGTGCGGCGTCTGGAGGAGGAACGGCGAGTGCGTCGAATAGAGCACCTGACGGTCGGTGGCTAGCCGGGACTCGATCGTGTTCAGAAGGTCGATCTGCGCGCGTGCATGCAACGAGAGACCCGGCTCGTCCAGCAACAGGATAAGATTCTTGTCCTTCTCGAACTCAAGGAACGACGCGAGGAACGACACAAACCACTGGAAGCCAGTGGAGCGGCGGTCCAGGCGGCTGCTGAAGTCGTGCCGCGAGTCCTCGACTCGAAACTGGAGATACCGCTTGATGACCGGCGCTGCCGTCCGTGGGTCGGTTTCGACCTGATCCTCGATGCGGACCGCAAGTTTAAGGTGATCGTTCTGCTTCCAGTGCTCCTTGACACGACGGGTCAGCAGACTGGACGCAGCCTCCAACTCGGCGTTCGACTTCTCGAAGTCCCAATCCTGCAAGGTCTCTGGCACGGCACGCGCCAGCCGGAGGAAGTCGGCCGCGGCGGCCAGTTCCTCTTCGGCGTCGGGATCACTCAGTGCGCTGAAGACCTCATCGAGGTTGTAGCGGCCCCGCAGCGACGAGTAGGAGCTGAAGTAGAAAGTGCGGGGAATGCGCTCGCGGACAAAGGCCTGGACTGCGGTCGTCAGATTCGCCGCTCCGCCCAGCTTTTCGGACAGCGTCTCTTTCGCCGCGGCCGCGTCCTTCGCTACGGCGGTCGGCTCGCCGTCTGTATTGGTGCCGGCGGCAACCTTGTCGAGCGCTGTGGAGACTTCGGTCGTGGTGGTCGGGCTGCCGATGGCCTTTCCCAGCCGTTCGGAGAGCCCGGCGATGAACGGGGCGACGAACGCGGCCTGCTCGATGTGGGCTTCGATGGTGAGGATCTTTGGCTTGGCGTAGCTACGCGACACCGTCACGTGGCGGTCGGACAGCACCCCGGCGCCGAGGCCGGCTTCGAGTTCAGCGACCTCGTCGTGGGAAAGCTCGAATGTGGCCGTGACCGGGACGGCGCTGTTGATCTCGCCGGTGATCTCGTGCTCTTTCTTCAGCCACCGCGGGTACTCGTCGAGCAGATCGAGCGCGAACGACGGCTTGGCGGGGTTGAGGTGATGGAGCGCCTGAAGGATCGCAGACTTCCCCGACTCGTTCTTGCCGACCAGGGCTGTCACCGAATCCACCGGGATCTCCCCCGAGTCGATGATGTTGCGGAACAACCTGACGTGGAATGACTTCAGCTTCATCGCACCCGCCTTTCTGCGTGTCTGAAGACTAGCGGGCACCTCAGACACAGCCAGCCGCATGCGACGTCGAACGGCACGCAAAGATGCTGCGCTGGTTCCGGTACCGCGAGCGCGTCAGGCGCGCGACGAGGTGAGCAGCGGGGCGTCCTCGCTGATTGCGTAACCCGTCGACTCACGCTCGGCGAGTCGACGGTCACGCCGCTCGGCGACGCGCGCCCGGATCAGGACGATCATCGTGATCGGCCCGTTGACGAAGAACTTCAGCGCGTTCCAGACGAAGAGCAGCACGAGCAGGTTCAGCCACCCCGGCCCGCCGTCGGCGATCCAGATGGTCAAGAGCCACGCGCCGAGCAAGTACGGCACGGCGATGAGCATGGCGGGCACGCCCCACTTCAGGCCGCGTCGGGTGCGCAGCGCGTCGAGCAGGATGTTCGTCGGCATGTACGTCCGCAGGAACAGCCGAACTCGGATGCCGAGATTCCAGAGCAGTCGGAACATGATGTCCGCCTCCTGAGAGGGTGCGTAGCTCCGCCGAGGAGGTAGATCATGTGGTGAGCGTCCCGAGAGGACCGTCGCAAGCGACCTAGAAATCGTGGCTACTACCTCGACACCAGGGTACGCCTGACCTCGGACACACGGAAGGGCAGCTACAGGCGCGGCGCGGATACCCCGATTGCGCTGACCGTGGACTCCGGTTCTGCTGCGCTTGCAGCGAGCTGTTGTGCGCGCAGGATCGCGGCGCGTTCTCGCGCGGCGTCTGTGCGCTGCCGCACGTCGTCGCCGATGACTCCGACCGCGCTGGTCTCGGTGATGCCGTAGGTGTCGCGGTAGGCCGCGACGGTGCGCGCCTCGCGTCGCCAAATCGCGGCAAGCTGCGGATCGGCGGGCTCTGGGCCGAGTTCCGCGGCCCATGCCTCGGACGCCCCAACCGCTTCGGCGACGAGTGCATCGGCGCGCTGCTCGATGAGTACGGCGCGTTCGCGGAGCGCGGCGCGCATGTCGTCGTCCATCGTGCCGAGAGCCGGGGTGATGAGTCCGGCGATAGGTATGGCGGGCTGGCACACGCGCCCGGCACCGTTCGCGCGGCCGAGGGCTCGGATCACCCGCTCGTGGAGCACCGCGGCGACGTCGCCCGCGTCGTCGACCGGGCGTGAGGCGACGAGTGCGCGCAGCAGGCGATCCGCGTCGTATCCGTCTGCCTCGGCGCGGCGCAGTTCGGCACCGAGCGCGCCGAACGCGGTCGATCCGATGGCGGCGTCGGCCTCGGCCTCGGTGAGTCGGGTGGCGCGCACGAGGGCTTCCCACCTCGGCTGTTGTGCGGTGGCGGCGATGGTCTCGTACTCGGCGGCGAGCTGCGCGACCGAGCCCCAGGCGTTCTGCTCGGCGGCGATCATCTGGCGGGCGGAGAGTTCCGCGCCGACGTGCTGGAGCACGCCGGCGAGCACCTTGCGCGCCGCGACCAGGGCGGTGTCCTGGGTGGGCGGGTGGATGTGGTCGTCGTCGGGGCGGTTGATCGAGACGTAGGCGGGGTTGCCGAGTCGGCCGCGGGTCATGGCGACGTAGAAGTTCTCTCGCGTCGCGCCGGGCTCGACGAGCATGTGCCCGGTGTCGACGGTGACCCCTTGCGCCCGGTACGCGGTGACGGCGTAGCCGAGTTCGACGTGCTCGGCGACGTACTCGACCGGGAGGCGCACGCTCGCGCCCCGGCGCCGTCCGGCGGGTCGTACCCGCAACGACCCGTCGCTGACGATGGCGGTGATCGTCCACCGGCTGCCGTTGCGCACCCATCCGCGCCCGGCGCGCAGCGCGCGGTCGTTGCGGCGGGTGATGATCGCGTCCCCGATGGATGCCTCGGTGCCGTCGTGCAGCCGTACCTCGGCGCGTGCGTCGACCACCTCGGCGAGTATGAGGTCGGCGCGGGCGCGCTGGTTCAGCGTGGTGACCATCGTGCTCGACTCGGCGATGAGGATGCTCGCCATCCCGGCTGCCCGGTCGCGCTGCCATGCGGCGTAGGCGGCGTCGGCCATGCGCTCGGCTTCGCCCGCGCGGATGCGGCCGTGCGCTTGGTAGGTGTCGATGGCCTCGACACGACCGTTGCGCAGGTCGAGCGTGGCGTCCTTCTCCCAGGCCGCGGCGATGCGGCGCACGTCGGTCAGCTCGGGCACGCCCTCACGGTCGGCGACGAGCATCCCGAATGCTCCCCCGGCATCGACTGACTGGAGCTGGGCGGGGTCGCCCACGAGCAGCACCTTCGCCCCGGCGTCGGCCGGGACCCGCACGAGCCGGTCGAGGGCAAGCGTCCCGGCGAGCGATGCCTCGTCCACGATCACGAGCTGCCCGGCGGCGAAGCCGACGCCGTGGTCGCGGTAGGTCTGCCACCACTTCGCGGTGTTCTCCGTCGGGATGCCCAGGTCACCGGCCAGCACCTCGGCCGCGACCGCGGACGATGCCAGGCCGACGACCGAGCCGTGCCCGTGCTCAGCCTCCCATGCGCGGCGCAACGCGCGCAGCGCGGTGGTCTTGCCCGCCCCCGCGGGGCCGACGAGCAGGTCGAGCATCCGGCCCGACGACGCAATCGCGGTGAGCGCGACCCCTTGGTCGTCGCCGAGCGCGCGGCCCCGCTGGGGTTGCAGCGCGTGCGCGATGGTTGCGTCAGCCAGGCGCGGCGCAACCTGCTCGCGGGAGCGTGCAAGCAGCCGGTCCTCGGCAGCGAGCACCGCGGCACCGCTGTAGCGGGCGGCGTTGCGCGGGCGGAACACGCTCGTCCCGTCCGTGCGCTGGAACGCAACGGGACTGGAGGCCAGCTCGGGCGGGGTGAGTCGGATGGATGCCTGCTCCGCGGCGTCAACGATCATCCCCGTGATCGCCTCACGATCCTCCGTGGCGGCGAACCGCCAGCCCATCGCCTGCCGCGCGGCCTCGGCGTAGAGATTCCAGTGGCTCCACGTCGTGCGCTTCTCCGCGACCGCTGCGACCACCGTCAGGCCGAGCCGAGCGATCTGCTCCAGCGGCACACCCTCCGCGCGCAGCAGCTCGACTGGCTCGACCTGGACGGCTTCCCACGCCCATGCGGTCGCATCGTGCCCGAGCAGGCGGCTGGCGCGCGTGCGCCACTCCTGGGTGAGTTCGGCCAGCGGGCGGACTTCCTTGTCGGGCCGGGTCGCCAGCGTCGCCTGCTGCCGCAGCCGGATGATCGTCTCCCGTGACGGCGCGTGCCCGTGCGTTCGCTCGTACTCGGCGATCAGCCTGTCCTTCTCGATGTCGATGTGCCGCGACCGGGACGAGAACTCGGCGACCAGCTCCTCGGGCACCGTGGCGACCGCCCACACCGGGTTGCGATCCGCGCCCCGGTCGCGCCGCTCCCAGCCGACGCCGAGCGAACGAGTCAGGTGATCGGCGAACACCGCGGTGTGCAGCTCGCTCAGCGCCACGGTCGCCGCGTGCAGGGGCCGGCCATCCAGCGACCGCCACTTGCCGTCGAACAGGGGCCGCACTTTGTTGCTCACCACGACATGCGTGTGCAACTGCGGGTCGCCCGCCCGCTAGCCGAAGTGACCGAACGCGGTAGCGATGAACCCGATTACCTCACCCTGCGCAACAGCTCCCCCGCGGGACGTTGCGCCGGAGCGCGTCGCTGCGAGCTCGCGCTCCATGAACGCAACCACCTCCGCAACCGCCGCATGGTGCGCCGCCGCGATCCGTGCCTGCGTCGTTGCGTCCGCAACCGCCCACAGCACCGAGGCGGACTTCGGCAGCGAGAACGTGAAGTCGAACCCGGCGACCGCCCGCCGCGAGGTGCGTGCCGACTCTTCCGCCTCGATCACCACAACGGCCTCGGCCCGCTCATCCGCGCCCAACGCCGGATCGAGCCGCGAGATGCGCGCCGCGATCCGATCCTCGACGCTCGGGAACACCGGATACGCCTTCCCCAGCGGATCGCCCGTCACCGGGTCGCGCCCCATCCCCAGCAGAAGCTGGAGCTGCGCCTCCGAGACCGGCGCGCCCTCGTGAATCTCACCCTCCCCGAGCGCCGCGAGCCCGCCGCCCATCCAGCGGCCCGGCGGCGTGCCCTGCTCGGCGTAGTACCGGGTCAGCGGCGTCGAGAGCGCCCGCTCGCCGTCTGCCGACGCCACGGAGCGCAGCAGGTACTTGTAGCCGTCCCCCGCGCCCATGACCCGCATCGAAACCGACACCCGGCACCGCCTCTCTCGTCAGAGAGGTGAGCCGCCGAGCCCGCCGTCAGGCGCGATCGACCTCGATGTGCAAGACGTGTACTGGCCTCTGGAGGGCTTCGACGGTCAGACGAGGCGGGCGCGGACGACCGCGATGTCGTGTTCGTGGTCGCGGACGATCTTGTCGGCCTTCGTCGTGAACTCCGACTTGTGGATGACGACAACGCGGATGCCGTGCTGCGGCAGGATTTCCACCTTCCGCTGGTCGTAGAGTCGGCGCTGCTCGCCGCGAGGCACCCCGGAGAGGGTCGCGCGTCGGTCGAACAATGCAACGGCCTCGGTGTGCTGCTTCTCCTGGAACTCAACTACGAGCCGCAGCGCAGGCCAGTACCCGTCGACGGGGAGCTTGCGAGCCCGTCCGGTCGTCGGCGACACGTCACCGACAAGCCATAGGAACGTCGCCTGTCGCTCCCCGCGGACCCCGATTACCTCGTCGCAGAGGTCGAGAACGTAGTGCTCATCACTGTCGGCGCGCTTGCCCACGATGCCTACAGGTACTCGATGACGGCCACTACGCGGATGACGCCGTTGGACTCGTCGCCGCCCGCGACCGTGGACAGGGCGACGATGCGGTGCTCCGGCCGTGCGGCGAGATCCTGCGCGAGCGCGTCCTTGATCGAACCGCGCATGAAGTTGTCGACGCGCACCTCCACGATCTCCTGGGTGCTGGTCAGTCCCTGAGCCATGACTGCCCCTTCGGCTACGGGATCAACCCGAGGAGCGTCACGACGCCACTTGAGACCAGATTTCCGAGTGCTCCCGCTGTCGTTGCTGAGAGGAACGGCAAGAGCCGCTCCAGAGCAGACTTCGTTCGTGAAGGGTCTTCTGTGGCCACGCCACTGCGTGCATCAGCTATCGCGTCTGACACCTCGTGCTCATCGGCGAGACCGAGCGCGGGCAGGGCTTGCTCTATTCCGTCCAGGGTCTCGGCAGCCTTGACCAGCCACGTCGAGCTGAGGTCAATGCTCTGACTGACGTTTGAACTCTGGTTCGCGATGTTTGCGGGGCCATGCACTGTCGTGGTGATCGTCGTACCGCTCGTGGCCTTATCGTCACGCACGCTGCCGCCGCGTTCAATCAGCCGGACCCCCTTCGGGAGCAGTTCTACGAGCGTGATCTCGCCGGAAGCAAGAGTCGTGCCCCGAATGTAGCCAGCGTCCCTCAACGCGCCACTTGCCTTCTCGACATCGGTATCGGTGAACGCGACCCCGAAGTATGTGGCCCCGGACTGGAGAACGCCCTTGGGATCTGGCATCAGCGCATCGTGGACGTGAATGCGGTCGTAGAGCCAGCGCAGGAGTACGTCGCGGAGCGCGATGCGACGTGCGGCAACGTCAGCGCGATCCTGCTCGATTCTCGCCGCTGCGTCTCGCCCTGCGGGCGTGACCGCACCGATCCAGTCGCCGAAGGACATGTCCTTGGTGCTTACCCAGCCTCGCCGCGCAAGCTCCTGGAGTTCGGAATGGTCGAGCTGTGACGGATCACCGCCCAGGTCAGCAAGGCGCTCCCTCACCGCTTCTTCTTCCGCACCCCATCCGTCAGCGCCTACCGACTGGACGACTGCAAGGATGAGCAGACGCCGGTTGATCTCACGGTCGATTGCCACCTCTACTCCGCCTCGAACTCGTTGGTCGTGAACTTCAGCGTGGTGCCGTTCTCGCGGATGGTGCGGAGCTGCTGCTCGGTGAAGCCGTCGGGGTGGATGGCGTCGATGGAGAGCGAGATGGTGAGCTTCGCGCCGGATGCGGCGAGGTTGGTCAGCACCTCGGTGGCGATCTTGGCGAAGTCGGCGGAGTAGCGTTCTGCGCTGATCGGCGCGCTGCCAACGTACCGGGTCGCCGCGGGCTTCTTCGCGGGCGCTGGCACGGGAGCGGTGGTCGCACCGCCCCCCGTCGTGCTCGCTGCTGCTGCCGCTGCGGTCGTCGGGGAGTCCGCCTCCGGCGCGGACGTGCTGCTGGCCGCGGTCGCGGCCAGGTCTTCGGCGCGCTGTGCTTCGGCGGGTGCGGGCTTGACGATCAGGGTGGCATCGGTGACGGGTGAACGCCCGGTGTCGCCGGGCAGCCAGAGTCCGCTGTAGCGGTCGGTCGCCTCGTCATAGCCGTCGGCGAGGGCAAAGCTCTCGCTCTGCCAGAGCAGCGGCTGGTTGTCGATGGCGTCGATCAGCACCTCGCGGGAGCGCAGTCGCGGCATGTAGGGGTACTGCGCGTACAGGCTCCAGAGGTCGCCGACGGCGATGTGCCCGGCGGACCATGCGGCAGGCACCTTCGTGTCGAGTGCGAGCCGGATCGACCGTGCCGCGTGCTGGGTGGAGTACGCGCCCGCGCTGCCGAGCTTCTTGGCGACGCGCTCGGCGAGCGAGCCCGCCTGCCCGTCGGCCTTGACCTCTTCCAGCTCGAACGGCGAGCCGGGGTCGGGAGCGACGGGGTTGAGCACCCACTGGTAGGTCAGCGCGAGCCTGTCGTCGACCGTGCGGCCGAACTGGTCGCGCTTCACGGTGGCCTGCGCGAGCTGCTGCGGCGTGAGGTTCAGCTCGTTCGCCTTCTCCGCGATCTCCTTCCACGCCAGGAACGAGCGCGCGGCCTGGTCGAGTTCGGCCAGGCGCTCCTCGTCGGGCGCGAGGAAGACGATCATGTTGCGATTGGCGCGGTTCGCCGTGCCGCGCCGCTCGGTCGCGGCCCTGGCGAAGTCCTGTGCGGGCGAGTCGCCCTTCTTGCGTCGGTGCGGGTACTTCGGGTGCAGGATGACGAGCCGTGCCTGGTCGGTGTCGGGGATGTCGCCGGAGTCGGCCGGGCCGATGTGGACGCCTGCGAAGTCCGAGCGCGCGCGTTCCTCGCCGCGCAGCCGCTTCACGATCTCGGCCCACACGTCCTCGGGGTGCAGCGCGTCGGCGGCGTCCTTCGCACGGCGGGTGATGTTCGCCTGGGTGTCGTACCAGTGCTTGCCCGCGGACGAGTAGTAGTAGGTCGTGCGGTCGCCAAGCTGGGTGAGCGCGGAGTGGAAGTTGCCGACGACATCGCCGGGCACCGCGGTCCCGATGAATACTCGCTGCGTGTCGATGCCCTTGTGCGCGGTACCGATGGTCGGTGCCGCGCCGAAGAACACGGTGCGTGCCAGGCGCTTGGTCACCGACCGCTGCCCGAGCACGGGCTTGTCGTTGTCAATGCGGGCGGGCTCGGAGTTGGTCCCGTCCACGTCGGCGTCGATGACGGCCTTCCAGGAGTCCTGGAGGTACTGTGTCAGCTCCGCGTTCACGGAAGCGACCGACAGCGGGATCGAGCCGGGCAGGATGAGCGGTCCCTGGTCTTCGCCGACCCACAGCGCATGGATGACGGCGTTCATCAGCCGCAGCACGCCGCGGGTGCGCTGGAACCGCTCCAGCGAGGACCAGTCCTCGTAGAGCCGGTCGAACAGCTCCGGGTGCAGCGGGTAGGTCTGCTGGATGCGCCGACCGTACTGCGGGTCGCGCGCCTCCTTCGGGAACTCGCCCGCGTTGGCCTGGTAGAAGTCGCTGAACGCCTTCGCGGTCGCCGCGATCTGGGCGAGCGCCTGCGCGTCCTCCGACTCGAAGAGGCGCTGCTTCACGATCCGGTACGCCTCGTCGCTGGAGGCCGGACGCCACTGGTCGGCCACCCGGCGCACGACGTTCTGGAGGCGCTTGAGCGCCTCCATGCCGTTCGACCCGCCGACCTCCTCGGTCGCGCCCGCGACCTCGCCGCGGTCGTCGCCGTCGTGCGAGGCGGGGATCGAGATCGCCAGCAGCACGCCGGGCGTCGACTTCGCCGCCTCGGTCAGCGACTGCGCGAACGTGAACTGCGTGTCGAACGTGCCGCCTGCGAGATCCTCCCGCCCGTAGAGCTGCCGGGCGTAGGCAACCCACTCGTCGATCAGGATCACCGCGGGCGCGTACTTCGCCAGCAGCACATGCAGGTCACCGCCTGGGTTCGTGCGCTTCTCGTCGTGCTCACGCACGATCTCATACGCCTCGCGCCCGCCGAGCTGCCACGCCAGCTCACCCCACAGCGTGTTCACGCGGGTGCCATCGTCCTTCGTCTCGCCCTGCGGCGCGAAGTGGTTGCCGACCAGCGCGACCCGGCTCGCCGTGACGCCCTCTGCGGGGTAGCCGTTCGCGGTCAGCAGCTCCTGCGCCTCCTGCGGGAACTTCGCCAGCGGCAGACCGCCGGCCAGGTGCCACAGCGCGAGCATCGAGTGCGACTTGCCGCCACCGAAGTTCGTCTGGAGGTTCACCACGGGCGAGGCGTTCGCATCCCCTGCCAGGCGCTTCACCGCGCGACCGATGAGGTCGCGCAGACCCTCGGTGAGGTAGGTGCGGGCGAAGAACTGCGCCGGGTCGGAATACTCGCCACTCGTCGCCGCGGGGTCGCGGGCGACCTTGTAGAGGTCAGCGGCGAACTCGCTGGACTGGAAGTTGCCCGTCGCCACCTCGTCGCGCGGCTTCA
>CALMSL010000062.1 GCA_937872445.1 uncultured Microbacteriaceae bacterium | reverse complement strand
CGCGGAGATGGTTGATGTCATGCAATCTTCCTTCCAGATGGAAGACCCGACTGTCAACAACCTCCGTCAGTTTTATAGCTAGCCTTCGGTCGCGCCCGGGCTCGTCGGAACGCTGCCCGTCGGCACGCTGCCGGTGGGAATGCTGCCCGTTGGGATGCTTCCGGTCGGGGGGCCAGCAACGAGTTCCTCATCGGTCAGGACCGGCCCGGCAAACTGCGCGTCGTACAGGCGCGCGTAGGCGCCATCCGCCTCCAGCAGCTCGGCGTGCGTGCCCTGCTCGACGATCTGGCCGTTCTCCATCACGAGGATGAGGTCGGCGTCGCGGATCGTGGAGAGCCGGTGGGCGATCACGAAGCTCGTGCGGTCGCTGCGCAGCGCCGCCATGGCGTGCTGCACGAGAACCTCGGTGCGGGTGTCCACCGAACTTGTCGCCTCATCCAGGATGAGCACGCTCGGGCGCGCCAGGAACGCGCGCGCGATCGTCAGGAGCTGCTTCTCCCCCGCGCTCACGTTGGAGGCCTCGTCGTCGAGCACGGTGTCATAGCCGTCCGGGAGCGTCTTCACGAAGCGGTCGACGTACGTGGCCGTCGCGGCGTCGATGATCTCCTCCTCCGTGGCATCCGGCCGCCCGTAGGCGATGTTCTCCCGGATGGTTCCGCCGAACAGCCAGGTGTCCTGCAGCACCATGCCCACGCGCGTGCGCAAATCGTCCCGCGTCATGGTGGCGATGTCGACACCGTCGAGGGTGATGCGACCCGAGTTCAGCTCGTAGAAGCGCATGATGAGGTTCACGAGAGTCGTCTTGCCTGCACCCGTCGGCCCGACGATGGCGATCGTGTGGCCGGGGTCGGCGACGAGGTTCACGTGTTCGATGAGCGGCTTGTCTTCGGTGTAGCGGAATGACACGTCCTCGAATTCGAGGCGGCCGCTCGACACCGCAGGCGACTGGGCCGGTGAGACATCCGGGCTCTGATCCTCGGCGTCCAGCAGTTCGAACACCCGCTCGGCGGAGGCGACCCCGGACTGCAGGAGGTTCGCCATGCTTCCCAGCTGCGTGACCGGCTGGGTGAACTGCCGCGAGTACTGGATGAACGCCTGGATGTCGCCGATGCGCATCGCGCCGGCCGCCACCTGCAGGCCGCCGACGACGGCGATCGCGACGTACACGAGGTTTCCGACGAACATCATGGACGGCATGATGATGCCGGAGACGAACTGGGCGCCGAAGCTCGCCTTGTAGAGCTCCTCGTTCTTCTCGCCGAAGACCGTCGCAACCTCTTTCTGGCGGCCGAACACCTTGACGAGCGCGTGCCCGGTGAAGTTCTCCTCGATTTGGGCGTTCAGTTCGCCCGTGTGCTTCCACTGGGCGACGAACATTTTCTGCGACCGCTTCGCGATCACGATCGTGATGACAAGGGACAGCGGAATCGTCACGAGGGCGATGAGGGTGAGCAGTGGAGAGGTGATGAGCATCATCGTGAGCACGCCGATCACCATAAGCAGCGACGTGACGATCTGGCTCAGCGTCTGCTGCAGGCTCTGCGAGATGTTGTCGATGTCGTTCGTCACCCGGCTGAGCAGTTCGCCGCGCGGCGTCTTGTCGAAGTAGCTCAACGGCAGCCGGTTGATCTTCTTCTCCACATCTTCGCGCATCCGGTACACGGTCGCCTGCACGACGTCGTTCAGGACGTAGGACTGCAGCCAGCTGAACACGCTCGACAGGATGTACAGCGAGAGAACGAGGATCAGGATCATCGACAGCGCGTGGAAATCGATGCCCACCCCCGGGGTCAGGTTCATGCCGCTCAAAAGGTCGGCCTGGCCATCCTGCCCTCGGGCGCGGAGCCCGGCGATGATTTGCGCCTTCGTGACCCCCGCGGGAAGCGCCTTGGAGATCGCGCCCTCGAAGATCAGCGTCGTGCCGTTGCCGAGGAGCTTCGGGCCGATGACGGACATGCCGACGCTCGCGACGGCGAGCAGGAGCACCCAGATCACGCGCATCCACTCCGGACGCAACCGCCCCACCAGGCGCTTCGCGGAGGGGCCGAAGTTCATGGACTTCTCGGCGGGCATGCCGGCTCCGCCGAACGGTCCTCCCGCGCCAGGGCCACGCCTCATCGGCGGGCGGGGAGGGGTGCTGGTTTGCTCGTCGGTGTTCACGCGTTCGGTGCTCATACCGCTTCCTCCGCCGTGAGTTGCGACGACACGATTTCGGCGTACGTCTCGTTGTTTTCGTTGAGCTCGTCGTGTGTTCCGACGCCGACGATCTCGCCATTCTCCAGAACGATGATTTGGTCAGCGTCGACGATCGTCGACACGCGCTGGGCGACGACGATCATCGTCGCGCCCGCCACTTTTCGCCTGAGGGCTTGACGCAATCGGGCGTCGGTGCCGGTATCCAGCGCGGAGAACGAGTCGTCGAACACATAGATTTCAGGCTTCTTCACCAGGGCTCTCGCGATGGCGAGGCGCTGGCGCTGCCCGCCGGACACGTTCGTTCCGCCCTGGGCGATGGCCGCATCCAGCCTTCCCTCCATTCCGGACACGAAATCTTTCGCCTGGGCGATCTCGAGCGCCTCCCACAGTTCTTCGTCGGTGGCATCCGGTCTGCCGTAGCGCAGGTTCGAGGCGACCGTCCCGGAGAACAGGTACGGCTTTTGCGGCACGAGGCCGATGAGGCTCCACAACAGGTCGGGGTCGAGTTCGCGGACATCCACTCCGTCAACCAGGACAGACCCTCCGGTCACATCGAACAGCCGCGGAAGCAGTTTGATGAGTGTGGACTTGCCGGAGCCCGTACTGCCGATGATCGCCGTCATTTTGCCCGGGCGTGCGGCGAACGTGAGATTCTTCAGCACCGGCTCCTCGGCGCCGGGGTACTGGAAGGAGGCATCCAGGAATTCGACCGTTCCTACCTCGGAGACCTCCATGACGGGGTTTGCGGGCAGAGCCACCGAGGTCTTCGTGTCCAGTACCTCGCCGATCCGGTCGGCGCTCACCGCAGCGCGCGGCAGCAGGATGCCCATCACGGTCGCCATCATGACGCCCATCAGGATCTGCATGAGGTACTGCATGAACGCCATGAGCGTTCCGACCTGAATGTCGCCGTCGCCGACCCGAATCCCGCCGAACCAGATGACGGCAACGGTTGATACGTTCATGACGAGCATGACGGTGGGGAACATGAGCGCGAACAGTCTGCCCGCGCTGATCGCGGTCTGAGTGAGTTCCGCGTTGGCCGACGCGAATCGGTCGGTCTCGTGCCCCTCGCGCACGAACGCGCGAATCACCCGGATGCCGGTGAGCTGCTCGCGCAGCACGAGGTTCACCTTGTCGATGCGCTTTTGCATGAGGCGAAACAGCGGAACCATCCGCGACATGATCAACCCGACGGCGATCAGCAGAACCGGGATGCTCACGGCCATGAGCCAGGACAGCCCGACGTCCTGCTGCAGCGCCATGATCACGCCACCGATCGCGAGCATGGGCGCGGAGATGAACAGGGTGAGGCTCATGAGCGTGACCATCTGCACCTGCTGAACGTCATTGGTCGTGCGGGTGATCAGGGACGGAGCGCCGAACTGGGCGACCTCGCGCTCGGAGAATTCGCTCACGGTGTGGAAGATCCCGGTGCGCAGATCGCGGCCGAGCGACATCGCGACCTTTGCCCCGAAGTACACCGCGGTGATCGCGCACACGATCTGCAGCAGCGTGATGCCCAGCATCACGGCCCCGACGGTGAAGATGTACGGAATGTCGCCCTTGGCGATCCCATTGTCGACGATGTCGGCGTTCAGGCTCGGCAGGTAGAGCGAGGCGAGCGACTGGGCGAGCTGGAACACGCCAACCGCCACGAGCATCGGCCAGTACTGCTGGAGATATTTGCGCAGAATTTTGAGGAGCATACGGTTTAGTCCCGGCTTTCGGTGGTAGTGGCGTGGAGTGCGGCGGCAGGCTTTCCGGCGATGCCGTAGAGGACGATGTCGGTGAGTTCTCGCGGGGTGAATTCCATGCCGGCGTTGAATTCCTTGAGCGATGCCGAGAACGTGACAAGCCGGATGACGTGGGCAGTGCGCTCGGGCGACCAGTTCAGGTTCGCCAGTTGCGGGGCGAGAACCTCGGCGATGATGTCGGCGAAGACGTGCCGCCGTTCGTGTCGCTTGGGCGGGTGCGTGGCCCCGACCGCCGCCATCACGCGGAACACTTCGCTGAAGCGCTGCATCATGAGCTCGACGATGCGCAGGACTTTGTCCTCGAGGGGAAGCTCCGGCGCAATCGACTGCAGGCCGATGCGCAGGGATTCCGGGTCGAGGAACTTGGCGACGGCGGCCTCAATGAGCGACTCCTTGTCGCCGAACGCCCGGAAAATCGTCCCCTCGGCGACCCCGGCGGCCTCCGCCAGCTGCTTCGATGTCACATCGCGGCCGTACTCGACGAGCAACGGCATGACCGCATCGATGATTGCTGCGCGACGTTCCTCCAGCGCGAGCGGGCGCGCGCGCGAACTGCTCGCCGGCGGATGGTGACGGGATTGCACAACGGGAAGTGTAACTGAGTGAGCACTCACTCCGCAACTTCTCCCGCCCAGATCCGCCCCGAATTGCGTGCGAGTTTCACATCCGTAGGATCGAGAGGGAGCGCAATCAACCAGGGAGAGCACGATGTCGCAGGCAGTGAGCTATTCGAAATACGGCGGTCCCGACGTGCTCGAGGTGATTGACGTGCCCGAGCCGCACGCCGGCGAAGGCCAGGTGCGGGTCGCCGTGCGCGCGGCGGGGCTCAATCCGTTCGATTCCAAAGTGAGGCGTGGTGGCTACATCCCGAACCACACGCTCCCGTCTCTGCAGGGCGCAGAGTTCGCCGGCGTCATCGATGAGGTCGGTCCGGGCGTCACCGGCTGGGCCGAGGGCGACGAGGTGCTCGGCTGGATCGGCCGCGGCGCGCAGGCGGAATTCGTGGTTGTCCCCGAGGACCGGGTCGCAGCGAAACCGGCAGAGCTCGACTGGGCCGTGGCGGGCGGAATCGGCCTCGTCGCGAACACCGCGAAACGGGCCGTGGATTCGCTCGAGCTCTCTCCAGCCGACACGGTGCTCGTGACGGCCGCAGCCGGCGGGGTCGGCGTGATGGCGGTCCAGTTCGCGAAGGCCACGGGTGCCACGGTCGTGGGAACGGCGAGCGAAGCGAACCACGAGTTTTTGCGCGGGCTCGGCGCGATCCCCGTCGCCTACGGTGACGGCGAGCTGGACCGGCTGCGCGCCGCGGCCCCTGACGGTTACACCGCCGCGCTCGACAACATTGGCGGCGACGCCATCCGCACGGCCCTCGAACTCGGGATTCCCGCCGAACGCATCAACACGATCGCCGATCACGGCGCGGTGGAGGAGCTCGGCGTACAGGGCGTCGGCGGCGGCAGGAAGACGGCAGAGGAGCTTGCGGGGTTCGCCCGGCAGGCGGCCGACCGAGACCTCGTCGTTCCCCTCCGCAGCACGTACCACCTGCCCGACATCGTGGCGGCATACCGGGATCTGGAGACCGGGCACGGTCTCGGCAAGGTCGTGCTGCTCATCCCGTAGGCGCCGTCAGGCGGCGCGGCACGGCGCGGCTCAGCGCGGGAAGATTTCGTCGATCTCAGCCAGGTCTGCCGCGGTCGGCACCCAGGCGGTCGCGGCCGCGGCGTTCTGGCGCACCTGGTCCGGGGTGGTCGCGCCGGCGATCACGCTCGTGAGGTTCGGCTGCGCGAGCAGCCAGCCGAACGTCGCCTCGAGCATCGTGATGCCGCGGCTGTCGCAGAATCGCTGGAAGCTCTCCACCGCATCCCAGTTCGTGCTCGCGAGCAGATAGCTCTTCTCTTCCACCACCCTCGAACCCGCGGGTCCGCCGTCCCGCGTGTACTTGCCCGTGAGGATGCCGTTGTGCAGTGGAAAGAACGGCAGGAATCCGAGCCCGTACTGGCGCACCGCCGGGAGCACGTCGGCCTCGGCCCCGCGGACGAGCAGACTGTACTCGTTTTGCGCCGACACGAACTTCGGATGCCGCCCCAGGATCGCGGTGAACTCCGCCTCGGCGATTTGCCACCCGGCAAAGTTCGAATGCCCGTAGTAGCGGATCTTGCCTTCCGCGACGAGATCGTCGAGCGTCGCGAGGGTCTCCTCGATGGGGGTATTCGGATCCGGCGTGTGCAGCTGGTACAGGTCGATCCAGTCGGTCTGCAGCCTGCGCAGCGAGGACTCGATCGCGAGCCGGATGTACCTGCGCGATGCTCGCGCGTCCCAGTCGGGGCCGTTGGCACCCTCCATGTCCATTCCGAACTTCGTAGCGAGCACGATCGAATCCCGCTTGCCCTTCAACGCGTTCCCCATGAGGGTTTCGCTGACACCGCGCTGCTTGCCGTAAATGTCGGCGCCGTCGAAGAATGTCACTCCCGCATCGACCGCGGCGCCGATTACGGCATCCGTGCCTTTCTGGGTTTCGGTTGCGGTCCCGGCACGGCCGAAATTGTTGCAGCCGATCCCGATCGTGGAAACGCGAAGGCCGGACGGCCCCAGAGCGCGGTACTGGATGGCGGTCGTCGTCGATTCAGGCATGCTCCTACGCTATCCACTCCCGCACAACCTTGCCTCCCCGCCCCTGTGCACAGTTTTCTGCGCGGTGCCGGCAGGAGCCGCCGGCGTGGTTTAGCGTCGAATCATGTCCCCAACGACTCCACCCACCTGGCTCGTCCGCACGCACAGCCCGATCGGCCGGCTTGAGCTGGTCAGCAACGGCACGGCGCTCACCACTCTCACGATCGAACGCGACGGATCGCTCCCGTTCGAGGCGTTGCCCGAACACAGCAATCGAGTTCTCGATCGCGCTGTCAAACAGCTCGGCGAGTACTTCGCCGGGCGACGACGTTCATTCTCTGTGCCGCTGGCCGCGCACGGTACGCCGTTCCAGCACGCGATCTGGGACCAGCTCACCGCCCTCGAATGGGGCGAAGTCACCACCTACGGCGAGCTCGGAATGGGCACCGGCCGGGCCACGGCCGGCAGAGCGGTGGGCGGCGCCATCGGAGCGAATCCGATCCCGATCATCGTCCCGTGCCATCGTGTTCTCGGGTCGGACGGAAAAATCACCGGCTACAGCGGCGGTCGCGGAGTACCCACGAAACTGTGGCTGCTCGAACACGAGGGCATCCTGCTCGCGGCCTAAACGATGAGCTGAATTTCTCCCGGGCCGGCACGCTCAAGCCGAAAACCTGAGCCGTCGGCCCAGGTGAGCAGCGACTCCACGCTCGCGTGGTCGATTCCCGCGAGAAGAAGCGCCCGCAGAAACTCGCCCTTGCCCTTCTTGTTGAAGTGGTTGAGCGCGCGGTGGGAGCCGTTTGCGTCGCGGGTCACCACACGGAGGAACTGCGACACCGGACCCGCGGGACCCAGGTCGACATACGCCTCAGAGCGCAGATCCAGGACCAGACCGGACAGGCCGACCAGCTCCCGTTCGATCGCGCTCTTCCAGTGCGAGCCGAGAGGATGTCCAGGCACTCTGGAGTCGTGCGACAGTCGATAGGCGGGAATCGGATCGGCGGCTCGGACGAGTCCGAACAGCGCAGAGTGGATGACGACCCGTTCGCGGGCGAAGTCGCGCGCCCGAGCACCAAGGCTCGCCGCACCGAGCGCGTCGTAGAGAACTCCCGTGTATCGGTCCATCGCCGGCAGCACCGGCGAACGCCGAAGAGCGCGGTTCCGTTCCACCTCGAAATACTGGGTGCGGCTGAGGCGAAGCGCGGCCGCCGCGGTCGCCCGATTGCTGCACAGAGACCGCACCGCCGCGAGCATCCTCCGCCGAAGCGGAGTAAGCCGGGCGAAACCCAGGGCCGACAAATCGAGCGCGCTGTCCTCTGCTCCCCCGTCGCGCTTGGTTTGGGAGGGAGGGAGAAGTATGCGCACTACCGCGCGGCAGTGTCGGTGTGCACCAGCTCAGCGTTTCGGGCGACGACCGTGACGATGTCGTGCTCGACCGACAGGAATCCGTCTTCCGCACGGGCCTTCACGACGCTCCCGTCCTCCAGCGTGATGCGCACCTCGCCGACGTCCAGGATGGCGAGCACGGGCTCGTGGCCGGACAAAATGCCGATTTCGCCGATCATGGTCTTCGCGACGAGTTGCTTCGCCTCGCCGGACCACACTTCATGGTCCGCCGACACGACGCTCACACTGAGGGGCATGTCAGCCGTTCTCCTTCTGGATTTGCGCCCAGCGCTCTTCGACATCCGAGATCGACCCGACGTTGAAGAACGCCTGCTCGGCCACGCTGTCGAAGTCTCCGCGGCAGATCGCGTCGAACGACTCGATCGTGTCCTTCAGTGCGACGGTGGAACCCTCGACGCCCGTGAACTTCTTCGCCATGTAGGTGTTCTGGGACAGGAACTGCTGGATGCGCCGCGCCCGCGACACCGTGATCTTGTCTTCCTCCGACAGCTCGTCGACACCGAGGATCGCGATGATCTCCTGCAGTTCCTTGTTCTTCTGCAGGATCTGCTTCACAGTCGTCGCCACCCGGTAGTGGTCCTCGCCCAGGTAGCGCGGGTCGAGAATGCGGCTCGTCGAGGTCAGCGGATCCACGGCCGGGTACAGACCCTTCGAGGCGATTTCCCGGCTGAGCTCCGTGGTTGCGTCGAGGTGCGCGAACGTGGTCGCCGGCGCGGGGTCGGTGTAGTCGTCCGCGGGCACGTAGATCGCCTGCAGCGAGGTGATCGAGTGACCGCGGGTCGACGTGATGCGCTCCTGGAGGATGCCCATCTCGTCCGCGAGGTTCGGCTGGTACCCCACCGCGGAAGGCATCCGGCCGAGCAGGGTGGACACCTCGGAGCCGGCCTGCGTGAAGCGGAAGATGTTGTCGATGAACAACAGCACGTCCTGCTTCTTCACGTCGCGGAAGTACTCCGCCATCGTGAGCGCGGACAGGGCGACGCGAAGACGCGTGCCCGGCGGCTCGTCCATCTGGCCGAACACGAGCGCGGTCTTGTCGAAGACCCCGGCTTCTTCCATTTCCTTGATCAGGTCGTTGCCTTCACGCGTGCGCTCGCCGACGCCGGCGAACACCGAGACGCCGCCGTGGTCCTGGGCGACGCGCTGGATCATTTCCTGGATGAGCACGGTCTTGCCGACACCGGCACCGCCGAACAGGCCGATCTTCCCACCGAGCACGTAGGGCGTCAGCAGGTCGATGACCTTGATTCCGGTCTCGAACAGTTCGGTCTTGGATTCCAGCTGATCGAACGCTGGCGGCTTGCGGTGGATCGGCCAGCGCTCCGTGATCTCGATCTTCTCGCCCGGCTCGGCATTGAGAACCTCGCCGATGACGTTGAACACTCTGCCCTTCGTGACGTCGCCGACGGGCACCGAAATCGGCGCACCGGTGTCGCGGACCTCCTGCCCGCGAACCAGACCGTCAGTCGGCTTGAGCGCGATCGCCCGGACCACGTCGTCACCGAGGTGCTGCGCAACCTCGAGCGTGATCTCGTGCACCTCGTCGCCGAGCGTGATCGTCGTCTTCAGCGCGTTGTAAATTTCGGGGATTGCGTCGTGCGGGAACTCGATGTCGACCACCGGGCCGGTCACCCGCGAAATGCGGCCGACGCCGCCGGGCTTGGTTGGCTGTTCCTTCGCAGGCGCGCTCTTCTTCGCGGCGGGCTTCTTCTTGGCCGGAGCTGTCGTCGTCATGGCTATCCTGTTTCTCCTGTATTGGCTATTTCACCGAGGCGAGGGCGTCAGCGCCGCCCACGATCTCGGAAATCTGCTGGGTGATCTCCGACTGGCGCGCATTGTTCGCCAGCCGGGTGTAGTCCTTGATGAGTTTGTCCGCGTTGTCGCTCGCCGACTTCATCGCCTTCTGCGTTGCGGCGTGCTTGCTCGCCGCCGACTGCAGCATGGCGTTGAAGATGCGGCTCTCGATGTACACCGGAAGCAGAGCATCCAGCACGTCATCGACGTCGGGCTCGAACTCGTACAGCGGGAGCACGGTGTGGTCGCCGGGCTCCTCGACCCCCTCGACGACTTCGAGCGGGAGGAGCCGAACGACTTCGGGCGTCTGGGTGAGCATGCTCACGAACCGGTTGTACACGATGTGGATTTCATCCACGCCGCCCTCCGACGCTGGCTGGAGGAACCGGGTCACGAGCGTGTCGCCGATCTCGTGCGCGGTCTCGACCTCGGGGTTGTCCGTACCGCCGACCCAGGACTTCTCGATCGGGCGCTTCCGGAAGTTGAAGTAGGCTATCGCCTTCCTGCCCACGAGGTAGTGGACGACTTCCTTGCCTTCCGAGCGCAGCCGGGCCGCAAGTTCGCCGGCCTCCTTGACGACGTTCGTGTTGAACGCGCCGGCGAGACCCCGGTCGGACGAGAAGATCAGGATCGCCGCGCGGTCGATCTTCTCCGGCTCCGTCGTGAGCGCGTGGTCGACGTTCGAGTAGCTGGCGAGTGCTGACACCGCGCGAGTGACCGCGCGCGAGTACGGCCCGGATGCCGCGACCCGCTGCTGCGCTTTCTGGATGCGCGACGCAGCGATGAGCTCCATCGCCTTGGTGATCTTCTTGGTCGTCTGGGCAGACCGTATCTTCTGCCGATAGACCCGAAGTTGTGCTCCCATTGTTTTCTACCGACGCTTCTTCACGATTTGTTCCTGCGCGATGTCTTCGGGGGCGATTTCCTCGAATTCTTCCTTTCCGGCCGCGATGAGCGGTTTGCCTTCTCCGGTCTGGAACTGCAGCTTGAACTTGTCGATCTCCTTATCGAGGGTCGCCACCGTCTTGTCATCCAGCACGTTGCTGTCGCGCAGCGTATCCAGCACCTTCGTGTGGCGTGCGAGGTGGTCGAGGAGTTCGCGCTCGAAACGCAGGATGTCCTCAACCGGAACCTCGTCGAGCTTGCCGTTCGTTCCGGCCCAGATCGAGACGACCTGATCCTCGACCGGGTACGGCGAGTACTGCGGCTGCTTCAGGAGCTCGGTGAGCCGGGCACCGCGCGCGAGCTGGCGGCGGCTGGCGGCATCCAGGTCGGACGCGAACATCGCGAACGCTTCGAGCGAACGGTACTGCGCGAGTTCGATCTTCAGGGTTCCGGAGACCTTCTTGATCGACTTGACCTGAGCGTCGCCACCAACACGGGACACCGAGATACCGACGTCCACGGCGGGGCGCTGGTTCGCGTTGAACAGGTCGGACTGCAGGAAGATCTGGCCATCGGTGATCGAGATTACGTTGGTCGGGATGTAGGCGGCGACGTCGTTCGCCTTCGTCTCGATGATGGGAAGACCCGTCATCGATCCTGCGCCCAGGTCGTCGGAGAGTTTCGCACAGCGCTCCAGCAAACGGGAGTGCAGGTAGAACACGTCACCGGGGTATGCCTCGCGTCCGGGCGGGCGGCGCAGAAGAAGCGACACGGCGCGGTAGGCCTCCGCCTGCTTGGAGAGGTCGTCGAACACGATGAGGACGTGCTTTCCGCCGTACATCCAGTGCTGGCCGATCGCGCTTCCGGTGTAGGGGGCGAGGTATTTGAAGCCTGCGGCGTCGGACGCCGGACTCGCGACGATCGTCGTGTATTCGAGCGCTCCGGCATCCTCCAGGGCGCCCTTCACACTCGCGATCGTCGAACCTTTCTGGCCGATCGCAACGTAGATGCAGCGCACCTGCTTGTTGACGTCGCCGGAATCCCAGTTCGCCTTCTGGTTGATGATCGTGTCGATCGCGAGAGCGGTCTTGCCGGTCTGGCGGTCGCCGATGATGAGCTGGCGCTGGCCACGCCCGATCGGGATCATCGCGTCGATGGCCTTGATGCCGGTCTGCATGGGCTCGTGAACGCTCTTGCGCTGCATGACGCCGGGCGCCTGAAGTTCCAGGGCGCGACGTCCCTCGGACTTGATCTCGCCGAGGCCGTCGATGGGGTTGCCGAGCGGGTCCACGACGCGGCCGAGGTACGCGTCGCCGACCGGAACCGACAGCACCTCGCCCGTGCGGGTCACTTCCATGCCTTCGGCGATTCCACCGAAGTCTCCGAGGATGACGACGCCGATTTCGCTTTCGTCGAGGTTCAGCGCAAGACCGAGCGTTCCGTCGGCGAAGCGGAGCAATTCGTTCGCCATCGCCCCCGGCAGCCCCTGGACGTGGGCGATTCCGTCGGCGGTGTCGATCACGTGCCCGACCTCGTTTGCGCCGGCCTTGTTCGGCTCGTACGACTTCGCGAAGTCCTGCAGGGCATCGCGGATCTCGTCCGGGCTGATGGTCAGTTCTGCCATTGTTTTTCCTCTACGTTGCGGAGCGCACTGGCCCCTGGGTAGTTCTCGGCGTTTAGCCGACGAGTTGAAGTTTGAGTTCTTTCAGCCGGGTCGCGACGGTATCGTCGATGACGTCGCTGGCGACGGCGACGCGGACACCGCCAAGAATTGCCGGATCGACGATCTGGTTGATGCGAAGCTCGCCGTAGTTTTTCGCCAGCGCCGCGCGGAGCCGATCCACCTGGCCGTCATCGAGCCGTGACGCCACAGTGACGGTGGCCACAGCGAGCCCAGACTGGTCGGCGACGATGTCGGCGGCTGCCGCCAGCAGGGCGCCGATGCGGCGGCCGAGCGGCTGCTGCACGAGATGGCTCACGATCGCAATCGTCTGGTCGCTCGCACGGCCGCGCAGCAGCGAGGAGATGAGTGCGGCCTTCGCGCTCGGGTCTCCCAGTTTGCTGCCGACCGCGAGTTCAAGTTCGGCGTTCGTTCCGACGAGCTGGCCGAACGCGAACAGCTCAGCGGGAATGTCGATGCCGCCCTCTGCGGAGGACGCCATGACCCTGAGTCCAAGCTCCTCCACGCCGAACAGGAAGTCCGATGCTTCGGACCAGCGGCTTTGCGCGAGCCCGGTGAGCAGGCTGCGCGATTCGTTGCCGAGAGACGAAAACACCGCGTCGACGAGGCGTGCTTTCTCCTTCGCCCCCGCCGACGGGTCGGTCAGTGCGCCGAGCAGCTGCGCCGATCCGCCGATCGCGCGCCCGGCCGAGAACAGCTCCTCGCCGACGGCCAGCGTTGCGGCGCTCGGGCGTGCGGCGATCGCCGCTTTCGCCGCGGCAACCGCTTCCCTGGTCGCTGAGCCCATTACTTGCTCGCTCCGATGGAAGCGTCTGAGTCAAGGTCGGCGAGGAATTTGTCGACGATCGCCGCGGAGCGCTTGTCGTCCTCGAGGCTCGCGCCGATCACACCGGAGGCGAGGCTGAGCGCCAGCGTGCCGACCTCGGCCTTCAGGGAGTTGAGCGCATTCTGCCGCTCGACCTCGATGGTTGCCTGTGCCGCTGCGGCGATGCGCGCCGCCTCGGCCTGCGCCTGCTCCTTGAGCTCGGCGAGAATCCGCATGCCGTCTTCCCTGGCCTGCTCGCGGATCTTTCCCGCCTCCGTGCGGGCTTCCGCCAGTGCGGCCTCGAACTCGCCTTTCGTCGCTTCGGCTTCGGCCTGAACCTTCTCTGCACGGAGGATTCCGCCCTCGATGGCATCGTGGCGCGCGTCCAGCGCGCGGTTGATGTTCGGAAGGACGACCCGAATGATCACGACCAGCACGACGATGAAGGCGACGGTCCCCCAGATCAGGTCGGGCAGCTCCGGAAGGAGGATGCTGTGCTGCGACCCGTCGGCGGGCGGTACGGCCGCGGCGAGGAAGAATGCGGTATGCATTCAGGACTCCTTTGGATCGAGGTGCGAGGCTTACGGGGCAGGGAACGGGATGAAGGCAACACCGATCGCGATGAAACAGAGCGCTTCGGTGATGGCGATACCAATCCACATCAGGGTCTGGAGGCGGCCGGCGAGCTCTGGTTGACGCGCAACCGACTCGATCGTCTTGCCGACGATGACACCGACGCCAATACCGGAGCCGATGGCCGCGAGGCCGAAGGCGAGCGGTGCAATGTGTCCGACGAGATTCATAGTGTTCCTTTCGAGGTGATGCGTAAAGCCTCGGGCTTAGTGCCCTTCGGCCAGAGCCAGCTGGATGTAGATGGCCGTGAGGATGGCGAAGATGTACGCCTGCAGCGCGGCGACGAAAATTTCGAGGACCGTGAAGGCAATCCCCATCAGGAGAGTTCCGGCACCGATCAGGCCGATCGCGTTTCCCCCGACCAGGAGCGAGAAGAAAAATCCGGTCGCGAGGAAACACAGAACGAGCAGCATGTGCCCGGCGACCATGTTCATGGTGAGCCGGAGGGTGAGCGTGATGGGGCGCACGATGAACGTCGAGAGAACTTCAAGGACCGCGATGAGCGGTTTGATGGCGACGGGCACGCCGGGCAGCCACAGGGCGTTCTTGAAGAATCCGCCGACACCGAACTTGCGGATCCCCGCATACACGAACGTCACGTAGGCGATGACCGCCAGGATGATCGCCTGGCCGATGAGCCCGGTGCTCGCGATCTGCAACCCCGGAATCGTACCCGTGAGGTTGAGCGCGAGTGTGAGGAAAAAGATCGTCATGATGAGCGGCGCAAAGCGCTTGCCCTCTTTTTCGCCGAGGGTTTCGATGGCGATGCCCTTGCGCGCAAAATCGATCGCGAATTCCATTGCAACCTGGCCGCGACCGGGGACAAGTTTGAGTTTCCGCGTGCCGAGCCACAGCACGAGCACGAGCACGCCGACCGCGAGGAGGCGAATCAGCAGAATGCGGTTGAGTTCGAATGGGGTGCCGGCGAAGAGAATGACGGGCGGGAAGAACTCGTAAATCGAAGGGCCGACAAACCCGCCGCCCGGCTCATCGCCGGAGGCAAAGAGCGATGCGGTAAGAATTGTGGCAAGCAGGATGTGCTCCAGACGTAGGGCGGGACGCGCAGCGTTAGGACGGTAAAAACCTTGATAACCCTATCAAGAATTTGGCGCTGCTTTGTCCGTCGAATTCGATCCTTCGCCGGGCAAAGTGACATCCACATACGGAACGCGGCTCGTCTGCAACGCGACGACGTCGACGATGAGCAGCGCAATGACGGCGGTCAGTGCCGCGACGAAGAACACCATCGGGTCGAGCCAGGGCTGGCCGCGCAGCCAGATGGCCACCCCGACGAAGACGAGGAGCTTCACGAACCAGGCGCCGACGACGATTCCGAAGAAGCGCACATCGGGAGGCGGAGAATTTCTGGTGACCCGCACCGCGACGATCATGCTCACCGCGGTGAGGCCCATGAATACGAGAGCCAGCCCGGCCCCCATGAGCGCGCTGAACACGCCGGGGAGGCCGGCCAGGAAATAGCCGGCGACGGACCCGAGGATCGCGATGCCGAGGGTCACGAAGCTGCCGAGCCGCAGCGCGCGCGAATACACGGGCGCGGCGCGCGGATGACTGTCGATGCGGGATCCCTCACCCGCGGAATGGTCCGTCACGACGGTGCCCCCTTCTTGTGCGGCGCAGGGACTGCCTGCGCCGACCGTGCGGCACGCCGCATCCGCTTTCCCAGCGGCGCGAGCGTCACAACCGTGGTGATCGCGAGCCCCACCACGATGAACGCGATCGACCAGCCCCAGGGGATGAACAGGAAACTCAGCACCCCGATCGAAACGACGGCAGTCCAGGAGTAGAAAATCAGAACCGCCTGGAGGTGCGTGTGTCCCATGTCCAGGAGCCGGTGGTGAAGGTGTTTGCGGTCCGCGCTGAACGGCGACTTCCCTGCCCGAATGCGCCGGGTCACGGCGAGCATGAAGTCGAGCAAAGGAATCAGGAGGATCGCCAGCGGAAGTACGATCGGGATGAACGCTGGCGCGAGAAGGCGTCCGGACTGCAGCGTATTCGGGTCAATTTGTCCGGTGACCGATATCGCCGAGGTGGCCATCAGGAGGCCGACGAGCAGCGCGCCCGAATCGCCCATGAAGAGCTTCGCCGGATGCCAGTTGAGCGGGAGAAACCCGAGGCACGCGCCGATGAGCACCGCGGTAATGAGCGAGGCGAGGTTGAAGTACTCGGTCTCGCCGACGGCGCGGGCAAGAATGTAGCTGTAAATGAAGAACGCACCGTTGGCGATAATCGCGACACCGGCCACGAGCCCGTCCAGACCGTCGATGAAGTTCACCGCATTCATGACGAGAACGACGGCCCCGACGCTGAGGATGAGCCCGACAACGGGTGGGACCACCGTGATTCCGCCGACTGGAAGCGTCACGAGTTGGACGCCCTGCCACACGAGAAGCCCCGCCGCGATGATCTGGCCCGCGAGCTTGGTAAGCCAGTCGAGGTCCCAAATGTCGTCCGCGACCCCGATGAGGACGATGATGCCGGCCGCGCCGAGAATGGCCAAAATCTGGCCCGGCCTCGCGAACACGAGGTGGAACCAGCTCACCTGGCTCGCCACGGCGAACGCCACCAGTATCCCGGAGAACATCGCCAACCCGCCCAGCCGCGGCGTTGGGGTGGAGTGGACGTCGCGGTCGCGAATCGTCGGGTACAGCTTGTACTTCGAGCTGAGCCGCAGGATGACCCACGACACCCCCCAGGTCACCGCGGCGGAAACCACGCCGGCCAGAATGTAGAAGATCACCCGATCGCCCCGCTCATCGGATGGCCTGGAAGATGGCCTCGTCGGGGATGGCGCCATGCCGCACGATGGCCAGTTCCCTGCCCAGCGCGATGCCGGTGGCATCGACGATGGTGGAACCGGGGTCATTGCCCGGCTCGATCGTCAACCCGACTGGTCCGCCGTCCAGATACACCGATACGCGGTCGGCGAGTGAGTCGAACGCTTCCTGGGCAGTGCTTGCGGGGGGCTGGCCGGTGAGGTTGGCGGAGGAGACAGCAAGCGGCCCGGACTCCGACAGAAGTTCGAGCGCGATCTCATTGTCCGGCATCCGCAATGCCACGGTGCCGTGGGTGTCCCCCAGGTCCCAGTTGAGCGATTCCCGTGCCGGCAGGATGATGGTGAGAGCGCCGGGCCAGAACGCCTTCACGAGCGCGCGGACCTCGTCCGGGATGCCCTCGGCGAGCGCGTCGAGCGTCGGAATGCCCGGGATGAGCACGGGCGGCGGCGCGGTGCGGCCCCTGCCCTTCGCCTCGAGCAGCCGTCGGACGGCGGCAGGGCTGAACGCGTCAGCGCCGATTCCGTAGACGGTGTCGGTGGGCAGGACGATGAGTTCGCCCATTCCGAGCGCCTGCCGTGCGAGGCGCATGCCGGTGAGGAGCTCGGTGCTGTCCAAGCAGTTGTAGATGGTCGCCATGTCGATTGCCATCCTACTTCGGGCAGACTGTAGTTCCAGCGGCACCCGCACGGTGCAGTGGAGGAGACCCGGCGTGGATTTGTACTTGTTCGACTTTGACGAGACTCTTTACAACTACGACTTCCGGTACCGGCTCCCGGCGCTAAGCCTCGTCACGGGCGTAAGCCAGTACCGTCTGGCCAAGGACTGGTGGGCGGCCGGTTTCGAAAAACGCGCAGAGGCCGGCGAGTGGCCCACCTCCGACGAATATCTTGCCGAGTTTCACAAGCAAACCGGGGCGCACCTGACGCTGGAGCAGTGGCGGGAAACCCGAATGCTCGCCAGCACCCGGATTGCCGGGTCCGTGGACGCTCTGCGCACGGCGTCGACGCTCGGGACCGTCGGCGTGCTCACGAACAACCCGTCGCCGTTCGCCGAATCGTTTCACATCCTGGCGCCGGATGTCGCGGAGGTCGTCGGCGGGAATGTGCTCGTGAGCAGCGACCTCGGAGTGCGCAAGCCCGACGCCGCGATTTACCGCCTGGCACTCGAACGATTCGGAGCGTCGCCGGAAAACACGTTCTTCACCGACGATTCGGAAGCCAATACGGCGGGCGCCGCGGCGGTAGGCATCCACCCCTACCAGATCCAGTGGGTCGGGGACACACCGCAAACGGCCGCTCTGCAGGACGCCGTCGAAGCGTTCGCACAGCGCACCAGGAGCTAGCGCAGCGCAACGGTAGCGCGGTCGCGGCCGAGAAGATCCGGGTGCGTGGACGTGGCCCGCCAACCGTCGGCGTCGAGAAGGCGGCGAATCGCCTCGCCCTGCAGTTCTCCGTGTTCGAGCACGAGCGTGCCGCCGGAGCGCAGGAGCCGACGGGCGGCGGCGGAGACTTCGCGCACCACGTCGAGGCCGTCCTCACCGCCGTACAGTGCCAACGCCGGGTCGAACAGGCGCACCTCGGGGTCGCGGGGAACCGCATCCGCGGGCACGTACGGCGGATTCGAGATCACGACCGCGACGCTGCCGTCCAGTTCGGGGAACGCGGTGGACAGATCGCCCAGCCGCAGGTCCAGATTTTCGGCGCGGGATGACGCGACATTGCGCGCGGCCCACGCGTGGGCTTCCTCGGAGATCTCCACGGCGAACACGCGGGAGTGCGGCACTTCGGTTGCCAGCGCAATCGCTATGGCCCCGCTTCCGGTGCCCAAATCCACCGCGACGGGTTCCGGCTCCGCACTGGCCCGCAACGCGTCGATCGCGAACTGCGCGACAAGTTCGGTTTCCGGCCGCGGCACGAACACTCCCGGTCCCACGAGAAGTTCGACTCCGCGAAATGGCGCGCGCCCTGTGATGTGCTGCACCGGCTCGCGGGAGGCGCGGCGCTTCGCGAGCGCGAGTATCTCCGCGGCGGCATCGGGCGGTATTGGCGCATCCAGCGCGATCTTGGCCTGCACTTCTCCCCGGCTCAAGCCCAGAATGTGACCGATGAGAAGCTCGGTATCGACCTGGGGGTCGGGGACTGCCGCCGCAGCGAGCTCGGCTGCCGCCCTGTCACGTACTGCGCGGATCGTGGTGGGTGTCAGCAGGGCGAACCCTGCCGATCCCAGGCTTCCCGCACGAACGTCTCGAACAGGTCCTGATCGACCGCGTCGAACCGGGTGATGTACAGACAGCTCTTGCCGACTTTGTGCGGCCCAAGCTTCTCGAACCGGGGATCCGGGTCGTATGCGTTGTAGAGCCCGTATACCGACATGGCGGCCGAACGCGGCGAGAGCCCCACCACGGGAGTGTCGCCCTCGTGGCCGGTCGCATAGCGGTAGTGGTAGCTGCCGAAGCCGATCACGGAAGCACCCGACATGACGGGTTCCACCCCGGTCACCCGGCGCATGATCGCGATGATCTTCCTCGCATCCGCGAGCCTGCGTTCCTTGGTCACGGTAGCGAGGAACTCCTCGACGGGAACGGTTGTCGGTCGTGTCGTGACGTCGTTGCGGCGAGCGGCGCTCATCGGCTCAGGTTACGTGCCGCGGAGATGTCCGGCAAGCCTGCCCGCGTCACAAAGGAAACATTCGGGCGGCCCGGGCGTTGGGTACGTAGTCTGTTCTGGAAGCCCCCCCCAACACTGCAAGGACTGCACACTCATGGCACGAAACATCTACTCCAACATCACCGAGACTGTCGGACGGACCCCGCTCGTTCAGTTGAATCGGGTCACCGATGGCGCCCGTGCCACGGTGCTGGCCAAACTTGAGTTCTATAACCCGGCCTCCAGTGTGAAAGACCGAATCGGTGTGGCCATAGCCGACGCTGCGGAAGCGGCCGGCACGCTGGCGCCCGGCGGAACGATTGTCGAAGCCACGAGCGGCAACACCGGCATCGCCCTCGCCCTCGTGGGTGCGGCGAGGGGATATCGGGTGATTCTCGTCATGCCGGATTCCATGAGCAGGGAACGGCGGGTGCTGCTGCGCGCGTATGGCGCAGAAATCATCCTCACCCCGGGCGCGGGCGGGATGAGCGGTGCGGTGGAGAAAGCCAGGGAGATCGTGGAGAGCACCCCGAATGCGGTGTGGGCCAGGCAGTTCGCGAATCCCGCAAACCCCGACATTCACCGCGCAACGACCGGCGTCGAGGTGTGGGACGACACCGACGGCGATGTTGACATTTTCGTCGCCGGGATTGGTACGGGGGGCACGATCACCGGTGTCGGGCAGCTTCTCAAGGCACGCAAGCCCTCCGTGCAGGTTGTGGCGGTCGAGCCGAGCGACTCCCCCATTCTGAGCGGCGGCGTCGCCGGCCCGCACAAGATCCAGGGGCTCGGCGCAAATTTCGTTCCCGACGTTCTCGACACCACGGTGTACGACGAGGTCGTGGATGTCGGCCTTGAGGACTCGCTGACCATGGCGCGCCGACTGGCCGCCGAGGAAGGCATCCTCGCCGGGATCTCGGGGGGTGCCGCGGTTCATGCCGCCATCCAGGTCGCGAAGCGGCCACAGAGCGAGGGCAAGACCATCGTCGTTGTCGTCCCGGACTTCGGTGAGCGCTACGTCTCGACCATCCTGTACCAGGACCTGCAGGACTGAGTCACCCGATGCCCCTGTTTTCTCGCGCGAGGGAGGACATCGCCACAGCCCTTCGCAACGACCCGGCGGCACGCACCCGGCTTGAGGTATTCCTCAACTACTCCGGTCTGCACGCCGTGTGGGCGCACCGCTGCTCACACTGGTTGTGGCGCCACCGGTGGAAAACCCTCGCACGCACCAACTCGCAAGTTGCGCGCTTCCTTACCGGGATCGAAATCCATCCCGGTGCGCAGATCGGCCGCCGGCTCTTTATCGACCACGGGATGGGCGTCGTGATCGGGGAAACCGCCGTGATCGGCGATGACGTGACGATCTTCCACGGCGTCACGCTCGGCGGCAAGGGCTCCGGACGCGGGCAACGCCATCCGACCCTGGGCAATGAGGTTACCGTCGGGGCTGGCGCGAAAGTGCTGGGGAACGTTTCTCTGGGCAACCGCAGCGTCATTGGGGCGAACGCCGTGGTCGTTCACGATGTGCCGGAGGACGCCATTGCCGTCGGGATTCCGGCGACTGTCCGGCAGCGTGGAAACCTGGACGCCGGCACTCGTCAGGAGTGATCGCCGAGTTCGGCGATGCGAGCCTCTTCGTCGAACTGGATGCACGAATCGATGACGGCGTCCAGCGCGCCGTCCATGACGGAGTCGAGGTTGTAGGCCTTGAATCCGGTGCGGTGGTCTGCGATGCGGTTTTCCGGGAAGTTGTAGGTGCGGATGCGTTCGGAGCGGTCCATCGTTCGAATCTGGCTCTTGCGCGCCGCGGAGTCGAGTTCGGCCTGCTCCTCCTGCTGCCGGGCGAGAATGCGTGCCCGCAGCACGCGCATCCCCGCCTCGCGGTTCTGCAGCTGGCTTTTCTCATTCTGCATCGACACGACGATTCCGGTCGGAAGGTGCGTGATGCGCACGGCGGAGTCGGTCGTGTTCACCGACTGGCCGCCGGGGCCGCTCGAACGGTACACGTCGATTTTGAGGTCGTTCTGGTTGATCTCGACCTCTTCGGGCTCATCCACCTCGGGGAACACGAGGACCCCGGTCGTGGACGTGTGGATGCGGCCCTGCGACTCCGTAACCGGTACCCGCTGCACGCGGTGCACGCCGCCCTCGTATTTGAGGTGGGCCCACACGCCCTGCGAGGGGTCGGTCGCATTCGACTTGATGGCCAGCTGAACGCCCTTGTAACCGCCGAGATCGCTTTCCGTGGAGTCGAGGATCTCCGTTTTCCAGCCCTTGGACTCCGCGTAGTGCAAATACATGCGCAGGAGGTCTCCCGCGAACAGCGCGCTCTCCGCGCCGCCCTCTCCGCCCTTGATTTCCATGATCACGTCGCGGCCGTCGTCCGGGTCGCGAGGGATCAGCAGGCGCCGAAGTTTCTCCTGCGCGCTCGCCAGTTTCTCCTCCAGGGCTGGCACTTCGGCCGCGAAAGACTCGTCATCCTTCGCGAGTTCGCGCGCAGCCTCGAGGTCATCCGCCGCGCTCACCCAGTGCTCGTGCGCCGCCTTGATCTGACTGAGTTCCGCGTAGCGCCGATTGATTTTCCTGGCCCTGCCGGCATCCGCGTGAACGGCGGGATCCGACAGTTGAATCTGCAGATCCTCATGCTCGGCCAGCAGCGCTGCCACCGACTCGAACATGTGGTTAGTCTTCCTTCGCCCCGCCGGCGGTCGGCATCGACTTCTGGACCTGCATGAGGAACTCGACGTTGCTCGAGGTGTCCTTGAGCCTGCCGAGGACGATCTCCAGCGCCTGCTGGGTGTCGAGCCCGGCGAGTGCGCGGCGAAGCTTCCAGGTGATCTTCGTCTCGTCGTCGCTCATGAGCATCTCTTCGCGGCGGGTGCCGGACGCGTTCACGTCGACGGCGGGGAAGATGCGCTTGTCGGCGAGCTGGCGGGAGAGGCGAAGTTCCATGTTGCCGGTGCCCTTGAACTCTTCGAAGATGACCTCGTCCATCTTGGATCCGGTCTCCACGAGCGCGGTGGCCAGGATGGTCAGCGAGCCGCCATCCTCGATGTTGCGCGCTGCCCCGAAGAACCGCTTCGGCGGATACAGCGCGGAGGAGTCGACGCCGCCGGACAGGATCCGTCCGGAGGCGGGCGCCGCGAGGTTGTACGCGCGTCCGAGGCGGGTGATCGAGTCGAGCAGGACGACCACGTCGTGGCCGAGTTCGACGAGCCGCTTCGCGCGCTCGATCGCCAGCTCGGCGACCGTCGTGTGATCTTCGGCCGGCCGGTCGAAGGTGGAGGCGATGACCTCGCCTTTCACCGTGCGCTGCATGTCGGTGACTTCCTCCGGCCGCTCGTCCACGAGCACGACCATGAGGTGGACTTCGGGATTGTTCTTCGCGATCGCATTGGCGATGGCCTGCAGCACGAGCGTCTTCCCCGCCTTGGGAGGCGAGACGATGAGGCCGCGCTGGCCTTTGCCGATCGGCGACACGAGGTCGATGATGCGGGTCGTGAGCTTTCCCGCTTCCGTCTCCAGCCGCAGGCGCTCTGTCGGATAGAGCGGAGTCAACTTGCCGAACTCGACGCGTTCGACCGCGGAGTCCAGTGCGAGTCCGTTGACGGAGTCGATCCGCACGAGCGCGTTGTACTTCTGACGGCCGGGGTTCTCGCCTTCGCGGGGCTGGCGGATGGATCCGACGACGGCGTCGCCTTTGCGGAGGTTGTATTTCTTCACCTGGCCGAGTGATACGTACACGTCGTTGTTGCCCGGGAGGTATCCGCTCGTGCGAACAAAGGCGTAGTTGTCGAGCACATCGAGGATGCCGGCGACCGGGATGAGCACGTCGTCCTCGGTGATTTCCGGCTCGATCTCGTCGCCGCCACCCTGCCCGCGCCGCTTGCGGTCGCGGTACCGGCCGCGCCCGTTGCGGTCGTCCCCGTCCCCCTGCTGGCGGTCGCCCTGCTGACGGTCACCCTGCTGCTTGTCGCCCTGCTGGCGGTCGCCCTGCTGTTTGTCGCCCTGCTGGCGGTCGCCGCCGCTGCGGTTGCGGTTACGGTTACGGCTGCGCTGACCGCCGGACTCGCCGTCCTTGTCGCCGCTCTGATTGGCGCCCTGGTCGGCGCCCTTCGCGTCGTCGCTGCCCTGATCGACCTTCGCATCCGTGGCGGAGCTTCGGGTCGCAGGCTCGCCCTGTGCGGCGTCTTCCTGTGCTGGCGCTTCTTTTGCGCGCGACTCGTTTGCCGGTGCCCCGTTCGCTGGCGCCTCTTTCGCCGTCGCGTCCGGCACCGTGGTCGTCACGACGCCCGCTGCCGCGGTTGCCCGTCGGGGCGCGCGCTTTCTCGGCGCCGCGGCCGGAGCATTGGCGCTCGCGTCCGGGTTCTGTGCTGCAGTCGTGCTCGTCTGTACCTCGGAGATGGTATCCACGAGTTCTCCTTTTCGAAGTTTGGCGGCGCCGGAAATGCCGAGTTCTGCGGCTAGCGCCTGAAGTTCAGGCAGTCGCAGCGCGGCGAGAGAGGCGTCGGCGTTCGGCCCCACGGCGCGAACGTTGTGGTCTGTCACTGGGAGGATTCCTTTCCCCTGACGGGGCCCGCACCATTGGTGCGCTGCGACCCGCAGCGGAGCTTGTCGGCCAGGTACCCTCACCGGATCTGCGCGGGTGCGCAGGGCGGGGACTGGTCGAGTGCTGGTGATGGCATCCGGGACCTCTGTCGGAAGCGGCAGTCCCTGACGGGGTGTTGCCAGCTCAGACGGAGCCTTCTACCGGGTGCACAATCACTGTAGCACCTTTGAAGTCGACGGCCAGCATGAGCGCCTGCCATGTCGTCGAGGAGTTCTCCGCCACAAGCTCGGCGGCCTTCAGACGCTGGCTCGGATCGCTTCCGAGCACCAGAACGGAGGGGCCGGCCCCGGAAACCACCGCGGCAAGCCCATGGCCGCGCAGCATGTGAATGAGTTCATCCGTCTGCGGCATGGCGCTTGCACGGTAACTCTGGTGCAGGCGATCCTCGGTTGCCGCGAGGAGCAACTCCGGGCTCTGCACGAGCGCTGCGACGAGCAGGGCGCTTCGCGACACGTTGAAAATCGCATCCTCGTGGGGCACCGATGCCGGCTGCAGGCTGCGCGCCAGCGCCGTCGACATTTCGGTCTCCGGCACGAACACGACGGCGGAAACGCCGCGGTGGGCCATGAGGCGCTTGTGTTTCGGACCTCCGTCTCCCACCCACGCGATCGTGAGTCCTCCGAAGAGTGCCGGCGCGACGTTGTCGGGGTGGCCCTCCAGCTCGGTGGCAAGTTCGAGCAGCACCGTGGAGTCCAGGTCGATGATCCCGGTGAGCAGCCCCTTCGCGGACATGATTCCCGCGACGATCGCTGCACCGCTGGAACCGAGCCCGCGTCCGTGAGGAATGGCGTTGTGCGCGGCGATCTCGATTCCCGGCACCGGTATTCCAAAGTGGTCGAAGACGTGAACGAGAGACCGTGCGACGAGGTTCGATTCGTCGGTGGGAACCTCTCCCTCGCCAACCCCGGAGACGGTGACGTGAATCCCGGGCGCATCGCGCACGGTCACCTCAAGCTCGTCGTACAGCGACAGGGCCAGACCAAGCGTGTCAAACCCGGGGCCGAGGTTTGCCGTCGTTGCGGGGACTTTGACCGAAACGGACGTGCCGACCGGCACGAACTGTGCCGCCGTCACTGCTGTCCTGCCTGTCCGGTCATGCCGAGCGCCTGCGCGACCTGGTCGGTGTCAACGGGAACAACCGTCGGCGTGATATCCGAGCCATCAGGTTGCCGCAGGGCCCAGGCCGGATCCTTGAGTCCGTGGCCGGTGACCGTGACGACCACGGTTGCGCCCTTCGGAATTATCCCCGCGTCGGCGCGTTCCAACAGTCCGGCGACACCGATCGCGGATGCCGGCTCGACGAAAATCCCGGTCTCCGCGGAAAGGATGCGGTGCGCTTCGAGTATTTTCTCATCGGAGAACATGCCGAAGTAGCCGTCGCTGTCATCGCGCGCGGCGAGGGCAAGGCTCCACGAGGCCGGGTTGCCGATTCGGATGGCGCTCGCGATGGTGTCCGGGTCCTTCACGATGTGGCCGAAGACGATCGGGGCGCTGCCTTCCGCCTGGAAGCCGAACATCCGCGGAAGCCGGGTCGTGGCCCCACGGTCGAGCTCTTCGCGATAGCCGCGGTGATACGCCGTGTAATTGCCGGCGTTGCCGACGGGAAGCAGGTGGAAGTCGGGCGCGTCTCCGAGCACTTCGACGACCTCGAACGCCGCGGTCTTCTGCCCCTCAATGCGGTCGTTGTTCACCGAATTGACCAGGTGGACCGGGTACCGCTCGGCCAATTCCTTCGCAATTTCCAGGCAGTCGTCAAAATTGCCCTCCACCTGAAGGATGTGCGCATTGTGCGCGATCGCCTGACTGAGCTTGCCCATCGCGATCTTGCCCTGCGGCACGAGGACTGCCGCGGCGATTCCGGCCCGCGTGGCGTACGCGGCGGCCGAGGCGGAGGTATTACCGGTCGATGCGCACACGACGACTTTCGCGCCGTGCTCGACGGCTTTGGACACGGCCATCGTCATGCCGCGGTCCTTGAAGGACCCCGTCGGGTTCATCCCCTCGAACTTGACCCAGACGTTCGCGCCCGTGCGGCGGGAAAGCGCCGTCGCGTCGATGAGCGGAGTGCCGCCCTCGCCGAGGGTCACGATGGGGGTCGCCTCGCTCACGTCCAGCCGATCCGCGTACTCGCGGATCACCCCGCGCCACTGCGCGGACGGACTCGGCTTCGACAGGCGGGACTTTGGTGTATTCGACGTGGACATTCCTACAGGCCCTCAACTCTCAGAACGGAACTAACGGTTTCGACGACGGGGGAGGTGGCCAGTGAGGAGACGGTCGCGGCGAGGGACGCCTCCGATGCCTCGTGGGTGCCGATCACCAGGGTAGCGCTGGGCGTTGATTCATCCCGGCGCACCCGCACCGACTGCACGAGGGTCTCCACGGACACACCGTGTTCGCGGAACAATTCCGCGATCGCGGCGAGGACGCCGGGCTGATCCGGCACCGCGAGGGTGATCTGATACCTCGTCGTGATGCTCGCCATGGGCAGAATGGGCAGGATGGCGTGACGGGACTCCGCGATGCCGGGACCGCCGATGACGTGGCGTCTGGCGGCGGAGACGAGGTCGCCCAGGACCGCGGATGCCGTCTCCAGGCCGCCCGCCCCGGCCCCGTAAAACATGAGGTCGCCTGCGGCATCCGCTTCGATGAACACCGCATTCTTGCCGCCGTGCACGGCGGCAAGAGGGTGGTCCTGCGGGACGAGAGCGGGATACACCCGGGCGCTCACGCCCTCGGTTCCCTGCGCGTCGACGAGCCGTTCGCAAATCGCGAGAAGTTTGATGACATAGCCGGCGTGCCTGGCCGCCTCAACCTGCTCGAGGGTGATCCCGGTGATTCCCTCGCGGTACACCGCGTCGAGGGGAACGACGGTGTGGAACGCGAGGCTGGCCAGAATGGCCGCCTTCTGCGCCGCATCGTATCCGCCGATGTCGGCGGTGGGATCCGCTTCGGCGAAGCCGAGCTCCGTCGCCGTCGCGAGGGCCTCCTGAAGCGTCGCGCCCTTCGTGTGCATTCGGTCGAGGATGAAGTTCGTCGTGCCGTTCACGATGCCGAGAATTCGCCGCACCCGATCGCCGGCGAGGCTGTCGTGCAGAGGGCGGATGATGGGAATCGCCCCCGCCACGGCCGCCTCGTAATACAGTTGGGCTCCCACTTGCTCCGCAGCCTCGAACAGCTCAGGGCCGTGCGTGGCCAGGAGGGCCTTGTTGCCGGTGATCACGTCCGCACCGGAATTCAGCGCCTGCAGAATGTATTCCCTGGCCGGTTCGAGGCCGCCGAGAAGTTCGATCACGATGTCGGCGTTCAGGATGAGGGATTCGGTGTCCGTCGTGAGCAGTTCGCGCGGAAGGTCGGCGGTGCGCTCGGCATCGAGGTCGCGCACGGCGATGCCGATCAGCTCGAGCCCGGCTCCCACGCGTTCGGCGAGTTCCGCGCTGTGCTCCAGGAGGAGCGCGGCGACCTGCGCGCCGACATTTCCCGCGCCGAGCAGCGCCACTTTCAGATTGCGGTATTCGATCATTCGGTGTCTCCTTCGCCCGTGGCGGCATCGCTCGCTGCGGCCGTGCCGGCAAGTGCCAGGTCCCGGCCGAGAAGGTCCGCCAGCGTCTCCCCACGGATGATCGCTCGTGCTGCGCCGTCAGACACGGCGACGACCGCGGGCCGGGCGAGGTAGTTGTAGTTGCTCGAAAGCGACCAGCAATAGGCGCCGGTCGCGGCAACCGCGAGGATATCCCCCGGCGCGACGTCGCCGGGAAGGTAGTCGGCGTGCACGACGATGTCGCCGCTCTCGCAGTGCTTGCCGGCGATCCGGACAAGCACGGGAGAGGCATCAGAGGCCCGACTCGCCATTCGCGTGGTGAAGTCTGCTCCGTACAGTGCTGGCCGAACATTGTCGCTCATGCCGCCGTCGACGCTCACATACCGGCGAGGGGCAATTCCGGAATCCGTCGCCACGTCCACGTCCTTGATCGTGCCGACCGTGTACAGCGTGACGCCTGCCGGTCCGATGATGGCGCGGCCCGGCTCGATCGCGATGTCCGGAACGGCGACGCCGTGGCGTTTCGCCTCGCCCGCCACCGCCGCCGCGAGTTGGCGTGCCATGTCCTCGATGGGCGTCACCCGGTCGGCCGAGGTGTAGGCAATCCCGAATCCCCCGCCGAGGTTCAACTCGGGCACGGGGCCGCCCTCGAGCAGGGTCGCGTGCACCGCGACGAGGCGCCGGATGGCCTCGACGAATCCGCTCACGTCGAAAATCTGCGAACCGATGTGCGAGTGCAGCCCAAGGAACTCCAGGGAGTCCAGGGCTCGAATGCGTTCCACATGGCCTGCCACGTCGGTGAGCGGAACGCCGAACTTCTGGTCTTCGCGGGCTGTGGCCAGATAGTCGTGGGTGTGCGCATGAACACCCGTGTTCGTGCGCAACCGCACGCGCTGCACCCTGCCGTGCCGCCCGGCGGCCTCGGCCACCCTTTCGATCTCGATGGCGCTGTCCAGCACGATCGCGCCGACCCCGGCGCGAACCGCGCTCTCGATTTCCTCGAGGCTCTTGTTGTTGCCGTGCAGCCCCAGGCGGGAGGCCGGAATGCCTGCGGCGAGGGCCAGCGCGAGTTCGCCGCCGCTGGCCACGTCGATGGCGAGGCCCTCCGCATCCATCCAGCGTGCGACCTCGGCGGACAGGAGCGCCTTTCCGGCGTAATACACCGTCACGTTCGCTCCGATCGCGCCGAACGCCGCCTCGAAGGAACGGCGGATGCCGGCTGCGCGCGCTCGCGCATCCGCTTCATCAAGCACGTACAGCGGCGAACCGAACTGCGCGGTGAGGGCGGATGCCGACACCCCGGCGAACTCGAGCTCGCCCTCGCGTGCGCGAAGCGAGTGGGCCGGCCATACCCCGCTGGCGAGCGCGTTCGCGTCCGCCGGCGGTTCGAGCCACGGCGGGGCGAGCGGGTTGGCGTTCACAACAGCCTCATGGGACATCTTGGCCTCACGGTAGTCAGCGGCGAGGCGAGCGAACCCGGATTGGTTCCTGAAGCCCCTGCAATCTTACAAGGCGGGCGAGGGAATGGCAGGTTCCGGCGCCGCGCTGACCGTGCGGTCGATCGTGAACTGGCCGACGACGCGGGTGCCGAGGTAGATCACGCAACTCTGCCCCGGCGCGACCCCGCTGAGCGGTTCGTCGGGGACCGCCACGAGCTCTCCGCCGTCGTGTCGGAGCGTGGCAGGAACCGGGTCGGCGTGCGCGCGAATTTGAATCGTGCAGTCCAGGGGCTGGGACTTTGAGTTTGCGATTTCCTTCGGCGGCATGCCGGCCCAGCTGAATCGTGACCCGGCTACTTCGGCCAGGTCGAGCGCCTCGCGCGGTCCGACCACGACCTCGTTGGTTTTCGGCCGCACCTCAAGCACGAACCGGGGCTTGCCGTCGTCGGCAGGGTATCCGATGTTCAGCCCTTTACGCTGCCCGACGGTGAACGCCGCCGCGCCATCGTGCGTTCCGAGCTTCTCCCCTGCACGGTCGAGGATGTCGCCCGGTTCCGCACCGACACGCTCCGCAAGCCAGGCGCGGGTATCCCCGTCCGGAATGAAGCAAATGTCGTGGCTGTCCGGTTTGCTCGCCACCGAGAATCCGCGTGCGGCCGCCTCGGCCCGCACCTCGGCCTTGCTCGGGGTCGAGCCGAGCGGAAACATGCTGTGCGCGAGCTGGTCGGCGGTGAGCACTCCCAGCACGTAGGACTGGTCTTTCGCCCAGTCAGCCGCGCGGTGGAGTTCGCGATTGCCGTCGGCGTCGGTTGTGATTGTCGCGTAGTGGCCGGTGGCGACAGCATCGAAGCCAAGGTCCAGAGCCTTCTCCATGAGGGCCGCGAACTTGATTTTCTCGTTGCACCGCAGGCACGGGTTCGGCGTGCGTCCCGCCGAGTATTCGGCGATGAAATCATCGACCACATCGAGCTTGAAACGTTCGGAGAAGTCCCACACGTAGTACGGGATCCCGATGAGGTTCGCGACCCGCTGAGCGTCCATCGAGTCCTCGATTGTGCAGCAACCCCGGCTGCCGGTGCGCAGCGTTCCCGGCATCCGGCTGAGCGCCAGGTGCACGCCGACAACCTCGTGGCCGGCATCGACGGCGCGCGCGGCGGCGACGGCGGAATCCACTCCACCACTCATCGCCGCGAGAACTTTCATGATTTCAGTCTAGGTAAGAGTCGCCTCGTCCTCATCCCGGTTCCCGTCGGGCGGGTCCGGTTCCCGACCGGCGGGCCGCGACGACGAGCCCACGTAGGAGACGCTGCTGAACGTGAACACGAGGTCTCAGGGGATTTCCGTGAGAGTTTTCTCGATCGCGGCGAGGCGGGACTCCACCGTGTCCAGTCGCGCGATCACCTTGGTGTTCAGCGCGGCGAAGTCTTCGGCGACCTTTTTGTAATTGCCGCCCGACTGGGCATCCGCAACATACTTGCGCGTCTCTGCCGACTTGTTCACGGCGTTCGTGATTACCCCTGCGGTTATTCCGACAACCGCGACAACCGCGATCCAAAACCAAAAGCTGTAAAAGATCTCCATCAGCCGTTCGTGCCTTCCTCGTTGCTGACCGCCGCCGCGATGACGGCAGGTGTGATGCTGAGCTCGAACGGCACGGCCTGAAAAAACTTCAGGGCCTTGCCGTCGTCGCTCAGTTCAAGGTGGCCGGTCACGAAACCGGCCGCCTCGAGCTTTGCCAGATGCATATAGAGCAGGGCGCGGGACATTTCCATGCGCCGCGCTAGTTCGCTCACGTGAAGAGGCTCGCTGACGAGTTGGGCGATGATGCCCAATCGTTGCGTACTGGCGATTGCCGCCAGCTGGCCGCTCAGCTCCTCCGCGTTCACGTCCTCGTCCTTTCTTGCACCTGTTATAAAATACTAACACATGCAGAGAACGATCGAAACCTAGCGGGTGCCCTTCGACGTTTCGCGGGTCGCGAGGCCGGCCCGCACCGCTTTTTCGTGGGCGTTCGGCAGCGCCGCCACGAGCGCGCGGATGTCCGACCTGATCGAGGTGTGGCCGAACGTGAACCGGAGCGCGCCGCGCGCCTCCTGCTCGTCGAGCCCCATCCCGATCAGCACGTGGCTCGCCTCCGGAATCCCGGCCTGGCACGCGGAACCCGTGCTCACCGAGATCCCTGCCGCATCCAGAAGGAACAGGAGCGAATCGCCCTCGCAGCCCGGGAATGTGAAGTGGGCGTTGTTGTCCAGCCGATTCACCGGATCGCCCCGCAGGATCGCGGAGGGCACCGCGCCGGCAACTCCCGCGATGAGTTCGTCCCGCAATGCCGAGAGGTCCGAAACCGGATGCTCTGCAGCCGCCGCGAACGCGTGCGCGGCCGGCGCATCCTGCGTGCCGGAGCGCACCTGGCGCTGCTGCCCTCCCCCGTGGATCAGCGGAACGACCGTGGCCTTCCGGGACAGGACGAGAGCGCCCATTCCCAGCGGGCCGCCGATCTTGTGCGCGGAAACCGACAGCGCGGCGAGCCCGGATGCCGCGAAGTCGATGGGCAGGTGCCGATAGGCGGCCACCGCGTCCGCGTGGACGGGAACGCCGTACTTCGTCGCGAGCGCGACGATGTCGGCAACGGGTTGAATGGTTCCCACCTCGTTGTTCGCCCACAGCAGGGTGACGAGCGCCATGTCCGCGTGCGACGACAGCGCCGACTCCACCTCCGCCGGCGACACCCGGCCATACTCGTCGACTGGCAGCCACTGCACGATCGCCCCCTCGTGCCGCTCCAGCCATTCCACCGTGTCCACCGTCGCGTGGTGCTCGCCCCGCGGAACGAGGATGCGCCGACGCTCGGAGTCGGCGGCCACCGCCGCCCAGTACAACCCCTTGATGGCGAGGTTGACGGATTCGGTGCCCCCCGAGGTGAACACGACTTCAATCGGGTCGCAGCCGAGGCTCGCGGCGATCCGCTCCCGGGCATCCTCGAGCATCCGCTTCGCGTTCTGCCCGTCACTGTGAATCGAGGAGGGATTCCCCACGAGCCCCAGGGCTTCCAGCCAGGCCTCGCGCGCCGCCGACAGCATCGGGGTGGTCGCCGCGTGGTCAAGGTACACGGTCATCTGCCTTCTCCCTCGAGGTCACGGCACGGGGCGGTCTCGCACTCAATTACTCTAGAACGGTGCCGACACCCGACCCGCTTCGCGATCTCGGCGTCACCTTCACCACAGATGGCGGAACGATCCGCGTCTACTCGGCGAACGCGAGCGGGATAGAGCTGTGCCTGTTCTCCCGCAAGGACCTCAACTGGATCACCGACACGGTTCCGCTCGTCCAGGACGGCAACGGCGTCTGGTCGGCAACGTCGCCGAAACTCACGGCCGGCCGCAGCTACACGCTGCGGGCGACAGGGCAGTCGGCTGGTTCGTCCCTGGGCAGATTCGACCCCAACCTCCACCTCCTCGACCCCTACGCGAAAGGGCTTTCCAGAGTCACCGGCGGTGAGTGGCGCTCCACGATCCTCGACGAGGGTTTTGACTGGGGCGGGGTGCCCAAGCCCGCGACCCCCGTCGATCGCACCATCATTTACGAGGCGCACGCGAAGGGGATGACCAAACTCAATCCGGCCGTGCCCGAACGGCTCAGGGGAAGCTATGCCGGGCTCGCGCACGAATCGACCATCCGCTACCTCCTGGATCTCGGCGTCACGGCCATCGAGCTGCTGCCCGTCCACCAGTTCGTGTCCGAACAGCGCCTGGTCGCGATGGGGCTGACCAATTATTGGGGATACAACACCCTCTCCTTTTTCGCCCCGCACGCCGCCTGGGCATCCCCGACGGCGCAAAGTGCCGGACCTGCCGGCGTGCTGCGCGAATTCAAGGGAATGGTGCGGCTGCTCCACGAAGCAGGCATCGAGGTGATCCTGGATGTCGTATACAACCACACGTCGGAGGAGGGGCCGGGCGGGCCGACGTCGAGCCTCCGCGGCCTCGACGACGCCACCTACTACCGGCAGGACGCGCACGGAGGCTACATCGATACGACGGGCACGGGGAACGCGCTCAACACCGCCATGCCGGCCACGCAGCGGCTCATTCTCGATTCGTTGCGGTACTGGGCAAACGAGGTGCAGATCGACGGATTCCGTTTCGACCTCGCCGTCACGCTCGCGAGGGACGCGCACCACGAGTTCGACCCCGAGCATCCCCTTCTCACGGCGATTCGGGACGATCCGGCCCTCGCCGGCACGAAGCTGATCGCCGAACCGTGGGATATCGGTCACGACGGCTGGCACACGGGAGGGTTCCCGAAGGGCTGGCTCGAATGGAACGATCGGTATCGCGATCGCGTCCGGCAGTTCTGGCTGAGCGACATCGCCGCGGCGCGCTCCACCGGCGCCGCACCGATCGGCATCGGTCGGCTTGCCACTCGCATATCCGGCTCTTCCGATCTGTTCTCCGCGGATCGCGGCCCGGGGGCTTCCGTAAATTTCGTGACGGCGCACGACGGATTCACGGCGTGGGACCTCACGTCCTACAACGTCAAACACAATCTCGGCAACGGCGAGAACAACCGCGACGGCACCGACAACAACCACTCCTTCAACCACGGCGTGGAGGGTAAGACGAACGATCCGGCGATCGTCACTGCACGCCGCAAAGCGATGCGCAATCTGGTGGCCACCCTGTTGCTGTCTGCGGGTACCCCCATGATCACCGCGGGCGACGAGATCGGCAGAAGCCAGCGGGGGAACAACAACGCGTACATCCACGACGACGAACTGAGCTGGCTTCCGTGGGATCTGGAGGAATGGCAGCGCGACCTGTTCGCGATCGCACGAGCCGGAATCCGGTTCCGCCTCGAACACCCCGCGATCCGGCCCCGCGATTTCGGGGTGTGGGGGGAGACGCTGGATTCCGCGACCCAAATGGACTGGTACAACGCCGCCGGCGCCTCGATGTCGATTCAGGACTGGGATTCGCCCGCCGAGCGGACGCTGCAGTACCTCGCCGCCTCAACGCACGAGGTCGACGGGTTCAACCGGATCCTGCTCATCGTGCACGGGCTCGAAGCCGAGGAAACGGTCACGCTCCCCCAGCACGCCGGCGTCGAGAGCTTTACCCTCCTGTTTGACAGCGCGTACGACTGGATCGAGCAGAGCGATCATGCTCCCGGCTCCACGATCACGATGTCGCCGACCTCCATGAAACTGTTCCGAGCCCACTGATTGCCGGGCATCACGTCACATCGCGTCGCCAGCTCGTGAAGTAACCGAACACGCCGGCAACGACGGCGTACGCGAGCAACACGAGCCCGCCTGCCCACCAATCCAGAGATTGGGTCTGTCCGGTCGCCGCGCCCAACGTGGTGAAGATGCTCGACCCGACGAGGGCATCGCTCGCGGCCCCCGGCAGGTACTGGCCCATGCTCGCCGTCCAGTCCCAGAACGTGGCCACGAGGCGCAGGATCGGCTCCAGGAATTGCGTGAACGCCAGCACAATGACGATCGCGGCGACCTGGCTGGGGATGAGCGCGCCGAGCCCGACGCCGATGATCGCCCAGATCGCCATCGCGAGCACGATGCGGGCAAGCAGCCACCACGTGTCGCCGTCGCCGAGCCCCGTGTCGTGGCCGGTGGCGGCCAGGATCGAGGAACCAAGGCCCACTGACATCAGCAGTGCGACGAGGCCGTACCCGGCACCAACCACTGCGAGCGCGACGAACTTCGCACCGAGCACCAGTCCGCGACGGGGCGTCGCGAGGAACGTGGGGGTCAGGGTCTGGTGTCGGAACTCCGCGGTCGTGGCGAGCGTTCCGAACAGGACGGGGAAGACGTATCCGACGCTCGAGGCGATGCTGTAAATGATGGGCGGGAGCGCGGCCGCGGGAATCTGCGGTGCGTTTCCACCACTGGCGAGCGCGCCGCCGACGCCGCCGAACACGAGGGCGAGAATTCCCGCCGTGAATCCGACGTAGCCCGCGAGAACGATGAGAAGCACCCACCACATGCGGACGGTGAAAATTTTCGAAAACTCGGCGCGAAGTGCAGCCAGCGCGTCCGTCAGCACGTTCACAGTGATCCTCCTTCTCCCACGAGGTCGAGAAAGGCCTGTTCGATTCCACTGTGCTCCGAGGCCAGAAGGCTGAGCACGGCGCCCGCCGACAGCGCGATGGTCCCCACCTGCTCGCGTGTCAGACCTGTCACGGCAAGCCCGCCGGCCGTCGCTTCCACGTCGGCCCCGGCTGCCAGAAGCGCAGACTCGAGCGCCGCACGATCCGGCGAATCGGCCAGCACCCGCGGACCGCTTTCCAGTTCGGCAAGCCCGCCCTCGTACACGAGCGACCCGTGGGAAATGATGATGACGCGATCGACGCTTTGCTGCACCTCGCTCAGGAGGTGCGACGACACGAGAACGGTCCGCCCTTCGGCGGCGAGCTGCCCCAGGAAGGAACGGATCCACTTGATGCCTTCCGGGTCGAGGCCGTTGACGGGTTCGTCCAGTACGAGCACTCCGGGATCGCCCAGCAGCGCGAAGGCGAGGCCGAGGCGCTGCCGCATGCCGAGCGAGTACCCGCCGACTCTGCGGTCGGCGAACGCGGCGATGCCCACCTGGGCCAGAACTGCGTCGACCCGTTTCATGCCGATGCCCGCGGCGCGCGCGTACACCCGCAGATGATTTCGCGCGGACCTGCCGGGGTGAAAACTGGACGCTTCCAGAGCTGTTCCGACCGTCGCAAGCGGATCTTTGAGGTTTCGATACTCGGTTCCGCCGAACGTCGCGGTGCCCTCCGTGGGCCGAACGAGGCCGAGCAGCATCCGCAGGGTGGTCGTCTTGCCCGCGCCGTTCGGGCCGAGGAACCCCGTCACCTGACCGGGCCGAACGCTGAAGCTCAGGTCGTCGACGGCGCGCATAGCGCCGAAGGACTTCCCCAGCCCGGCGATCTCGATTGTTGTGCTAGTTGACATAGCACAAGTAAAGCAGATTTACCGCCCGCGCGCCAGCCCCGTCACAAGCGCCAATCCACCGGCGGCGCACCCTGCTTCACGAGCAGCTCGTTCGCCCGGCTGAACGGCCGCGAGCCGAAAAATCCATTGCGCGCCGACAGCGGGCTTGGATGCACCGACTTCACGACGGGCGTCCCACCAAGCAGCGGTCCGAGAGCCGCGGCATCCCTGCCCCACAGGATCGCGACGAGCGGGCCGCCGCGTTCTACGAGGGCGCGGATCGCGAGTTCCGTGACAGCCTCCCATCCCTTGCCGCGGTGGGATCCGGAGGCCCCGGGCTGCACCGTCAGCACCCGGTTCAGGAGCATGACGCCCTGCTCGGCCCAGCCCGTCAGGTCGCCATGCGACGGCACCGTGATCCCCAGATCATCGTGCAGTTCACGGTAAATGTTCTGCAGGCTGCGCGGGATCGGCTGCACCCCGTGCTCCACCGCAAACGCGAGCCCGATCGAATGCCCGGGGGTCGGGTACGGGTCCTGGCCGACGAGGAGAACCCGCACGTCGGCGAGCGGGTAGGTGAATGCGCGCAGAACGTTGCGGCCGGCAGGCAGGTACCCGCGGCCGGCGGAAACCTCCGACCGAAGGAACTCCCCCAGTGCGGCCACCTGCGCGGCGGCCGGTGCCAGCGCCTCGGCCCAGCCGGGGTCGACGAGTTCGGTGAGCGGTTTCGGCGCGGCCATGACAGCAGAATACGGTCGGCCGAGGCGCTAGTGTGCGTTCATGACTCTTCTTCGCGGAAAAGCAGGTGCGGTCACCGTCAGCCTTATCGGCTTCCTCATCTTCGTGGAATTCGTGAGCGGCATCCTGCAGGGCTTCTATGTTCCCCTCATCCCCGACCTCGTGAAGTACCTGGGAATCAGGGACGCCGACTTCAACATTTTCGAGGGCGCGCAACTGCTCTTGTCCGCCCTCGTGGTTCCGATTCTGGCCAAGCTCGGCGACATGTACGGCCACAAGAAAATCCTGCTCGTCGCCACGGCGCTCACGGCGGGTGCCACGTGGTGGCTCGCGTTTGCGGGCGACTTCACGACGTTCCTCATCGCCTGGTCGCTGCAGGCGTTCTACGTTGTCTGGCTGCCGCTGGAGATCGCGCTCATTTTCGACAAGGGGAGACGAAGCGGCCGCGCAGCCTCCGCCACGCGCAGGGCGGCGGGGCTCCTCATCGTCGGCCTCGAAGCCGGCGCCATCGCCGGAGCACTCGGCGGTTCCCGGGTGTTCACAGCGTTCGGCGGTCCGGAGAACCTTCACAGTTCGATGATTCCGACCCTCATGGTGCCGGCAATCGCGGTGTCCCTCGTGTTCTTCGTGATCCTGTTCGGCGTGCCCGAGTCGGAGTCGCTGCCGGGCAGAAGCCTCGACTGGATCGGCTTCTCCATCCTCACGATCGGCCTGCTGCTCATCACCTCCGGGCTCACGTTCCTGAAGTTCAACGACGACCAGTGGTGGCCGTGGGCGATCATGGCCTTCGGCGTCCTCACGTTCTGGCCGTTCGTGCGCTTCGAACTCCGCCAGAAGGACCCGGCCATCGACATCCGGGTATTCCGCCAGCCGAATATGTGGCCCGTGCAGCTCACCGCATTTCTTGTGGGAATTAGCCTTCTCGGTGCTCAAGCGCCTCTCGCAACCTACGCCGGGACGGACAAGGAGGCGCTCGGATACGGCCTGGGGCTTGGCTCGGGAACAATTTCCATCCTCATCGGCCTGTACCTGATCTCCATGATCATTGGTGCGCTGTTGTTCCCGCTTGTCTCTCGCTGGAGAACCCCGAGATTCGCGCTCATCGTCGCGTCGTTCTTCGTGGCGATCGGGTATCTCCTGTTCCTCCCGTTCCACCTGGAGACGTGGCAAGTGTTCCTGAACATGGTCATCGCCGGACTCGGCAGCGGGGCGCTCGTCGGCGCGCTTCCCGCGGCCGCCGCCGCCGCAGCGCCGCGCGGGCAGACCGGTATCGCTTCGGCTCTCACGAACACGACGAAGACGATCGGCGGCTCCTTCGCGTCGTCGGTGTTCGCGATCGTGCTCGCGATCGGCGCCGTGCAGGTCGCCGGTTCCACCGCCGGGAGCCTGTTCGGATACTTCCTCGTGTGGACGATTTGCGGGGTCGGAGCGCTCATTGCCGCAGTGCTCCTGTTCTTCGTGCCGAAGCTTGCCTTCTCCGATGCGGTGGAAAGTGAAACGACGGGAGTGACGGTACCGTGAAGCTGAAGGACCTCGCCGCCGAAGCTGCCGGCTACCTGAGCGAAGTGCAGTCCGTGCGACGCGACATCCACCGCCAGCCGGAGTTGGGCCTCCACACGCCGAAAACACTCGACCGTGTCCTCGCCTCCATTTCCGGGCTGCCGATCGAGGTCATCCGGCCCGAGTCCGACCGCGTGGACCCGGGAAACGGACTGCCCATGACCTCGGCGATCGTGCGGATCACCGGCGGTATGCCGGGTCCGACGGTGATCCTGCGGGCAGACCTGGATGCCCTCTCGCTGCACGAAGACACCGGTGAGAGTTTCGCGTCCGAAATCCCCGGCCTCATGCACGCGTGCGGCCACGACCTCCACGCCGCGATAGCGGTGGGGGCGATCCATTTGCTCGCGACCCATCGCGACGAGCTCGCCGGGGAAGTGCTCTTCCTGCTGCAGCCGGGCGAGGAAGGCTACCGCGGCGCAAACGCCATGCTCGAGGACGGCGCGCTCGGATTCGCGACGGGTTCGATTGTCGGAGCGTACGCGCTGCACGTGACGACGAGCGCGCCGCTCGGCCACTTTTTCACCCGTGCGGGCACCCTCATGGCTGCGGCGGCAACACTGGACGTGACGGTCAACGGCAGCGGCGGGCACGGCTCTGCACCGCACCTCGCGCGGGATCCGAATCAGGCGCTCGCCGAAATCGTGTCGGGCCTGCAGACGATGGTCACGCGCCGGTTCAGCGCGTTCGACCCGGTCATCATCACCGTCGGCTGGCTTGCTGGCGGCGAGCGCGGGACGAGCAACGTGATCCCGAGCACGGCGAGTTTCGGAGCGACCGTCCGCACGTTTTCGGAGCAGAACCTCGTCGCGGTGGAGGCGCACAGTCGGGAACTCGTGTCGGGCATTGCCTCCGCGTTCGGGCTCGCCGCCGACGTTGACTTCGCCATCGTGACGGAGCCGCTCGTCAACGCGCCGGAGCACGTGGACGTGGCCGAACGCGTCGCGGTCGAGATGTTCGGACGGGAACGGTTCACGCTGGCCGAGACGCCGATCGGCGGTGCGGAGGACTTCGCTTCCGTGCTTCGGGAGGTGCCGGGCGCGTTCGTGTTCGTCGGCGCGTGCCGTCCCGAACTCAACCCGGCGACGGCACCCTACAATCACTCGAACCTCGCCCGGTTCGACGATTCGGTGCTGCCGGATGCCGCAGCGTACCTCGCCGCTCTCGCGTTCGCCCGGCTCGACGGGGCCAGCGCTTCGGGGTAGTCAGCGCTTCGGAACCAGGGGAACCCTCGCCACCTTGTGCGGCGCGGCCTGCGCGACCGGCTTCACGGTGACCAGGTCCAGATTCACGTGGCCGGGCAGTTCCAGCGCGAGCACGATGACCTCGGCAATGTCTTCCGCGGTGAGCGGGTTGTCGACGCCCGCGTACACGGCATCCGCCCGCGCCTGATCCCCGCCGAACCGGGTGAGTGAAAATTCGTCCGTCTTCACCATCCCGGGCGCGATCTCGATCACCCGGATCGGCTCGCCGTTGAGTTCGAGCCGAAGCACCCCGACCATAGCGCGCAACGCGAACTTGGAACCGTTGTACCCGCCGCCGCCCTCGTACGGCAGGTGCCCGGCGATCGAGGTGACGGTCAGGATGTCGGCATGGCCGAGCGCACCGGCCCCCTCCCGCAGGAGCGGCAGCAGGGCGGTGATCACGCGCTTGACCGCGACGACGTTCACATCGAACATCCGCGTCCAGTCCTCCGGGTCGCTGTCCTCCACGGACTCCATGCCGAACGCACCGCCCGCGTTGTTCACGAGCGCATCGATCGCCCCGCCCTGCGCCACGAAGTCCCGGAACGCGTCGACCTGGCTCTGGTCGGTGAGGTCGGCCGCGAACACGCTCGCGCCCGTCTCCGCCGCCAGGGCTTCCAGCCGGTCGGCGCGCCGGGCGACCCCGATCACGTCCCAGCCGTGCTCCCTCAACAACCGCACCGTCGCCGCACCGATCCCGGAGCTCCCGCCGGTAACCACCACTCGTCGAACCGCCATGTACTTCGCCTTTCACCCGGTGCTACCAGTGTGCCAGCGGAAGGTTACTTCGTGTTTCGATGCGCGTTGACCCTCCCCCGGCCGCTGCCTACTCTCGGAAACAGGTCGGCACCACGCTGCATCCGCGCTCATCGAGGGAGAACCACCATGACCACCACCAGCCAGGACTGGAAGTTCGAAACCAAGCAGATTCATTCCGGCGCCCAGCCGGACCCCGTCACGAACGCACGGGCCACGCCCATCTACCAGACCACCGCGTACGTGTTCAACAATTCGGACCACGCAAAGAACCTGTTCGCGCTCGCCGAATTCGGCAACATCTACACACGCATCCAGAACCCTACGCAGGATGTCGCGGAACAGCGCATCGCCGCCCTCGAGGGCGGCACCGCCGCGCTCCTGCTCTCGTCCGGGCAGTCCGCAACGACCTTCGCGATCCTGAACATCGCGCAGGCCGGCGACCACATCGTGTCGTCCTCCTCCATCTACGGCGGCACGTTCAACCTGTTCAAATACACGCTGGAGAAGCTCGGCATCGAAACGACCTTCGTTGAGGATCAGGACGATCCGGAAGAGTGGCGCCGCGCCGTCAAACCCAACACGAAGGCGTTCTTCGCCGAATCCATCGGCAATCCGAGAATCAACATTCTCGACATCAGGGCCGTCGCCGATGTCGCCCACGAGAACGGGGTACCCCTGATCGTCGACAACACGATTGCAACCCCGTACCTCATCCGCCCGCTCGAGCACGGGGCGGACATCATCGTGCACTCCGCGACGAAGTTCCTCGGCGGGCACGGCACGGTCATGGCCGGAGTCATCGTGGACGGTGGAAAGTTCGCGTGGAGCAAGAACGTCGAGAAGTTCCCCGGCCTCACCGAACCCGACCCGTCCTACCACGGAGCGAGCTACACGACCGTGCTGGGAGATGGGATCGCCTACATCATCAAGGCACGCGTGCAACTCCTGCGCGACCTCGGTTCGGCGATCGCACCGGCGAGTGCGTGGCAGCTCATTCAGGGCATCGAAACCCTGAGTCTTCGCGTCGAGCGCCACGTGCAGAACGCGAGGGCGGTGGCCGAATGGCTCGAAGCACACCCGGATGTCGCCTCGGTGTCCTGGGCCGGCCTGGCCTCCAGCCCGTGGTTCGAAGTGGGGAAGAAGTACGCCCCGCTCGGCACGGGCGCGGTCCTGTCCTTCGAACTGAAGGGCGGCGTCGACGCCGGGCGTTCCCTCGTGGACAGCGTGGAGTTGTTCAGCCACGTCGCCAACATCGGCGATGTGCGCAGCCTCATCATCCACCCCGCATCGACCACGCACTCGCAATTGACTGGAGAGCAGCAACTCTCTGCCGGCGTCACGCCGGGCCTCGTGCGACTCTCGGTTGGCCTGGAGAACATCGACGACATTCTCGCCGACCTCGAGCAGGGACTTGCCGCCGCGCGGGGTGCTCTCGCCGCGTAACACGGGATCGCGAACCCCGCGGCGCGGGAGACAATGAACACACCATGGACTGGCAAACTGCAGCGGACTCCGTCCCGTCGGGATTCATCACGGAATCGAACATCCGGTCACTGCTCGGGAAACCCCCGGCAACCGGAGCGTGGCGGGACGGTGATCCGGTCGGCGGGCGCCGGTTTGCGGCGCTTGCGCCGCAGCAACTCGAGTTCGGCGGCGTCCTGCCCGCCGTGCGGGTCGCCTACGAAACGTGGGGGGAACTGAACGCACACCGCAGCAACGCGATTCTCATCCTGCATGCCCTGACCGGCGACAGCCACGTCATCGGGAATGCGGGGCCGGGCCACCCGACAAGCGGCTGGTGGTCCGGCATCGTCGGCCCCGGCCTGGCCATCGACACCACCCGGTGGTTTGTCGTCGCGCCGAACATGCTCGGCGGCTGCCAGGGGACGACCGGGCCCGCCAGTTCCGCCCCGGACGGCCAGGAGTGGGGTTCCCGGTTCCCGTTCCTCACGATCCGAGACCAGGTGGCGGCTCAGGTCGCCCTCGCGGACGCGCTCGAAATCGACCGGTTCGCCGCGGTGATCGGCGGATCGATGGGCGGCATGCACGCGCTCGAATGGGCCGTCGGATACCCGGATCGACTCGCACGGGTCGCGATCCTGGCCGCCCCTGCCGTGAGCGACGCCGACGAGATTTCGCTGAATTCGGTGCAGGCCGAATCCATCAGGATGGATCCGGGATTCAGCGGCGGCGACTATTACGACGCGAAGGATGGCGACGGCCCCCACCGGGGCCTCGCCCTCGCACGGCGGCTCGCGCTGCTCAGCTACCGTTCGCCCAGCGAGCTCAATGGGCGTTTCCATCGGAGCTGGCAGAGCGATATCAGCCCGCTCGGCGGCGCCGGCCGGTTCGCCGTGGAAAGTTACCTCGACTTTCACGGGAACAAGTTCACGCGCCGGTTCGATGCGAACAGCTACCTCACCCTGGCCACGGCGATGAGCTCCCACGACATCGGCCGCGGACGCGGCAGCGTCGCGGACGCGCTCGCGAGAGTCACCGCTGCCAGCCTCGTCCTCGGCGTCGACAGCGACCGCCTCTTTCCGGTGTCCACACAGCAGGAACTCGCCGCGAAACTGCCCCACGGCATCGACGGCGACCAGGCTGTCGTCATCAGCTCGGATTTCGGGCACGACGCGTTTCTCATCGAGGACGCGCTCGTGGGACCGCACCTGCTGCGACTGCTCGACTCCTGACACGCTGGCGCGCTGCGCGCTACAGGAGAGAAGTGCTCAGTTTAGTTAGGATGATGGCACCCTCGAGAAGGAACCCCGGCCATGACCCTGCGGCGCACGGTACAGAGCACTTCGCATTCCAACTCGGACATCCGGGTTGCCGTGGTCGACGACTTCCAACTCCTCCTCGATGGCCTCGTGATGCGGCTCGACCAGGGCCGATTCGGCGTGCGCGTCGTGATCGAAGCGAAGTCCTGGCATGAGCTGGTTTCGCATCCGGATTTTCCGCCCCAGGTCACGGTTCTGGACCTCAACCTGAACGACGCGATTTCGATTGGAACGAAAATCCAGGCGCTTCTCGCCGCGGGCAGCGAAATTGTGGTGATCAGTCGGCATTCCGAGCCAGCGACCGTCGCGAGGGCAATCAGCGCAGGCGCACTCAGCTTCATCCCCAAAGCCCAGGGCGTCGACGAACTTGCGCAGGCAATTCGGTGCGCTGCCCGGGGCGAAACATATTTCCCGGACGGCATTGAGACGTCGATCGCCGGGCTCAGCGTCACCCTGCCCCCCAAGCTCGGACCGCAGGAACAACGCGCGACGGCACTGTATGCCAGTGGCATGTCGATGCGCGAGGTCGCCGAGAGAATGGGCACGACCCAGGAGACGGTCAAGTCCTATGTGAAACGCGCGCGACGCAAATACCGGGAAACCGGAGTGGATCTTGGTTCGCGGACGCGACTGCGGGTACAGGGAGTTCAGGAAGGCTGGTTCGACGACGACTAGTGTGCGAAGCGCCCCCGCGCTCGTAGGATTGTCGGCGTGAACCGGCGTCGGCGGCATCCGCCACTCCCGGCATTCGCCGTCATGGCGATGCTGCTGTTGAGCGCATTCGCCCTGTCATCCTGTGCGGAGCCGACCGCGACAACGCTCCCGCGCGGCGTCACCGTCGACGTGTATCAGGGCCGCTTCGACTACGCGGACCACGCACTCGAGGTTGCCGTCGCGAACGCGACAACACTGCCCTTCACGGTGCTCGCGCTGTCGTTCTCCTCCCCCACCTTCACCCCGCCCGTCAACTACGAACGGGCGCCGACCACCATCCAGCCGGGCGACACCGTCAATCTCCGGCTGCTGCTGCCTCCCGCAGACTGCTCGGCATCGTCGGGCGAGCCGCGCGTCCACGTGCGGTACGTTTTCGGCGAGGCGGCGGGCTCTGCGACGAAGGACACGCCGGCAACCGGAGTTGCCGATCTCACTCCCCGCGACCGCATGGGGCAGCTGCCCACGATCGCCGCGGAGGATTGCCGGGACGACGCGGTGGCGGCCGTCGCGACGATCGAGCCGGCGACTGCGCTCCGATACGTCACTCTAGCGGGGCAGCAAACCGCAGTGCTCGACTTCACGGCAACCCCCACCGGCGCCGGCGGTCTCCTCATGATCGATGACGTGCGAGGAACCGTCCTGGTCGGTGCGCTCGATCCCGCCAACGGGAAGGTCGGCGACACCGTGCCGCTCGGGCTCGACATCGGACGGGCGACTTCCCCTGTCACGTTCTCCCTCACCCTGGTCCCCGCCCGCTGCGATCCGCACGTCGTTGTGGAGGACAAGCGCGGGACATTCTTCACGTTCACCGTCACGACGAAACTCGACACCGGACGAATCTTCATCGGCGTCAATGACGCTGTCCGCGTCGAATTGTACGACTACGTCGGGCGACGCTGCGGCTGGTCCTGATCGTCTCCACCGAATGTGCTGCGAGTTTTTCCCATTGCGGTGTGTCATTCCCGCAGTGTCGCACCCCCACAAATGGGGACAAGCGTGTGACGATAGCAGGCGTGGAACTTATCGCCAGGGAGCGCGACCGGCTGTTGCACCGATCCGTGCGCCTCATCGGAACCACGATGACTGTCGTTTCGTTTCTTGGGCTGGCGATCCCGGGAGTCGTGGATGGGACAAGTCTTCTCGCCGCGGTCATCCTCGGCATCGTCTTCGTGTTTTGCCTGTACCGCCTGGGCAACAGCCACTCGATTCTGTGGGTTCTCCTCGGAATTGCAGCCGGGCTGGCCATCCTCGCGATCGTGCAGGTTCCGTTTGGAACGACGAACCGAAGCGGCCTGTCGACCGCGCTCGTTCCGTTCGCGGGCGGTGCGATCGCGTCGTTCTCGCTCGTGCTCACCCGAAGCATCCCCAGAATCCTCCTCCTCGTAGCGAGTTTTGTGGCCTCGGTTGCGCTCGTCCTGCTCGTGACCGGGACCGGAGACCTGATCAGCTATCCGGTGGGCGCCGTGGTTCTCGGCTGGGTCATTTTCACCCTGTCCGGCGAGTGGATCTCCTCCAGCATTCCGCGGGCGGCGAAACGGATTCACAGCATCGGGCGCGCACACCGGGCAGAGCGGCAGGCGAGCGAGATTGAAGCCCAGCGCCGCCAATCCGCCCGACTCCTCCACGACACGGTCCTGGCCACCCTCACCCTCATGGCCCACTCCGGAGTCGGGGTGACCGCCGGGGCCCTGCGGGCTCAGGCTGCCGACGATGCGAACCTCCTTCGGCAATTGCGCCTCGGCGTGACCCCGGCACCGCCGGACCTCACGCCAACGGAGACCGGGTCGATCCCCGTCCTCCCCACGGAGGATGCAATCCTGGGCACAACGCTCGAGTCGGTGAAGCAGCGTTTCGGGCGTATCGGTCTGGAAGTGAGCTGGCACGGGACCGGACAGGTGCTCCTCCCCAGCGACGTCCTCGACGCGTTCCTGCTCGCGCTCGCGGAGTGTCTGGAGAACGTCCGGCGTCACGCGGGGGTCACTGAAGCGCACGTCACGATCACGGACGATGAGACGACGGTACGGGCGATGGTGACCGACTCCGGAATCGGTTTCGATGTCAAGGACATCGACTCGGCTCGGCTCGGTTTGAAGGATTCGGTCATCGCTCGCCTTGGCGAAGTGGGCGGTACCGCCCGGTTATTCTCCTCCCCGGGATCAGGAACAACGGTCGTTTTGGAGGTGCCCAAGTGAGCGGATACGGCAGACCGGATGAGAACACTCTCGGCGTCGTCATCGGCAAGCGCGGGAAACCCAAGCCCTCGTCGTCGCCGGCCGCGCGAGCCCTGCGGCAGGCGAGTGCCGGCGGCGCGAGCCTCGGCACCGGGTTCCTCGGGATCGGTGCCGGGATTATCGCCGGCATTTCGGCGCTCGCGCTGCTCGTCACCTTCCTCGTGCGGGTCGGTTCATTTCCGAATCCACTGCCCGCCTCGTTTGCCTGGCTTATTTTCTTTCTCATCCTCGTCGTCGTCGGCGTGACCATTGCGACAACGGGAGAGCGGATGCCGCACTGGCTTTTCGCCCTGTTTTTGACCGGGCTCGCCTGCGTGATCGCGCTCGACTTCATCTCCATCTGGAACCTCCACAACATTGGCGGGTACGCGTCGGCATCCGTTGCGGCAAGCATCGGACTCCTGATCGCGGTGACGCTGCGGCGCACGAGCGAGATTCTGGTGTCCGTCGGATTGATCGGCGCAGCATTCGTTGCGGCGATTCTCATCACGACGCCGCTCACGCCCGAGACCCTGCCCGCGCAACTCGTGACGCTCGCGATCGTCGTGCTGCCCCCCGTGTTCGCCACCTGGTTTGTGGTGCAGTTCCGCCGGATCGTGCAGATCGAACTCGATCGCGTCCTCGTACAGAGCACCGTCTCCGCGCCCCGGTTCGCGGTCGGGATGCTTGCTTCGGAGGAACTCGCCCGGCTTGACCTTGCCGCAGAAGAACTGTTCGACTCGGTGGCCAGCGGCCGAACCAAGCTTCCCCTGGATCCCAAGACCGCGTCCATCGCGGCCTCGCTCGCCACCGAGCTGCGCCTGCACCTCATCGAGGGGCGCAGGGAGACCTGGCTGTATCACGCCATCACCGAGTCCGAACAGCTCGGCAAGACGGTGTCGCTGTCGGATGCGGGCAGCCTTGCCGGCCTCCTCGACCCCCACCAACGCGATGGACTGCTCTCCGGCGTGTGGCTTCTGGTCAGCGACAAACACAAGGACCGACCGACCGTCCACCTCGCGCTCGGCCCGGTCGGGGCCGCGGAATCCGACGATCAGCAGTCCACGGTGTCCGTCCCGATCGTCATTTCGACGACCGGAATTTCCCGCAATCGGGTGGACCCGGCGACCTGGGGGTCCTTCGCGCGAGTGGGTACGTTTACCAATGCCACCGAGAATTCAAGCCTGCGCGTCGAGATCGATTGTCTGGTCGCGAACCCCGCAGACCAATACCATGCTGAACAGACAGTTCACAGATAAGGGACCAACGCCGTGACTACAGACCAAGCACCGATCAGACTTGCCCTCGTTGACGACCACCGAATGCTGCTCGGCGCGCTGACCGAGTGGATCCGCGGTGCAGCAACGGATATCTCCATGGTCGCCGCCGTGACGACGTGGCCGGAACTGCTGACGCATCCGGAGTTCCCGGTCGATGTCGTCCTCCTCGACCTCGACCTCAAGGACAACCTGCCCATCTCGCTCAAGATTTCGACCCTGAAGACGACCGGAGTCAAGACGGTGCTCATGAGCACGTACTCCGAACCGAACGTGGTTCGCGAGGCGCTCGGTGCCGGCGCTCTCGGCTACCTCGTGAAGAGTGAGGATGCCGCCATGATCGTCGAGGCGATTCGGGCAGCGCACAAGGGCGAATCCTTCATTTCGGCCGAACTCGATCTCGCGCTCAATGCGAGCGATGTCGGTGGCGCCCCGAAGCTCAGCGCGCAGGAACGCCGGGTGATGGCGCTGTACGGCGGCGGCGAGCCCGTGAAATCCGTTGCGTTCCAGCTCGGAATCTCCGAAGAAACCGCGAAGTCCTACCTCAAGCGGATTCGGGAGAAGTACCGGATTGCCGGAATCGACGTGGGGACGAAGGTCGCGCTGCGCAAGCGTGCCATTCAGGACGGCATCCTCGTGCAGTCGGACGAAACCGGCATCATCTAGATTTGTACGCGGCGCCGAGCGGCCAGCGCGTGGGGTGTGCCGTTTCGGCATCCGGCGGCACATCGTCCTGGTCGTTCCGGCCCAGCGACCACAGCGCGGCAACCGCCCAGCCGAGCAGCACGAAATACAGAAGGTTGCGAATCGTGAGCGCGGCGAGCAGGAGCGGATGCAGCCCAAGCAGCCAACCGTACAGGTACGGGTAGATCGTCTGGGTGAGTGCCGCCGTGACGGCGCCGAGCACCGCAGGGACGATGAACCATCGTGTGTGCCCCTCCCGGCGCGTCGTGAGGCCGAGAACGATGGGGACGGCAAGCCAGGACACGAATTGGGGAGACCCGACCTTGTTGAAGGCGATGAGCGCGCAGACGAGCGCGAGAGCCAGCGGCGCGATGAGGAGGGTTGCCGGTGCCCCGCGCCAGAGTGCCAAAATCGCCACGAGGATGACCGCGACTACCGCGAGCGCCATGAGCGGGGTCATCAGGGCGCCGGCCGCGCCGACGCCGTCACCGGTGACCTGCCAGGTGAGCAGGTGCTGGTCGTAGTAGAGCGTCGTCCCCGGAACGTGGCCGAACGCCATCCATAGCCATACCGTGCTGATGGGCGACTCTACCTGCAGACCCCGATCGGTTTGCATCGTGATGAAACTGAACACGTTTGCCCCGCTGCCGAACGCGAGCGCCGCCGCGATGATCGCCGCACTCACGCTCAGGGCGGTCACGGCAACCGCCCATCGCTCCTTCACGGCGATGACCATCGCTCCGACGATTGCGGCCGGCCAGACTTTCACCCAGGCCGCGACGGTGAGCACGGCAGCGGCCACGCGTGGGCGCGTGGCGATGAACAGCACCCCGACGATTCCGAGCGGGACCGTGACAGAGTCGATCCGACCGAGCGCGATGGGCCCCAGAAGCGCAAGGAAGAGAATCCACCACCACGCTGCCGCGCTGTTGCGCGCCCTCCTGTGCAATCCGATGAGCACGGCGAACGCGACCGAGTCCAGGAGCAGGATGAGGGTGAGCCACGTGCCGGCATAGTGCGCCGGTCCGAAAAGCCCGGAGACGATCATCGGGAAGATCGCGAGGATCGGATAGACCCAGCTGCTCTGGATTCCCACCCAAAAGTCCGCGATGAATACCTGGTCCGACCAGAACTTGTACACGATTGTGACGTCGCCGAGCGGTAGGCCCGGCCCGTACAGGTTGACAAGGCCCAGCCACAAGTGCACGAGGATGAATGCTGACCACAGGGCAACGGGGTTGCTGCCTACTCTCCTCATCACGGTTCAGCGTAACCGACCGGACGGCCCGGCTACGACAGCGCCGCGATCGCCTCCGGCAACCGGGCGTTGAGCGCCAGAACGGTGAACGGCCCGCCCCGCCCTGCCCGATCGGCGGCCAGCCCGTGCAGGAGCACGGCGGTGGCGGCGAGCTGGGTGAGCACTCCGACATCGCCGGCGATGCCTTTCGCGTGCGTGGCAACGAGAGCACCGAGGATCCCGGCGAGGCTGTCCCCGGTTCCCGCGGTGGCCAGCCAGGTCGTCGGCGCGGTGATCGAGTAACTTCCGCCGACGCCGCACACGAGCGTCGTGTGGCCTTTCAGGATGACCGTCACCCCGAGACTGTCGGCGGCGCGCTGAGCCCAGTTCTCCGGCGCCGACACGACATCCGCGACATCGGCACGCAGCAGCCGCGCCAGCTCGTTGTGGTGGGGTGTGATGACTACCGGCCCGCGCGCCGTACCGGCCATGCCGACCGCGCCCGCGTCCAGAACGAGCGGATGGCCGGACTGGAGCGCGGTGGAAAGCCACGCCGCCGTCTGCGGGTCCTGTGGCGCCTCCCCCATTCCGGAACCGAGCAGCCAGGCCTGCACCCGGCCATCGATCGTCACGGCCTCCGGACGGCGGGAGAGCACGAGCGAGGTGGCGCGTTCCGGGCCCAGGTACCGCACCATCCCGACTCCGGTGTGCAGCGCCGCATCGACGCCGAGCACCGCTGCGCCAGGGTAATCCTGCGATCCGGTGACCACTCCGAGGACGCCGTGCGAGTACTTGTCGTCCCACTCGCGCGGTACCGCAATCCATTCTCGAGCTTCGGATGGCGTCCACTCCGAGTATTCACTCATGGGTCAACGATAGTTTGCGGTGCCGCGATTGCGGCGAGTGGCATCCTGCACTTCCCCCACGAGTTCCTCGATGATGTCCTCGAGAAACAACACCCCCTTCGCGGCGCCGTGCTCGTCGAACACCCGGGCGATGTGCACGCCCGTCCGCCGCATCGCGGCGAGCGCGTCCTCCAGATCGGTGTCCTGGAAAATGGAGATGAGCCGGCGGATCCGCTTTTGCGGAACGGACCTGACGAATTCCTCGGTGTCCTCGAGGTCCAGAACATCCTTCAGGTGCAGGTACCCGGTGGGCTCGCCAGTCGGATCGACAAGGACGTACCGGGAGAAGCCATGCTGCGCGACGGCGCGCTCCACCTGCTCCGGGGTTGCCCCTTCCGGGAGGCTCACAAGCTGCGCCATGCTCACGGCAATGTCCTTGACCTTTTTTGCACTGAACTCGAACGCGGCGGAGAGTGCGCCGATGTCGTCCTTCAGCACGCCGGCCTGCCGCGACTGGGCGACGATGTTGGCCACTTCGTCGATCGTGAAGATGCTGTTCGCTTCGCTCTTCGGTTCAACTCCGAACAGCCGGAGAACGCCGTTGGCGGTGGCGTTGAGGGCGACGATGACGGGACGGAAGACGGTGGAGATCCAGACGAGGGGCGGTGCCAACAGGAGTGCGGCTCGGTCGGGAACGGAGAACGACAGGTTCTTGGGAACCATTTCGCCGAATACGACGTGGAGGAACGAGACAAGGATCAACGCGATCGCGAAGGAGACACCGGCAATGACCGGATCCGGCCAGCCGGTCAACGCCAGCGGGGCCTGAAGCAGGTGGTGGATTGCCGGCTCCGACACGTTCAGGATGAGCAGGGAGCACACGGTGATGCCGAGCTGGCTGGTCGCGAGCATGAGCGTGGCGTGTTCCATGGCGTACAGGGTCGTTTTCGCGCCCAGTTTCCCCGCATCCGCCTTCGGTTCGATCTGCGAACGGCGCGCGGAAATGACCGCGAACTCTGCCGCCACGAAGAACGCGTTGACGAACAGCAGAATGACCAGCCACGCGATACCCCACCAGTCGCTCATTCCTGCTCCCCCTCCGGCAGCGGGGTGAATCGGACCCGGTCGATCCGTCGGCCGTCGAGCCGTTCGACGCGCAGTTCGCCGCTCGGGATCGCCACGGTGTCGCCGACGACCGGCAGCCGACCGAGCTCGCTCATGATGAAACCGGCGACTGTTTCGTAGGGGCCGTCCTCCGGCACGCTCACCCCGGCTCGGTCGAGGAGTTCGTCCGGCCGGAGCATGCCGGGGAATGTCACACCGTCGCGGAAGGAAATGACGTCGGCGCGGGATCGGTCGTGCTCATCCGCGACCTCGCCGACGAGTTCCTCGACGAGATCCTCCAGGGTGACAACGCCGGCCGTTCCCCCATATTCGTCGAGCACGATCGCCATCTGGAATCCGCGGCCCCGCAACTCGCCGAGCAGCGCATCCAGTTTCATGGTTTCCGGCACGCTCAGCGCATCGGAGGTGAGTGCCGACACGGGCACGTCGTCGCGCCGATCGAGTGGGACCGCGACCGCGTTCTTCACGTGGACGAGCCCCACGATGTCGTCGATGCTGTCGTCCATGACCGGGAATCGCGAGAACCCCGTCTCCCTCGCAAGCGCCACGACGGTGCTGGCGGTGTCCGACCGGTCCACGCTCGCGACTCTCGGGCGTGGCGTCATCGCGTCGGAGGCCACGTGGCCGGCAAACACGAGCGTCCTTGACAGGAGGGTGGCGGTGTCCAGGTCGAGAGTTCCGGCAGTGGCCGAACGCCGCACGAGCGACCGCAGCTCTTCCGCGGTTCGCGCGGACGACAATTCTTCCTTGGGTTCGATCCCCACCATCCTGAGGATCACGTTCGCCGTGTCGTTGAGGAGCACCACGGCGGGGCGGAACAGCCAGGTGAAGCCCACCTGGAACGGCAGCACAAGCTTGGCCACCCGCAGCGGGAGCGCGAGCGCGAAGTTCTTGGGAACCAGTTCCCCGACGATCATGGACAGGAGCGTGGCGAGAAGTATGGCAATGATGCTCGCGACCGCCGTCGCAGCACCGCCCGTGAGGCCCAGATCCGCCAGCGGCGCGTGCAGGAGGCGGCTGATGGCGGGTTCGAGCATGAATCCGGTGAGGAGGGTGGTCAGCGTGATGCCCAGTTGCGCGCTGGACAGGTGGGTCGAGGTGCGCTTGAGCGCGCCGATCGTGATGGAAAGGCCGCGTTCACCGCGTTCGCGGCGCGCTTCCAGCTCCGACCGGTCGAGGTTGACGAGAGAAAACTCGGAGGCGACGAAGAGGCCAGTGCCGATGGTCAAGAGCAGACCGGCCCCGAGCATGACTAACTCGAGCACGGTACCTGCTGGGGCGCGTCGTTCTGATCGTCGACGCGTTCAGGCGGAGGGTCGTCCATTATCTGATCGAGTATAACGGGGTGGGCCCGCTTACCAGCCGACCGGCAGAGCTTTTCCCTCTTCGTAACCCGCTGCGGACTGGATGCCGACGAGGGCGCGATCTCGAAACTCGGCGAGGTTGCGTGCCCCCGCGTAGGTGAGGGACGACCGCACGCCGGAGGTGATCATGTCGACGAGATCTTCCACGGACGGGCGCTGCGGGTCGAGGAGGATCCGCGACGAGGAGATCCCTTCCGCGAAGAGCGTCTTCCTGGCGAGCTCGTAGGGGTCGAGGCGTTCGAACCGGTCCTGCACCGCTTTCGTGGACGCCATCCCCCAGCTGTCCTTGTACAGTCTGCCCTCCGGGTCGGTCTCGAGCGTGCCCGGCGCCTCGATCGTTCCCGCAAACCAGGAGCCGATCATGACGGATGCCGCTCCCGCGGCGAGCGCGAGCGCGACGTCGCGCGGATACCGTACGCCGCCATCCGCCCACACCGCCGCACCGACCTCCCGCGCGGCGGCGGCGGTCTCGAGCACCGCGGAGAATTGTGGCCTGCCCACCGCGGTCATCATCCGGGTCGTGCACATGGCCCCGGGGCCGACTCCCACCTTGATGATGGTCGCGCCGGCGGCGACAAGGTCCCTGACCGCCGACGCGGTGACCACATTGCCCGCCACGAGCGGCTTCCCCAGATTCAGCCCTGCCACGGTGGACACGGCACGAAGCATCGCATCCTGGTCACCGTGCGCCGTGTCCAGCACGAGCGTGTCCACTCCGGCATCGTGGAGCGCCCGCGCCTTGGCGGCGACGTCGCCGTTGATGCCGAGGGCCGCGGCAACCCGCAAGCGGCCATCGCCGTCGACGTTCGGAGCGTACAGGGTGGACCGCAGCGCGCCTTTCCTGCTGAGCGTTCCCACGACTTCGCCGTGGCGCACCACAGGGGCGAACTCGATTCCGGCGGCGACCATGAGGTCGAAGGCGGCTCTGGGTTCAGTCACGTCATCGAAGTCGATCGAGGGCACTGCGCCGCTCACCAGGTCGCCGAGCGGAGCTCCCGGCAGTGCCGAGCGCAGCGCAGACGCCTCAAGGCAGCCCGCGAATTCGCCCGCAGCAGTGCGCAGCACGATGCCGTGACCGGAGAGTGGGGGAACCAGCTTCAGCGCGTCGGCGACGGTCGAATTCGGGCGAAGTTCCCATTGCGTGTCGATGAGCACCGGCTGGCCCTTCACCCATCGGATGGCGGCGTCGAGATCCTGCAGGTGCATGTCCTGCGGGAGAACGCCCAGGCCGCCTCGCCGAGCCATGGTTGCCGCAAGGCGTGCACCGGTCACCGAGTTCATGTTCGCGGAAACCAGCGGAACCGTGCCGCCGGTCCCGTCATCCGGCGCCAGCGAAACATCGAGCCGACTCGCCACATCCGATCTGCTGGGCACCAGGAATACGTCGGAGTAGGTCAGGTCACTGGAGGGTGTCGAATCGTAAAACCGCATGGTTTTAAGGTTACTGGTTGCCGTATTGCACCGGCTTCGCAGCCGATTGCGATTAAGCTGGGTCGAGGGTTGCCTTTGCGCCTCCCACCACGGCCCGAAATAGCGATGCCAGAACGATTCAGGCACTGACAATAGAGAGCAGGCGGTCAGGCGTGTCAAGCCAACCCCCCGGTACCACCGAGGACGGTTCCTCGAGCGAGTTCGGTGCAAACGAGTGGCTCGTTGACGAAATGTACGGGCGGTTCGTGGCGGACCGGAACTCCGTAGACCAGTCCTGGTGGCCGATTCTGGAAAGCTATCACCGGGTGAAGACCAGCGAGGTGATCCCGCCGGTCACCCCCGACCCCGCGGCGCCGGCGGCGCCAGCAGAACAGGCCGAGGATGCGGCTCCCGCCGAACCTGCGCCGGATTCTCCGGCTCCGGTCAGCACCGACACCTCCGAAGTTTCCCTGACCCCGCCCGTCGCCCGCACGACATCAATCGCCCCCAAGTCCCAGCCGATCCCCGCCGAGGCCCCCAAGACGGAGCCCATCGAGCGTGTCGAGACGGAACCCGTCGATGACGCGCAAAACACCGTGCATGCGCTCAAGGGGATGTCGAAGTCGCTCGCGGCCAACATGGATGCCAGCCTGACCGTGCCCACCGCGACGAGCGTGCGGACCATGCCGGCGAAGTTGCTGATCGACAACCGGATCGTCATCAACAACCACCTGAAGCGAGCCAGGGGCGGAAAAGTATCCTTCACGCACCTGATCGGGTGGGCGCTCGTGAAGGCGATCAAGGAGCTTCCGAGCCAGAACGTGTACTACGAGGAAGTCGACGGGAAACCCTCCGTGGTTGCTCCGGCGCACGTGAACCTCGGAATCGCGATCGACATTCCGAAACCGGACGGTACGCGGGCGCTTCTGGTGCCCAGCATCAAGCGCGCGGACACCATGGGATTCGCGGAGTTCGTGGCCGAGTATGAAGCGCTCGTGAACAAGGCTCGCTCGAACAAGCTCACGGCGGACGACTTTGCCGGCACGACGATCTCCCTCACGAACCCTGGCGGCATCGGCACGGTGCATTCCGTTCCCCGCCTCATGAAAGGGCAGGGCTGCATCATCGGCGCCGGCGCGCTCGACTACCCGGCCGAGTTCCAGGGGATGTCGCCCACGGCGCTCGCCAACCTCGGTGTCGGAAAAACGATCACGCTCACCTCGACGTACGACCACCGGGTCATCCAGGGCGCCGGTTCCGGCCAGTTCCTCGGCATTGTGAACGAACTTCTCATTGGCGGCCACCGGTTCTACGAGGACATCTTCGCGGCCCTGCGCATCCCGTACGACCCGATCCACTGGGCCGCTGACATCCACGTCGACACCGCGGACTCCGTGGACAAGACCGCGAGGGTTCAGGAACTCATCAACGCATATCGGGTTCGGGGCCACCTCATGGCCGATGTGGACCCCCTTGAGTACCGCCAGCGCACCCACCCGGACCTGGAGATCTCCAGTCACGGTCTCACGTTCTGGGACCTCGACCGCGAATTCGTCACGGGCGGCTTCGGCGGAAGACGCTCCGCGCTGCTGCGGGAAATTCTCGGGATCCTCCGCGACTCGTACTGCCGTACGGTCGGCATCGAGTACATGCACATCCAGGACCCGGCTGAACGCAAGTGGATCCAGGACCACGTGGAAACCCCGTACACGAAGCCGTCACACGATGAGCAAATGCGGGTACTGGCGAAGCTGAACGAGGCTGAGGCGTTCGAGACGTTCCTGCAGACCAAGTACGTGGGACAGAAACGGTTCAGCCTCGAAGGTGCGGAGTCGATGATTTCGCTTCTCGATGCGGTAATCCAGACCGCCGCGGAACAGGAACTCGACGAGGTCGCGATCGGCATGGCCCACCGCGGCCGCCTCAACGTCCTCACGAACATTGCCGGCAAGACGTACGGCCAGATTTTCCGCGAGTTCGAGGGGACGCAGGACCCGCGCACCGTCCAGGGTTCAGGCGACGTCAAGTACCACCTCGGCACCGAGGGCACGTTCACAGCCGCGAACGGGGAAAAGATTCCGGTGTACCTCGCCGCGAATCCCTCGCACCTGGAAGCGGTCGACAGCGTGCTGTCGGGCATCGTCCGTGCGAAGCAGGACCGCAAGCCGATCGGCAGTTTCCGCATTCTGCCGATCCTCATCCATGGCGACGCCGCGATGGCCGGCCAGGGTGTCGTCGTCGAACTCCTGCAAATGTCCCAGCTGCGCGGATACCGGGTGGGCGGGACGATTCACCTGGTCGTCAACAACCAGGTCGGCTTCACCACGCCGCCGTCCGAGGGCCGCACGTCGGTGTACGCGACGGATGTCGCCAAAACCATTCAGGCCCCCATCTTCCACGTGAACGGCGACGACCCCGAGGCCGTCCTGCGGGTCGCGGAACTCGCCTACGGTTTCCGTCAGGAATTCCACAAGGATGTCGTGATCGACCTCGTGTGCTACCGCCGCCGCGGACACAACGAGGGGGACGACCCGTCGATGACGCAGCCGCTCATGTACAACCTGATCGAGGCCAAGCGCAGCGTGCGAACGTTGTACGCCGAGGCTCTCGTCGGGCGCGGCGACATCACCGAGGAGGAGTACGAGGCGGCTCACGCCGACTTCCAGGACCGCCTCGAGCGGGCGTTCGCCGAAACCCACGCCGCGCAGACCGGTTCGATGCCCATCATGGTGCAGGACGGCAAAGCGGTGTCCGACCTGGAGCGCCCGGGATCGCAGCAGGATGACTCTTCGGGGGAGCCGGAATCCACCGGGGTCGATGCGAGCGTCATCGCGGCAATCGGGGATGCGCACGCGAATTCGCCGTCCGGATTCACCGTGCATCCGAAAGTCAAGGCTCTCCTTCTGAAGCGCCAGGAAATGAGCCACCAGGGGTCCATCGACTGGGCTTTCGCGGAGCTTCTGGCCCTCGGATCAGTGCTGCTGGAGGGCACTCCTGTTCGAATGGCGGGCCAGGACACCCGCCGCGGCACGTTCGTGCAGCGGCACTCCGTGCTCCACGACCGGGTGAACGGGCAGGAGTGGCTACCACTGGCGAACCTCTCCGAAGGGCAGGCGCGATTCTGGATCTACGACTCGCTGCTCAGCGAGTTTGCGGCGATGGGTTTCGAGTACGGCTATTCGGTGGAACGCGCCGACGCGCTCGTGCTGTGGGAAGCGCAGTTCGGCGACTTCGCGAACGGCGCGCAGACCATCGTCGACCAGTTCATTTCCAGCGCGGAACAAAAGTGGGGACAGCGCTCCAGCGTCGTCCTGCTGTTGCCGCACGGTTACGAAGGCCAGGGCCCGGATCACTCCTCGGCCCGCATCGAACGGTACCTGCAGTTGTGCGCAGAGAACAACATGACGGTCGCGCGACCCTCGACGCCAGCATCGTATTTCCACCTGCTTCGCCGCCAGGCGTACGCGAGGCCGCGACGGCCGCTGATCGTGTTCACGCCGAAAGCCATGCTGCGGCTGCGGGGAGCGACCAGCGACATCGCGGAGTTCACCTCCGGCAAGTTCGAGCCGGTCATCGACGACGCCACGATCACGGACCGTGCGTCCGTCAAGAGGGTCCTCCTGCACGCCGGCAAGCTGCACTACGACCTGCTCGCCGAGCGCGACAAGCGCGACATCGGCAACATCGCCCTCGTGCGCGTGGAGCAGTATTACCCGCTCCCGCTGCGCGAACTCGTGTCGGTGCTCGGCCAGTACCCGGATGCTGAACTCGTCTGGGTGCAGGAGGAGCCGGAGAATCAGGGCGCGTGGCCGTTCATTCGCCTGGAACTGCTGCGCGCCAACAAGCGGGACGTGTCTGTGGTGTCGCGCGCGGCATCCGCGTCACCCGCAACCGGCTCGAGCAAGCGCAGCGCTCAGGAGCAGGCCGACATTCTGGATCGAGCGCTCACGCTTCCGTAACGCCTGACCTGGGCAGGCACAGCGTGAACCGGGTGTCGCCCGGTGTGCTCGCGACGGTGAGCGTTGCGCCGTGGGCATCCGCGATGGCTTTCGCGATCGACAGGCCGAGCCCCGTGCTTCCCGACGTGCGCGACCGTGACCCATCACCGCGCACGAATCGCTCGAACAGGGTTGGCAGCAGCTTTTCGGGGATGCCCGGACCGTCGTCCGCGACGGTGACGCACACCTGATCGGCGCTGCGGGACAGCGTCGTGACCACGGTTGTGCCCTCCGGGGAGTGCACCCGGGCATTGGCCACGAGGTTTGCCAGCGCCTGGTGCAGCCGCGCCGGATCGCCCCACACGACCGATTCGCGATCACCGCCGTCGACCACCCAGGTGTGGTCAGGGGATGCCGCGCGCGCATCCTCCACCACGTCGGCCACGATCGCGCTGACGTCGACTGGTTCCCTGCGAAGTTCCGTGCCTTCGTCGAGTCGCGCGAGCAGCAGGAGCTCCTCGACGAGCGACGTCATCCGAATCGACTCCGACTCGATGCGGGCAAGCGACTTCGTGATGTCCGGCGGCAATTGGTGGCCGCTTCGCCGCGTGAGCTCCGAATAGCCCCGGATCGAGGCGAGCGGGGTGCGCAACTCGTGGCTGGCGTCCGCGACGAACTGGCGCACCTTGCTTTCGCTTGCCTGCCGCGCGCGGAGCGCTGACGCGACGTTTTCGAGCATCCGATTGAGCGCGGCGCCCACCTGGCCGACTTCCGTCGAGGAGTTGGCGTGGGCCTCGGGGACCCGTTCCGCCAGCGCCACGTCGCCCTTGTCGAGCGCGAGTTCCGATACGCGCGTTGCCGTCGCGACAACTCCGGACAACGGGCGGAGGGCGACGCGAACGACGAACGTGGACACGGCGGCGGCGGCGGCAATCCCCAGAGCCGTGACCAGGGAAATGATGAGAAGAAGCTGGCTGGTTGTCGCGCTGACTTCGCGCATCGGCAGGCCGACCAGAAGCTCGAATCCTCCCGCCGTGTGTGCGCTGACGACGCGATAGGCGCCGAGGTCCCCTGCGAGTTGCACGGTGACGGGTCGTGCCGAGTCGGCGGCAAGAAGCACCCGCTGCTGGCGCGCGGTGAGCGTCCTGACGTTCGCATTGTCATCGAGATAACTCGGGGCGATGATCCTGCCGTCGCGCACGATGAGCCCCAGTGTCCCCGCGCTTTGCCCGCTCCGGATTCCCGGTGGTTCATCCGGCGGTCCCAGCCCCAGCGGGGGAAGGAATGTCTGGCTTCTCGCCATGGCGGCGGCCAGCTGGGTGTCGAGCCGGTCGATGAGCGTTTTTCGCAGGGTGAGGACGCTCGCCGCGCCGATTGCGATGCTGATGAGCGCGAGCAGGGCGACGATTCCCAACACCAGCCGCCGCCGAAGCGACCAGGGTTCCCGGCGCGGCTGGCTCACGGGTTTGCCGCTTTGATGGTGTAGCCGACTCCGCGCACGGTCTGGATCATCGGTGCGCCGAGCGCATCAATCTTCTTGCGGAGGTAGGAAATGTAGAGCTCGACGATGCTCGACCGTCCGCCGAATTCGTAACTCCATACCCGATCCAGGATCTGCGCTTTGCTGAGCACGCGCCGCGGATTCCTCATGAGGTAGCGGAGAAGTTCAAATTCGGTGGCGGTCAGGTCGATAGGGACGCCGGCTCTGGACACTTCGTAGCGCTCTTCATTCAAGACGAGGTCTCCCACGCGGACCTCGGGGTCTTCGACGGCGTCCATTGCCCGTGCGCTTCGGCGCAGGAGGCCCCGGAGCCGGGCGACGAGTTCTTCCAGACTGAACGGTTTCGTGACGTAGTCGTCGCCGCTGGCCGTCAGCCCGGCAATGCGGTCGCGCACCGAGTCTTTGGCGGTGAGAAACAGCACGGGCCCGTCGAATCCGTCCTGCCGCAGGCGGCGCAGCACATCCAGTCCGTCGATGTCGGGGAGCATGATGTCGAGCACGATCACGTCGGGGCGAAATTCGCGTGCGGTGGTGAGCGCGTCATGCCCCTGGAGTGCGGCTTTGACGTCCCATCCTTCGTACCTCAGCGCCATGGTCAAAAGGTCGGCCAGTGACGCCTCGTCGTCGACGACGAGTGCGCGGATCGGTGAGCCGTCCTGGCGTACAAGATGGGGCGGTCGGATGGTTTCAGTCATTGGCCATTCTTCCCACGCGCGATTCTGCATTTACTGTGTGCCGTCTATGAATCCGCCGAGTATGAAAAGTCTCGGTGGATTCATAAGTTTGGCAGGGCGTGCACATAGCCGCACCCTGCACCATCAACAGTGCACGGTGTTCTCAATTCGATTCTCCGTGCGGAAAGGCACATCATGGCGAACACACCAACTTCCGACACAACGCCCGCGGATGAACCGACGACGAACGCTGCGGCACCTGCTCCCGGTCCGACGGGGAAAACCCGTTGGGTGCTGACGTCCATTGCGGGCGTGGGCCTCGTGGGTCTGGGGCTCCTCGGTGGAATCCTGATCGGACAGCAGACCGGTCACTTCGGCGACCGCGCACCGGAAGCGCGCATCATCATGGAGCACCAGCAGTCAGGCCAGAACCAACGCATTCCGGAGCGCATGAAGGAGAAGGTCAAGGAACGCATCCAGGATCATCGGCAGGGTCAGCAGACTCCCGGTCAGAAAGCACCGGGCCAGCCAGCACCGACACCGACTCCCGGCAGCAACGGTTAGTGCGTCGACTGGATCTCGCGGATCCGGGTGAGAACCCGGATCCGCAGTTCCTGGGGCATGGACTCTTTGCACGCCCGCTGGACCGCCTGGGTGAGCACAATTCCTACCCGCGCCTCACCCTCGCAATCGCCGCAGTTCATCATGTGTTCCTTGATGTCGGCGTAGTCTTCCTGATTCAACTCGTTGTGCAGGAACTCTTCGAGTTCGGCGAGCGCTTTCTCGCATCCGCAATCGGTCATTGTGCAGCTCCTGATGTGGCGTAGGAGGCCAGGAGTTCCCTGAGCATTTTCCTGCCGCGGTGCAGGCGGCTCATGACGGTTCCCACTGGCGTTTTCATGATGTCGGCAATTTCCTGGTACGCAAAACCCTCAACGTCCGCGAAATACACGGCGAGGCGAAAGTCCTCCGGAATCGACTGCAGGGCGTCCTTCACCGCGCTGTCCGGCAGGTGGTCGATGGCCTCCGCTTCGGCGGACCGGGTCGACGTGGCGGTTGCCGAGACGGCGCTTCCCAACTGCCAGTCTTCAAGTTCGTCGATCGCGCCCTGGTAGGGGTTGCGCTGGTTCTTGCGGTACAGGTTGATGAACGTGTTCGTGAGGATGCGGTACAGCCAGGCTTTCAGGTTCGTGCCCTGCTCGAACCGGCTGAAGGCGGCGAACGCCTTCACGAACGTCTCCTGAACCAGATCCGCGGCATCGGACGGGTTTCTCGTCATGCGCATGGCCGCCGCGTACAGCTGGTCCATGAACGGCAGAGCCTGTTCCTCGAACAGCGCGGTCAGGTCCTCGCCGGCATCCACAGCGCTGGATCCGGCATCATCGGGTGCAGTGTCGGGTGCAGTGTCGGGTGCAGTGTCGGCTGCATCGTCGGGGGGCAGAGTGCTCTTCGTCATCGTCGCCCAGCTTAGTTCCCGACTCTGGACGGGAAATCCGGATTCCGGGAACGCCGAAACCCGCGCCGGGTGAACGAGTGTGGCCTGCACGCTGGGTTTTCCATTTCGTCGCGATGAACTGCCGATACTCTGGTAACCAATGTTAGTTTCGCGTTATTCCAAGCCGGAGTTCAATCCGTACCAGAACGACGACCTCGTTCTGGAAACTCCCGACGGCCCGTGGCCGGCTCCGCGGGCTGAGGGGCCGCTGTCGGCGACCCTCAGCCTCCCCGGGTCCAAGTCGCTCACCAACCGAGAACTAATCCTGTCTGCGCTCGCGGAAAGCCCTTCCCTGCTGCGTTCCCCCCTCCATTCCCGCGACACCGCCCTCATGGCGGAGGCCCTCCGCGAGCTCGGCACCGTCATCGACGAAGTGCCCGGCGACGGTGCTTTCGGCCCGGACTGGCGCGTGACACCCCAGGAACTCACCGGGGGGACGACGATCGACTGCGGTCTGGCCGGAACCGTCATGCGCTTCGTGCCGCCGGTGGCTGCGCTCGCCCTCGGGCCGGTCGCGTTCGACGGAGACCCGCACGCCCGCAAACGCCCCATGCGCGCGACCATCACCGCCTTGCGTGCCCTCGGCGTGGATGTCACGGACGACGGCCGCGGCGCTCTCCCGTTCAGCCTGTACGGGATGGGTGCCATCGACGGCGGCGACCTTGAGGTGGATGCGAGCGAATCCAGCCAGTTCATTTCCGCCTTTCTCCTCGTGGCCGCGCGGTTCGCGAACGGGCTGACGCTGCGGCACACCGGCACGTCCCTTCCCAGCCTCCCCCACATCGACATGACGAGTGCCACTCTCGCCGCGAGAGGGGTGGAGGTGGCCCATCCCGCCTCCGACGTGTGGCAGGTCTCCCCCGGCCCCATCCGAGGCCGCGAGGTGGACATCGAATCCGACCTGTCGAATGCGGCGCCGTTCCTGGCCGCGGCCCTCGTTGCGGGCGGGACCGTGACCATTGAGCGCTGGCCCGAATCCACCACTCAGGTCGGTGCCCAGCTGGGTCGTCTTCTTGAACTGTTCGGCGCTACGGCACGCTACGAGGGCGGGCGCTTCACGATCGACGGCGGTTCCGGCGCGCTCGGCGGAGGATCGCTGGCCGGCGTCGACCTGGACCTGAGCGAAGGCGGAGAGCTCGCGCCAGCACTCGTCGCGGTGGCCGCATTGGGCGACGGTCCGAGCCGCATCACCGGCATCAGACACCTGCGCGGCCACGAGACGGACCGCCTCGCCGCGCTCGCCGCCGAGATCAATGCCCTCGGCGGTGCGGTGACCGAACTCGAGGACGGTCTCGCGATCGACCCGAAGCCGCTGCACGGCGGCGTGTGGCACACCTACAGCGATCATCGGATGGCGACGGCGGGTGCGATCATCGGTCTTGCTGTGGATGGAATTGAGATCGAGGACATCGCCACGACGGCGAAAACCATTCCCGAGTTCCCCGACCTGTGGCGAAATCTCGTGCACCCGCGAGCGGCGGCCGTGAGCGACCCGTTCTCGCTCGGTATCGGCTGAGTTCACCGATGCGCAGTCTGGTTCGCCCCTCATGAGCTGGCTCACCGACGACGAGGGTGACGACGACAAGTACGCCGACTACGAAGCGCGCGAACGCCCGAATCCGAAGGGAAGCCGCGCCAGAACCAAGATCCGACCCGACCACACGGATGCCGTGGAGGGCCGCGTGCTGACCGTCGACCGCGGGCGCTACTCGGTCCTCATCGGCGAAGGGACGCGACAGGAGCGCGAAGCGACGGCATCCCGTGCGAGCGAACTGCGGAAGAAGGCGATTGTCACGGGTGATCGCGTCGATCTCGTCGGCGACACGAGCGGTGACGAGGGGACGCTCGCACGGATTGTGCGCATCCGGCCGCGCACGACGGTGCTGCGCCGAAGCGCGGACGACACCGACGAAGTCGAGCGGATCATCGTCGCCAATGCCGACCAGATTCTCATCGTGGTCGCCGCCGCAGACCCCGAACCGCGGCCACGCCTCGTGGACCGGTACCTGGTCGCAGCGTTCGATGCGGGAATCACGCCCATCCTGTGCATCACGAAGACCGACCTCGCCGACCCGGAGGAGTTTCTCGCAAACTTTGCCGGGCTGGACCTCACGGTCGTCACAAGCGAGCACGGAAACTTTCCGCTCGAGCGGCTGCGCTCCCTGCTTGCGGGGCACACCACCGTTGCGGTCGGGCACTCCGGCGTCGGCAAGTCCACCCTCGTGAACGCTCTCGTCCCGGAAGCCCGGAGGGCGATCGGACACGTGAATGTCGTCACCGGGCGGGGCCGTCACACCTCCGCCTCCAGCATCTCCTACCGGGTGGGCGGGGAATCCGGCAGTGAACGGGCAGGCTGGATCATCGATACCCCTGGCGTTCGTTCGTTCGGGCTTGGCCACGTAAACGTGGGGAATATCCTGAAGGCGTTCACGGATCTGGCGGAACTCGCGAAGGATTGCCCGCGGGGGTGCACCCACCTCCCGGACGCACCGGATTGCGCGATCAACGAGACGGTGCGGTCGGGCGCGCTCGGCGAGCGCGGGGTACAGAGACTCGATTCGCTGCAGCGGTTGCTCGCTAACCTTGCACCATGACCGATTCTGCTGCGCCGCTGGGGCACGTGCTCGCCGACGACCTGACGTTCGCGCTCGAACTCGCGGACCTGGCCGACTCGATGTCGCTTCCCCGGTTTCGCGCCACCGACCTCGTGGTGTCGATGAAGCCAGACATGACGCACGTGACGGATGCCGACAAAGCTGTCGAGAATGGCCTGCGCGAGTCGATCGCCGCACACCGCCCCGGCGACTCGATTTACGGGGAGGAGTTCGGAACGGTGGGCGATTCGCGTCGCCAGTGGATCATCGACCCCATCGACGGGACGGCGAACTTCGTGCGCGGGGTGCCGGTGTGGACGACGCTCATTGCGCTCGCGGTCGACGGGGTCCCCGTGCTCGGCGTCGTGAGCGCCCCGGCGCTTGCTCGGCGATGGTGGGGCGCAGCCGGCCTCGGTGCCAGCACGCGGGATATTGACGGGACGGAGCGGAGCATCCGGGTGTCAGGCGTTGCGGCGCTCGCGGATGCGTCGGTGTCGCTCAGCGGATTGGATCGTTTCGAACAGGCCGGGAAGCTCGAAAACTACCTTGAACTGGCCAGAATTGTGTGGCGCACGCGCGATTACAGCGACGCCTGGCCATACATGTTGGTCGCGGAGGGGGTCGTGGATGTCGCGGGCGAGTTCGACCTGCAGACGTACGACATGGCGGCGCTGTTCCCGATCGTGTCGGAGGCCGGCGGGATGCTCACCGCCATGGATGGCCAATCCGGCCCCTGGCATGGTTCAGCACTCGCCACGAACGGGCTGCTGCATGAGGCTGTGCGCGAGATTCTCGGCAGGTAAGCACGCCCGGCACGGTGCTTCCGGCACGGTGCTTCCGGCACGGTGCTTCCGGCACGGTGCTTCCGGCACGGTGCATTCAGCACGGCGCATCCTGCCGGTCGGACCCCGGTATCAGTCCTCGGTGAACCGAACCGGCGTGTCGGGCCGATCCGTGACCACGATGCCGTGCGGGGTGACCCATTCCAGCACGCCGGGTTCGCTGTGGCGCACGCTCCACCCGGGGAAGTGTTTGATGTCGTGGTGCCCTTTGCACAGGTGCGCGAGGTTGCCGACATCCGTCACGCCGCCTTTCGAATACGGGATCGTGTGGTCGATCTCGCACCGTCGCGGCGACCGGTTGCAGGACGGGAACCGGCATCGGCCGTCGCGCAGTCGCAGGTAACGTCGCAGTTTCTTGCCCGGTTGATAGTTGGTGGTGGACAGTACCTGGTCCGCGACCGGATCGGTGATGACTCTGACCAGGCTCGGCGCGCTGGCCGCCATCCGCTGCGCATCCGCGAGTCCGATGGGCCCGCGACCGAGAATGCTGGCTGGCTCGTTGCCCTCGCCGAGGAGGGTGAGCGCGGGGATCACGATCGCGACTTCCGCGTGGATGGCATCGAGGCCCGCGTGCGGCTCCCCGTTCGCGTGTCCGGTGAGCAGGACATCGCAGAACAGGTCGGCTCGCAGCTGGTCGAGCATGCGGGGGTCGGCCGGGTTCGCGGCCTTGACGGCCTTCCCCATTTGCGTGAGCCGATCCATGATGCCGGCGGCCAACACGGTGGGGACAACAGCCACGACCTCCGACATTCCGTCCAGGGTTTCGAAGCTTCGCACCGACCGCTCCTCGGCGGCTTTCTCGTGCCGCTCGTCGAATCCGATGTCGGCGAGCTTCTCCGCGGCAAATTTGGCAAGGCAGCGAAGCCGGCCCGGCGTCACGGATGCGGCGCGTTCGAGGACGGCAGATTCGTAGTCGATTCTGCGCTGAGTATCGGAGATGACGGCGCCCTCGGCCATGACGACGCGCGCGTGCGCCACGGTCACCGTCCCGGACTGCAGTGCGTGGTGGGTGAACGGGAAGTCGACCATGAGAGACACCGCCTCGGACAGCCGGGACTGCATCGTTCGATCGGAAAGCTTCATCTCAACCGCCAGCTCCGCGGCCAGGGAGCGGAAGGCGAGATCCAGTGAGCCTCCCTTGCCCTGCGCTGCGAGGTTCTGGGAGACCAGTGCCGCGTAGATCTGGGAGCGCTCGGCGAATCGGGCGGCTTCCTCGCGGTCGAGCTGCGCCAATCGCTCGACGGCATCCTGAAACGGGCTGATTCCCGAGAGTTGCCCGACGAGGAAGTCGAACGCCGCATCGACATCGTCCGCGTGCGGATCGATGGGGATTTCGATGCTTTGTTCGACTGTCATGATGATATAAGTATATCATACTAGAATAAATATTCACAGACATGGTGGACACGACATCCTCTGAATTCGAGAGTGCTGCGCCGGAACCGCAACAGACTCGGACAGCCCCCGCCTGCAGATCGGCGCGACGCACCGAGGCGTCTTCGTCGGTTCCGGTAACACCACAAACAGCTGTTGCGCGCATGGTGGCCACCTGCCGATCGCCGGAATAGGCTGGAACTGCCATGACGCCCTCTGAGCAGTCCGCTGAGCAGTCCGCTGAGCAGTCCGCTGCGCTTTTCTCGCCCCCGCCGCTTCCCACCGCGGCGGTCGCCGACGCGGCCGTGCGCCTCGGGCTTCCCGTGCATGCCGCGCCCGCTTCGATTCGACCCCTGGTTCCCGGCATCCTGATTTCCGGTCAGGCGATGCCTGTCACCCACCTGGGAAGCGTGGATGTCATCCTGGAGACGATCGACGACTCCCCCGCCGGCGCCGTCGTCGTCGTGGACAACGGCGGGCGTATGGATGAGGCCTGCATCGGCGACCTCATCGCGCTCGAAGCGAAGCTCGCCGGGATGTCTGCGCTCGTCATTTGGGGGCTCCACCGCGATACTGCTCAACTTCGGCAGATCGGCCTCCCGGTGTTCAGCCTCGGCGCCTACCCTTACGGTCCGCGGCGGGTCCCGCCGGCCGGGCGGCGGATGCCGACCGCGTTCCTGGACGGTGCGGCCGTCACCGAGGCCGACCATATCGTCGCCGACGATGACGGGGTGCTCGTGGTGGGCCTGGAGCGGCGTGGCGAGCTCTTCGAACTCGCGGCCGACATCTTCGCCACCGAAACCGCGCAGGCCGATCGGATGCGGGCCGGTACCGACCTCCGCACACAACTTAACTTCACCGAGTACCGACGGAAACAGGAGGCCGACCCGTCGATGACGTTGCGCCAGCACCTGCAGGACACTGGCAACGCCATCGAGACCTGAGAGCGCGGCCGGTCGGCGGGAGGTAGCGTTGGTCGTGACCGAATCCCACGTGAGGAGAAGACGATGGCCGATTCCTGGCTGCCCACCCTGAAAACTACGACCCCTGAGGATGGCTTCAACCTCGCGGTGAAGATGTCCAGGATCGGCGTGAAAGTGACCCAGCCGTCCGCTGAAATGCGCGACAAGCTGCGTCCCGAATACGCGGAAAATGCGGATTCGCTCATCGCCAGCTCCCAGGTGATTGCCATCAACTTCCAGACGGTGGCCGCCGCGAACGACTACTGGAAGTAGCGGGAAGCACCCTAAGGTTTTTTCGCCTCAGGCCGCTGCACCCAATAGTCCGTGAACTCGGACACGCGACCGTCGGGCCCGAATCGGAGCAGCCACACGTTGTCGTACACGCCGGACTTCTCCCCGACCGGGTAGGTGGTGACAGCCTGGATGACCGCACCCTGATCATCCTCGAGGAACACGCTGTACTCGAATGACCAGGTACCGGGCTTGTCCGCCCACGACGTCCACTTCGCGACCAGCTGCTCGAGCCCGATCGCGGGATCCGGATCCGTGGGTAAGCCCTTGTACACGACGTCATCGGTGAACGCCCGGGCAATGTCCTCACGGCTATTCGACGTCCAGGCGGCCAGATACCGCTCAACGAAAGTGTGCGCAGTGTTCATGGCGGAATTCTGGCACGAACGTGCGACAAGGGAATCTCGACAGCGCGCGACAGTGACCCAACTTTCCTGTGGTGGAGATGGGGGGAATTGAACCCCCGTCCACTGCTGTGGTCATGTGCCTTCTACGGGTGTAGCCAGTACTAGCGTTCTGCTCGGCTCCGGAATTTGCCACTGGCACCTAATCCGACGAGCCCAGTCCTAGTGCAAGTCCCGCGGCGCCCTAAGACGTAACACCGCAGCAATCTCTCTGGATGACGCCAGAAATCCGGGTAGAGAGCATTCCCGGCCTGACGGACTTCTTTAGTGCGCTCGCTTAGGCAGCGAGGGCGAAGTCAGTGCGCTTTGCATTGGCACTTGTTTTTTGCGGGGATCGTTAACGAGATAACCCTGCATCCTCGACCCGCTTCTCACAGTCTCGCAGGCAATGTCGAAACCGATCATCCCCGAGCTGAAAAAGCTGGCCACTGTCGCGCGCTGTGGAGTTGTCAAACCGCCCATCCAATGGCGTGGGCAGCCTTCCATTCTACGCGGAGTTGACGAAAGCCGCCACCCTCGGCGCGGAAGCGGAACGGAGCCGGAATTCGCGTCTCCACGACCCCTCCGGACATGATTAGGTATATGTAACGCGATTCACCAATGTGTTCCCGCAACGCTGCCGGGACCCCCGAAAGGAGATGGCTCGTGAGCCATTACGCCGTCACCAACCCCGCCACCGGCGAGACCGTCAAGACCTATGACCAGATCTCGGACGCCGACCTGCAGAAAGTCATCGCTTCCGCCGAGAACGCCTACCGCACCTGGTCCCGCACCGCATCGATCGACGAGAGGGCCGCGCTCATCCGCAAGGTTGCCGACCTTCACACGGAGCGCCGCGACGAACTTGCCGCGATCATCGTGCGCGAAATGGGCAAGCCCATCGACCAGTGCCTCGGCGAAGTCGACTTCGCGGCCGACATCTACCGGTACTACGCCGACAACGCCCACGAGCTTCTCGCGGATGAGCCGATCGACCTCATCGCGGAGAACGCTACGGCGGTCATGCGCACGAGCCCCCTCGGCGTACTCATCGGCGTCATGCCGTGGAACTTCCCGTACTACCAGGTTGCCCGGTTCGCCGGCCCGAACGTGGTGATCGGCAACACGATCATCCTGAAGCACGCCTCGCAGTGCCCGGAATCGTCTGCGGCCATCCAGCAGATCTTCCACGACGCCGGGGCCGTCGAAGGCGTGTACACGAACATTTACGCGAGCTCCAAGCAGGTCGCCGATGTGATCGCCGACCCGCGCGTGCAGGGCGTCTCCCTCACCGGCTCCGAAGCCGCAGGCTCTGCCGTCGCCGAGGTTGCCGGCAGGCACCTCAAAAAGGTCGTGCTCGAGCTGGGCGGTTCCGACCCGTTCATCCTGCTCAGCACGGATGACATGGATTACGCCGTCGAGTCCGCATACGGCGCTCGACTCGACAACAGCGGGCAGTCCTGCAACGCGGCGAAGCGGTTCATCGTCATGGACGACATCTACGACGAGTTCCGCGAGAAGCTCACCGCGAAAATGCTCGCCGCGAAGCCCTCAGACCCCACGAAGGACGGCGCGGACCTCGGCCCGCTCTCCTCACTCGGGGCCGCTGAAGGACTCGAAGCCCAGGTGAAGAAGGCCCAGGCGCAGGGCGCGACGGTCGTCACCGCCGGCGAGCGTGACGGCGCATTCTTCCCGACAACCGTGCTCACCGAGATTTCGCCGGACAGCGATGCGTTCCACGAAGAGTTCTTTGGCCCCGTGGCGTCCATCTACAAGGTGTCGAGCGAAGAAGAAGCCGTGAAGGTCGCCAACGCCACCCCGTTCGGCCTCGGCTCCTACGTGTTCACCACCGACCACGAGCAGGCCATGCGCGTCGCCGACCAGATCGAGGCCGGCATGGTCTACATCAACGTTGTGCTCGCGGACAGCCCGGAGCTGCCGTTCGGCGGCGTGAAGCGCAGCGGCATCGGCCGCGAAATGGGCAAGTACGGTGCAGCCGAGTTCGTGAACAAGAAGCTCATCCGCTACTGAACCGAATCTGCCTTGAGGGGTCGGCCGGCGGTCGGCCCCTCAGCCGCTAACGGACTACTCGCCGAGGTTCTTGCGCGCGGACATGGCACGCTGCGCTTCGCGCGCGTCCTGGCGTTCCCGCAGCGTCTGCCGCTTGTCGTATTCGCGCTTGCCCTTCGCCACCGCGATCTCCACCTTCGCCCGTCCGTCGCTGAAGTACAGGCGCAGCGGAACGAGCGTGTATCCGCCCTCCTTCACCTTGCTGTGGATCTTCAGGATCTGCGCCTTGTGCATGAGCAGTTTTCGCTTGCGACGCGGCGCATGGTTGTTCCACGTGCCGCCGACATACTCCGGAATGTGCACGGCATCCAGCCACGCCTCACCGCCGTCGATGAACGCATAACCGTCGACGAGCGAGGCGCGACCCTCGCGCAGCGACTTCACCTCGGAGCCGGTCAGAACGAGACCCGCCTCATAGGTGTCCTCGATGGCATAGTCGTGCCGCGCTTTGCGATTGGTGGCGACTACTTTCTCGCCACGTTCCCTGGGCACGGTGCAACTCCTGAATGATGACAGCGGATGATGCCGCGCACGGCGCGCAGGCAGCCGTCCATTGTAGCGCGAGCCGAGGCCGTTGTAACGATCTAGACCTTCAGGTAGCGGCGGATGGCAACGGCGGCCGAAATCGCGGCGAGGCCCGCACCGCCCACGATCAGGATCGGCACGACGATGAACGCGTCGCCCAAATCGACGAACGGCGTGGACGAAGGTTTCGCGTTCAGGTACCCCTGCACGAAGAACTTCACGACGGCGACGATTGCCCCGCTCGCAAGAACAGACCCGATGAGGGCCGCAACCACGCCCTCCAGCACAAACGGTGTCTGAATGAAGCGGTTGGATGCGCCAACCAGGCGCATGATCCCCAGCTCCCGCCTGCGACTGAACGCGCTCAGTCGGATCGTCGTCGCAATGAGCAGCACCGCGGCAACCAGCATCAAGCCGGCAATACCGACCGCGGTAATGCTCGCGGCATTGAGCGCGTCGAAGATGGGTTGCAGGTATTTGCGCTGGTCGACCACATCCTCGACCCCGGGAACCCCCGACATCCGCTCCACCACGGCATCCGACTGCGACGGATCCTTCAGGTTCACCCAGAACGTCTCGGGGAGAAAGTCGGGCGTCACGAAGGAGGTCCCCTCCGAGCCGGCGAACTGCTTCTGGTACCGGGTGAATGCCGCCTGGTGGTCCTCAAAGTCGTAGTGCTGGATGAGCGGAGCGAGCACCGCGGACTTCAGCACCTGCTCGATGTTGGCCTTTTGCTGGGCGGTCGCCTCCACCGAATTGCAATTTCCGCCCACGTCATACTGGGTGCAGAGGTAGACGGCGACCTGCGCGCGGTCGTACCAATACCCCTTCATTTGGTTGATCTGCTGCTGGAGCAGTATTGCCGCCCCGACGAAGGTGAGCGAAATGAAGGTGACCAGAACGATGGACACCACCATCGACACGTTTCGCCGCAGACCGTGCCCCACCTCGGAAAGAATCAGCCCCAGCCTCACAGCCTCGACCCCAATCCAACCCCGGCGGGCGGCGGTTCCTGACGCTGGATCGGCACGGCGTGCGTCTGGTACCCGCCCTTCCGTTCATCCCGCACGACCTGGCCGCTCACGAGCTCGATCACCCGTCGTTTCATGGTGTCGACGATGCCGGCGTCGTGCGTGGCCATGACCACGGTCGTTCCGCTGCCGCTGATGCGATCCAGGAGCGTCATGATGCCGGCACTCGTGGCCGGATCGAGGTTCCCGGTGGGCTCGTCCGCGAGCAGGATGGAGGGCTTGTTCACAATCGCGCGGGCGATCGCAACCCTCTGCTGTTCGCCGCCGGAGAGTTCGTGCGGCAACCTGCCCGACTTGCCGGCCAGGCCCACCATTTTCAGCACATCCGGGACCGCCTCCTGGATGAAGCCCTTCGACTTTCCGATCACCTGAAGCGAAAACGCGACGTTGTCGAACACGTTTTTCTGCGGGAGCAGCCGGAAATCCTGGAACACGACGCCGATGTTGCGCCGAAAGTAGGGAACCTTGCGGCTCGTGAGTTTGCCGAGATTCTGACCCAGCACGTGGATCTGGCCCGACGACGGGTTCTCCTCCTTGAGCACGAGCCGCAGGAAACTGGATTTTCCGCTACCCGAAGCACCCACGAGGAACACGAACTCCCCGCGCAGAATCTCGAGGGAAACCGAGTTCAGGGCGGGACGCGTGTTGCCAGCGTAAAGCTTGGAGACCTGGTCGAAACGAATCATGACCCTATGAGCCTAGGCATCGCCCCGCGGATGCGGCGTAGCGACTCACCGGGCAGTGCCGGGAGTCGGTCGGGCGGGTTGGCGAGTTTCGACGCGGCGGCTCCGTTTACCGCCAGAGCGTTGGAACCGGCCAACCCTCCCGACCGCAGGCTCTACTGCTTTTTGCGCCATCGGATGCCGGCGGAGATGAAGCCGTCCAGGTCGCCGTCGAACACCGCAGAGGGGTTGTTCACCTCATGCTCCGTGCGCAGGTCCTTCACCATTTGATAGGGGGCGAGCACGTAGCTGCGCATCTGGTCTCCCCAGCTTGCCGTGATCACGCCGGCAAGTTCCTTCTTCGTCGCAGCCTCCTGCTCGCGCTGCAGGACGAGCAGGCGGGACTGCAGCACGCGCAGCGCGGCCGCCCGGTTCTGGATCTGGCTTTTCTCGTTCTGCATGGACACGACCGTGCCGGTGGGGAGGTGGGTGATGCGCACGGCGGAGTCCGTCGTGTTCACCGACTGCCCGCCGGGCCCGCTCGAACGGAACACGTCGACGCGGATGTCGCTCTCCGGGATTTCGATCTCCCCCGCCTCCTCAATGAGCGGGATCACCTCCACGGCGGCGAAACTCGTCTGGCGCTTGCCCGCGGAGTTGAACGGGCTCATCCGGACGAGCCGGTGCGTTCCGGCCTCCACGCTCAGCGTGCCGAACGCGTACGGCCCATCGACCTCGATCGTCGTGGATTTGATGCCCGCCTCTTCCGCGTAGCTCGTGTCCAGAACTCGCGTCGTGTAGCCGTGCTGCTCCGCCCACCGCAAGTACATGCGCTGCAGCATTTCGGCGAAGTCGGCGGCATCCATCCCGCCGGCGCCGGCGCGGATCGAGATGACCGCAGGCAGGGCATCCCATTCCCCATTCAGGAGCGTCTGCACCTCAAGCTCGCCGAGCAGCTTCTGGATGCTCGACAGTTCGGTGCGCACCTCGGCCGCTGCCGCCTCATCGGATTCCTCGTTCGCGAGCTGCACCATGATTTCGAGGTCGTCGAGGCGCTGCTCGATGCTCGTGATCTTCGCGAGCTCCGCCTGGCGGTGGCTCAGCGAGCTCGTGACTTTCTGCGCCGCCTCCGGGTCGTCCCACAGGTCCGGGGCTCCGGCCTGTTCGCTCAGGCTCGCAATCTCCGCCTCGAGGCGCTCCACCCCGACCACCGACCGGATGTCCGCGAAGGTCGAGCGGAGCGCTGCAAGGTCTTCGGAAATATCCAGTTCATTCATGTCCGCTTAAGACTACCTTCGCGCTGGAGTGGCCGCGGTAACATCGAACCCGATGCCGACCGTCGAACCTCTCCCCTTCCGATTCCGGTCGATTGCACTCCCGGCCATCCTGCCGACCCTCGCGTTTTCGATCGGCGAAGGCGCCATCATCCCGATCATCCCGATCGTGGCGCACAACCTCGGCGCGCAGCTGGCCATAGCCGGTCTGGTCACGGCGATGCTCACGATTGGCCAGCTTTTCGGGGACATCCCGAGCGGCTGGGTGATCAGCCGGATCGGGGAACGTGCGGCCATGATCTACGCCTGCGTCCTGTCGGTTGCCGGGCTGACGCTCGCGATGCTGTCGACGAGCGCCTGGCTGCTCGGCGTGGCAGTGTTCCTCATCGGCCTGGCAACGGCCGTGTTCGCCCTCGCCCGGCAGGCGTTCATGACCACGTTTGTTCCGCTCGCGTACCGGGCCAGGGCTCTCTCCACCCTCGGCGGGAGCTTCAGGCTCGGCTTCTTCATCGGGCCGTTCATGGCCGCCGCCGTGATCCACCTTACCGGGTCAACGCAATCGGCATTCTGGGTCCATGTCACCGGCTGCGTCGTGGCCGCAGCACTTCTGGTGTTCCTGAAGGATCCCGAGGTCACGTTCCGCTCACGCCGCAACGGCACGGACATGACGGATGGGGAAGCGCTGCTGGACAAGCAGTCCCGAAGCCTGCTCGGCACGATCGCGAAGAACCGCGGGGTGTTGGTCCGGCTCGGGACCGGCGCGGCGCTCATCAGCGCCGTTCGCGCGAGCCGTCAGGTGATCGTGCCGCTGTGGGCGGTGAGCATCGGGGTATCCGACGCGAACACCGCGCTCATCATCGGGATTGCGGGCGGCCTCGACTTCGCCCTGTTCTACACGACAGGCCAGATCATGGACCGCTGGGGGCGGATGTGGACGGCACTGCCCTCCATGATCGGGCTGGGACTCGGCCACCTCGCACTCGCGTTCACGCACGACGTGCCCGCCGCGGTCACCTGGTTCATCGCGATCACGATGGTGCTGGGGGTTGCGAACGGGTTCGGCAGCGGGTTGCTCATGACACTGGGGGCGGATCTCGCCGATCCGAAGAACCCTGCGCCGTTCCTCGGCGCGTTCCGGTTCACCTCCGATGTGGGAGGCGCTGCATCGCCGCTCGCACTCTCCGCGCTCACCGCGCTCGTCTCGCTCCCGTTCGCCGGCGGAGTGATGGGCGTCATCGGGCTCGTCGGTGCCGCCGTGCTGTGGCGATACCTGCCCCGATACGTTCCGCGCACGCGTTAGCATTTCGTATGATTCCCGTGGCCAACCTGCTCGCGTTCGGGCTGGCCTGCATCCCGCTCATCATGATCCCGGGGCCGAGCGTCCTGTTCACGATTGGCCGATCTCTCGCGCTCGGGCGCATCGGCGGATTCCTCAGCGTGATCGGAAACGTTTCCGGTGCCTTCGTCATCGCGACCGCGGTCGCGTTCGGGCTGGGTGCCGTTCTGGAGCAATCGGTTGTCGTGTTCACGATCGTGAAGTTCGCGGGTGCGGCGTACGTGATATTCCTGGGCATCCAGGCGATCCGTCACCGTCGCCAGAAAGCGGATGCGATTGTCGCCCCGTCCGCGCGCCGCGGCGGCTGGCGCACGGTGTGGGAAGGGTTCGGGGTCGGTGTCACGAACGCGAAGTCGATCGTGTTCATGGCGGCCGTCCTGCCGCTGTTCGTCGACCACGGTGCTGGGAACATCCCGCTGCAGCTGTTCCTGCTCGGCATGGTGTTCGTGGTCGTGGCGCTCGTCTCGGACAGCGCATGGGCTCTCGCGGCCGGTGCCGCCCGCGACTGGTTCGCAAAGAACCCGAAACGGATTTCCACGCTCAGCGCGACCGGCGGCGTCCTCATGATCGGGGTCGGAGCGGCGGTGCTCTTCGTGGGCCACGACGCGCCGGCGTGAGCATCAGCGGGAGAACACACTGCGGGCGATCGCGGTGACCTCGATGCGGATGCCCTCGGGCACGAGCGCGGTGAGGAGCGGCGGCCGCCAGTACGCGGAGAGCGCCACCGTCGCGCTGCGGCCGTCCACGGTCTCCGCGCGCTCCAGCGTGAGCGCTTCGAACTCCGAGTGCGGCGCCGTGGCGAGGTAGCCGGCCGCTGCGGCAGCGACATCCGCCGAGTCCAGCGTTGCGCGGGGACCGTCCGGGGTCAGCGACACATCGTCGAGTTCGAACGCTTCCGCTCCGACGAGCGCGGCACCATCGGCGAGCGTGAACAGGCGCTTGCGTTCCAGGTACAGCGACGTCGCCGCGACGACGAGCAGGACGAGGACGAGTGCGAGGAACGCGTAGAAAATCGTGAGCGGCAGGATCGACCCGCGCTCGTCGCTGTGCGCTGAAATACGGGGCATCATCCGGCACCCCAGAACCGGGACACCCGTTCCGTCGCCGTCGCGTGAAGGGGAACACCCGCCGGCACGGCCACGTCGAGCACGGGTGGGACGAGGGGAAGCGGCACGGTCAGGGCAACCGTGATGGTGACGGTGCCGAGCCTCGTGAGGCACGCATCCGGTCTCGGAGAGCAGGAGACGGCGACGCGAGGCTCCAGCGCCTGAAGCCCGGCATCCGCGAGGGCGAAGCGGATGGCGCGCTCGGCGCGTGCCGAGGCTTCCGATTCGCTGCCCGACTGCACGAACACCCGTACCGACTGGCGCGCCGCACCCTCCACCGCGAACGCCGCGCCCTGGATCGCCGCCATGGTGAGAACGAGGTACACGAGAGGCAGGAGCAGGAGGACGCCGAGGGTGATGAATTCGAGCGACGCGGAGCCGCGCTCCCCGTGCTCCCCGTGCACCCGCTGCACCCGATCAGCGACCCAGCGTTTCCACCGCCGCATGCCCGCTCACCTCCAGGCCGTGCTCGACGCCGATGAGCCCGATGATCGGCAGAGGCGCCCTGATCGTCACGATCGCGGCCGGATGCCCCAGGTAGCTGCCGTAGGACGCGCTCACGTCGGCGGCGTACGCGGGTCCGATGGCCGTCGTGACCAATGCGGTAGCTCGCGCTGCACCGTCCGCCAGCGTGTTGTCGGCGAGGGCCGCGAATCGTGCGCCCTCGGCCGCCGCATCCAGCACCGTGTTGCGGATGAGGAGCGCGAAGCCCAGCTGAAGCACCGACAGGGTCAGGACGGTGAGGAGCGCGACCACCATCACGAACTCGGCGACCGCCGAACCGGACTCGTCGCACGCGGGGCGGATCGCCCGAGGGCGTGATTCCCGCACCGCCTCGGCGTCCGCGCGCACGGCTAGAAGCCGGTGACCCGGTCGATCGCCTGCTGGAACACGTCGCTGAGCGCGGGGCCCGCGACGGCCCAGATCACGACCACGAGCCCGGCCGTCATGAGGGTGATGAGCACCCACCCGGGTACGTCGCCGCGTTCGCCGCCGATGTGCCGGGTCCACCGCCGAAAGCCCAGGTGCGAAGTCATCATGCGAAAAGTATTGGACATCCGACGAAAGCTCGTCGGCGGTTTTCCACAAGCAGGGCGGGGCAGGCCGCGCGGCCGGACGGAACGGGTCAGGCGAAGCCGAAGATCGGCGGCAGGGCGAGCACGACGATAAGCACCCATGCCGCGAACACCGGAAGGTATCCGGTCTGCCAGCGCTCCAGGCGGATCGCCGGCGACGTGCCCGCCACAAGCCGGGCGAGGAACCACAGCGTGACCGCGAGGTTCACGAGCAGGATCAGGTTCAGGCCCAACGCGGCCACGCGGTTGGCGGTGAATCCGTATTCGCCGATGCGCGAGAACATCGACACGAGGACGAGCACATCGAGGATAATGGCCGCGGCGACCGCGAGCATCCGGATGACATCCATCGCGTTGCGGCCGACGGCCGAGTCTCGAGCGGAGATCCCGTAGACGACGAGGGCGACCACCACGAGCAGGAGCGCGTCGAATCCGATGAGCAGTTCGCGGTCGAAGTTCTGCCACACCCCGGCAACCGCCCAGGCGACCGCGGCCACCACGAGCATGATCGCGAACAGCGGCGTGAAGATCGCGGTGAGCACCGGGGCAAGGTTCTCGATGACGCTCTTTTTCGCCTCCACGAGCCACGCGGCGACGATGACCGCGCCGGCGATGCCCGATGGCAGGACCCAGTCCAGCACGATGTTGCTCGCGGCGCCGCCAAACGGCGTCAGCACGAGCATGGTGAGTCCCATGAGCACTGCTCCGCCGAGGGCGATGAGCGCGTAGTAGATGGCCCACTCGCCGGAGAAGCGCAGGAAGTCCATGCGTCGCGTTGACGAGCCCACCTCACCGCCCACATAGGCGAATCCGACCACGAACCACAGGAGCACGGGCAGGTGCAGCATGACGAGGGTGTGGGTGGTGCTCGCCATTCCCATCGGGAACACGTTCACCGCGACGGCGATGGCCGCGACGAGCGCTGCGGCCGCGGCGACGCGTTGCCACGGCATCCGCCGAACCATCAGGAAGTAGGCGGCAAGCACGGGGAAGATCAGGAAGCTCACGTTGAGCGAAAAAGCCGGATAGCTTATGGCGTGGACCGCCGCCAGCACGCGCAACACCTGGACCAGGACTGCCGTGGCGACCGCGAACGCGAGCATGATGAACAGGGAGCCGTGTTCGCGCGGCTGGGCCTGGGTGAGGGCGAGTTGTTTCCACAGCCGGTCGCTGTGGGCGCGGGCGAACTCGGCCGTGAGGCGGTCGACTTCGCCGAGGCGGCGCACCGAAATGAGGAACGCTTCCTCGCCGGTGAGCCCGGCCTTTTCGAGGTCGGCGATTTGCTCGCGAAGGTGGCCTTCAAGTTCGTCGGCATCGGCTTCGGTCACGGCACTGCCGCGCAGGATGGCCGCACGCCACTGCCCGATGTGAGTTTCTGAATTTTCCACCGTCACACCCCCACCGGAATGGCGTTGCCCCACACCTGGCCGAGCGTGCGGTTCGCGGTGGCCCACTGCCGCCGCTGGTCGGCGAGCTGAGCGAGTCCGGCATCGGTGATGCGGTAGTTGCGACGTCGACGGCCTTCGGTCGAAAGCCCCCAGGTGGCGCGGACAAGGCCGAGCCGTTCCAGGCGGTGCAGGAGCGGGTAGAGCATCCCGTCCGTCCATTCGAGGTCGCCGCCGGAGAGTTCCCGCACGCGCTTCAGGATGGCGTAGCCGTAGTTTTCGTGTTCCGCCAAAATCGCGAGGACGAGCGGCGTCGCCATCGCGGCGACGAGATCCTTGTCGATGTCCATCGGTGCCTCCCGAAAGAACTATATACCTTGTGGTGCTAGGTAACTGACACCTCTAGGTATGAATTCTCCACAGGGGACGGGATCAGAACCCCAGCTGCAGCACGAACAGGCCGGGGAACACCGCGAACAGGATTGTCACGGGAAGGAGGAGGAACACGAGCGGGCTAGACGTCTAATTAGGACTCTTCTCCGAATCTGGACACCGGCGAGTGCAGACCTGGCGAGATCAGGGCGATGAGGCCACACTCGGGGCATTGCCATCGGGCAGACTCTCCGTCGCCGACGGCCTCCATCGCGACTAGGTCACGGGGGCAATTCGGCGTATCGAGATCATCGAGGTCAGTCATCGGAGAACGGTGGCGTCGTCGATGTACCGGGCGAGCACGCTAAGAACCGCGAGTTGCTCGAGCGCCCGTTGTTCGTCGAGTTCGCCCTCATCGTGGCCGATGGGGTTGCGGAGCGCTGCGTAAGCGCCCTCCGCGAGCGCGGAGACGCCTCGACGGACGCTCTTGGCTGTTTTTCCGTCGTCGTCGCCGGCAAGCCGGAGGCGGGGTGCACCGGCTTGTGGTGGGTCGGTGCTCAGCGCGGCCTGGAACAGCTTGGTCTCGGAGATATCGCGGCGGTTGAGCTTGTTCTGCGTTTCGGCGTTGATCTTCACTGCGGCGGCGTGCACGGACTCGCGGTAGTGGCCGCTCCGCCAGAGCGATCGCGCACCATCCCACGCCCAGGGGTGGAGCTTAGACGCGTCCAGGCGCGGAGCGTCCTCCCCGAGTTTCTCTCTGAGTTCCTGCGAGCGCTCGAGCTGTGACAGGGCGCGTGTTGCGGCTTCCCAGTGCCGCTTCCACGGGAAGCGAGGGCTTGGGGCGGGGAGAGTGTCTCGCCAGGTGGGGCTTACCCGCTCGAGGATTGACTCGATGATGGCGGCCTGCGCGACGATGAGCTCGTCTGGGCCAGCGTGCTGACGTGACGAGGCGATCATTTCGCTTTGTCGCGGAGGCTGAATGATCTTGCTCAGCTCGATAAAGCTCCGCAATTCGCCGCGCCCCCATTCTTCATCCACAGTAACCAATACTCCTAGACTCCGACGCTGCGCGCCAGCATGGCTAGTGGCCGGTACCGGTCCTACGAATGAGTCGATCATCGGGAACGGCAAGATGCGTATTATTGAGCACCTTGGTCGGCGCAGCTTGGTTATCCTTCAAGTCCGCCAAAATCACGAAGATCATTACCGTCCGGATGAGTGAGAGTATGACGAGGGCGACTGCGGCAAGGGCTATCCATCGAGAAGGATTCGGAGTCCATGCGGCCCCGGAATCCTGAATCTTCGCGATGAGGATCGCTAGCGCCGCGATCCAAGGCGTGGCGATGGAGGCGATCCAGACAATCATGAGCTTCCGACCGATAGCGCGTTTTACGCGTTCAACTCCACGTCCAGTCCAACCGATGTAAGCGGAGAACGCAAGAGTCGAGAATCCTCCAAGCAGCGACGCAATGGTGATCATGTCGCTGTAGACGCCGACCCGACGGGCGAGGCCCAAGTGGCCAAGCAAGTCGACGCGCGACGAGACAACAGGGATGATAAGCACTGCGGAGAGCGCGACGATGACAAAGGCGAAATCCAGCCACCATGCATCGAAAATGCGATCCCACGCCTTCTGCAGCTTCGGGACGTCGTTTCTCATGGAACCAGAGTACGGCCGACGACTGTCACTGGAACAGGCTTTGCAGGGCTGAGTTAATCTCCTCTATCATCCCGTCGTAGGCCGACGCGAGCGCACGCGAAGCAGCGGGTTCTGTGGGCTGGTTTGTGTGTTCCTCGAGGTCCACGCTGGTCTGTGTGATCAATGAGTCGCCCAGGAGGTCAAACGCAGCGGCCCTACCGTCGAGCACGCGACGGTAGCCCATTTCTGCCTTGTCGAGTTGTTCGATCGCGTCTGACCGGACAAGGTTGTTAATCTCGGACCGAAGTCGATCAGATTCGTGGTCGGCACCCACCGGTTTGACCTTGACCGTGATCTCGAGTTCAACGCTTCCAAGATTTTGGCGGGCAGCGCGGACCATCGACAGAATGGTTGGAGCCTGATTGAACACGTTGTCAACCACGTCCGTGCCGACCGCGAATGTGAACTTGGTGACGTTTTCGGCGTCTGCAAGCGCGCGTATCGCGTCCTTATCGACAAGCGACATCAGCTTGATCTCTTGGTCTCCAAGGAGTCCGGTCCTGTTGATGTAGTCGCGGAACGCGGCTGGGCTCGGAGCTCCACCACTGTTGCGCATTACTCCGAGCACATTTCGGTCGAAAACAGAATAAAAAGAGGGCTCCGCGATGGTTTCGTCGGACTGCAACTCAAGGGGGCGGTAGTTGCGGCGACGCTCGATACGAATGCCTGGTGATCGGTTTATGCGATCGAGTGCGAGGAGCGGCACCTCCCGCCGAGCGCCGGCACCTCGGGGAGGCTCGTAGGGACTGCCGAGCACTTCGACAGTGCCAGACAGCTGGACGTAAGCCTGGTCGTCGCTCAATGCGTTGACAGCCGTTCGGATGTCGTCAAAAGGTAGGGCGTCCTGAAATGGCTGCTCGCTCTCGTCGACGACCAGATAGAAGCGGACGGTGCGCTCGGCCATGAAACCCCCACAAAAGTTGCTTGGCGACATCCTATTGCTCACTGTCTAGGCAGCCTGCTCACGCCACTCCGTACCTTTAAGCTCGGCGCGTCGCCCACTGAAGGGCGACGCGCCGAGTGGAACTGTCTTCGACTACTCGTTAACTGGGAAGTCCACGGTGCCATTGAGCTTGACCATCGCAAGCGCACCAGGAAGTGAAACTCCGAATGCGGCGCGCATCTCAGCACGGGCGACGAAAAGGTTGCGCTTGAAATCGTCTTCATTGGTCTCGGTAATGGTGACTTGAACCTGTTCGCGGATCCAAAGGTGTGCCTGGCTGAGGTCGCCCACGATGCCGAGGCCCACAGGGGCGGCCGGAACGGAGGCAACTGGCACGCCCCAGACGGTGCGCGGACCAGCGTTTGCGGGTGCCGCGTGGTTGCGATAGTCGCCAGCAGTGTTGAGTTCGAGCTCAAGCTCCGCATAGTCGACCGGGTTGAGCACGATGGCGGTGTTCTCGTAACCTGCGCTCTCGACCCCCGCCATCGCGCGGCGGATCGACGCGCTGGCGCTCGTCGAATACGCCTGAGCGAGGATGCCGTCTTGGAAGAACAGCCCCTCAAGCTCGTCCACGCCATCGCCGAGCAGCATCTGCTGATCGAGCGTGGAGAGTACGTCGCCCTTTAGCTCGAAGTCGATCCAGCGGATCAGGTCCTCGTAGTCATCGAGATCCTGCTTTTTGATGTCCTCCAGGAGCACGGCGATCGTCTGCGCCGTTGCCTCGACCTTTTCGAGCGTGAGGTTCTTGGATGGCTTCAGTTCTCCTGGCGCCACCACTGCGGATGCGCGCGTGCGGTTTACCGAGCGCAGATAGTTGATCCCGAGGCCCTTCAGCTCGCCCACAGTGATGATGTCGAGGAGATGCCCAAACGGGATGTTCTCAGCCACCACTGGGCCCGGCGCAGGCACAACGAACGAGGTCACGGGCGGCAGGCTGAGAGCCTTCCCGCCGTGGCTGATGTTCGGGTGCTGTTCGGCAAGCGCGGCCGACCAATCGCTACCGTCGCGAGACTTGACCGCCGGCCGGCCGCTGATGATTGAGTCGATGCTGCGCTCGCGCGAAGCCATGCCGGTGAGGAATTCGGATACTTCGGAGTTGAGCTTGCGACTCTTCTCGGCCTTCTCGAGTGACTCGCGGCTCGGCATGGCCTCGTCGAGAAGCCCGCGGGCTCGCGAATGCCCGTCGGGGGCGGAGTCTCGCTTCTCAGCGAGCGCCTTCGCGGTGATGGGATTGAGCTCGCTCCGGATTTGGGCGAGGCGTTCTTTGGGTGTCATGGATTCATTCCTTTGAAGTGGCGTCGCCATGCGACGCGAGGGTGAGGGAACCGACGACGGGCAACTGGCGGGCGGCAGAACGCACGCTGGCCGTTGATGCGCGACGGGAATGAACCGGGGCTGACGGGCCGCGTGCTGGCGGGCGGTCGCCTCATGCTCAGGCGGGCCGACCCGTCACGCTCGCTCACGCTGCGGGGCTCCGCCAGGAGGGCACGCTGGCCCTTCGTGGG
>CALMSL010000061.1 GCA_937872445.1 uncultured Microbacteriaceae bacterium | reverse complement strand
CAGGACAGCCTCGAGATCTCGATCGGCGACGGCGGCGAGGCGGTCGGGATGCCGTCGGGCACCCAGTGGCCGCCGCCGGAGGAGACTGCGAGGACTCTGGGGGGTCGATCCATCAGTGCTTCCTTCCGTGCTGGCGATGCCATCTTCCGCTCTCGCGGCCCGCCCGCGCTGCGCCCCGTCCCCGCCACGCGAATGCCCGGCCAAAGCCGCGAAGATCGGGTAGGAGTCGCCACGGCGGGCCCCCGAACGCCACGGAAGCGTGGCAGGATCTGCACGTGAGGGCGGGATTTCGAGGCGCGTCCGTCGTGCCTTCTCGTCCCGCTTGGAGCCGTGCGCTCAAGTCCATCCGGCCCTCTGCATCGATCCGCAGTCCGCCAGCAACTGCCCCGCGGTGATCACGCGCAGGCCATCGCGGGCGGCGGCCTCTAGGAGTCCCTGCGTGACTTCGAGCACATACTCAGCGCGGGCGACGTTGTACGCCGAGTCGCTCTCACGGTCGAAATCGTGCAGGAGCACCACGCCCCCGCGGTCGCGGCGGACGGCGTCGATGATCTGTCCCGGCTTGGGGAGTTCCTTGGCCGTGTCGCCCGAATCATGCGTCCACAGAACGGTCTTGGCCCCGCGGCGGCGGATCTGACGGAGGGTGAAGGGTGTGGACTTGCCATACGGGGGCCGGAAGAGAGCATTGGAGGGCACCCACCGGGCGAGGGTCTGGTACCCCTTATCGATATCCGCCGCGGCTCGCCACGGCGAGACCTTCCAGGCGTTGAGGTGGTCGTGAGTGTGGCAGCCGAGTTCGTGGCCTTGGCCACGGACTCGCTCGACGAGTTCTGGAGCTTTGTCCACTCTCATCCCGAGCATGAAGAACGTCGCCTTCGCGGAGTGGGTACAGAGCAGGTCGAGCACGCGGGGGGTCAGGAGAGGCCCCGGGCCATCGTCGAAAGTTAGGGCGAGGCAGGCCCCGCAGCTCGAGTACCTCCGCAGCAGGACGCGGTCCACGTGTGGCAGGCTCGGCGTCATCCGGTGTGCGTGACCGCGGGTCGAAGCCCGCTATCCGGGACTCGCGCGGAATCAGGCCGGGCCGCGGCGATTTCCGTGTACCAACCCGAGACCTTGGCGATCTTGTGCTCCCACAGGGCCAGCTGCGCAATGCGCCTACGCGCCCCTTCGCCCAACGCTTCGCGCCAGGCGGGACGACTGACCAACCCGCATACCGCTGAAGCAAGGTCTTTGGCGTATCGGTCTGGGGAACAAGGCACAACGGTCTGGCCACAGGTCCGGTCCACGACGTAGCCCGGCCCGCCAGACGCACACGCAACAACCGGAAGTCCGTACGACATCGCTTCGAAGACCGCGTTGCCACTGGGTTCTCGCAGACTCGGGAACAGGAACAGATCCGCCGCACGGTAGAAGTCATCGACCGACGACCGCGGGATGCGGCCAACAAAGCTGACCCGCGAGCGCACGCCGAGCTGCTCCGCCTCCTCCTCGCACGCGCGCCGATCCTCGCCATCTCCCACCAGCGTCAGCGTGACGTCCATCCTCCTGGCAAGAATGGCCGTCGCGCGGATCGCGTCGCGTGCTCCCTTGCTTCGCACCATCCGACCGACAAAGAGCAGTCGCAGCGGCTCGCCCACCTTGCGCGGCGGGCGGGTCAACTCGGGCAACCGTTCGACGCCGGTCTCGGACATTACCTCGAAGCGGCGGACCTGCAGCCGGCCGAGCAAGTCGCGAACATACGGGGCGACACCGATCACGAGGGCTGCCCCTTCCAGCGAATCTCTCATCCACGGATCAAGGCGCAGCCGAACCCGGTCCAGCGCACGCAGACGTGTATAGAGCGCCGACCCCCTCATCTCCTGCTCAAAGCCCACGGGCGTGGGGATGCTTCCACCCAACGGCCCGACCACGTACGGAATTCCAAGACCCGACAGCGGGCTTGGGTATCGCAAAGCCAGCGGCGACAACTGATGGCCAATCGCGAACCGTTCGCCGCACGCCAGCCGCCGCTTGAGCCACTTCCTGCATCGCCAGTAGAACAGGAGATACCCGGGTTTGGCCATGCTGCCGAACCGAAACCATCGTGATGGCATCCGCAGGTCGGGCCATTCGACGATGCGGAGGCCTGGAAGTTGCTCGGCCAAGGACGCCCGCCCCAGTCTCTGACACGTCAGAACCGTGACCTTGAACCGCTCGCCCAGCCGCCGAACCCACTGGAACGTACTCCACGCCTCGCCGACATCCGTGCCATCGCACCACGGGGCGATCAATACTAGCGACGTAGACGAACACGAACCGCTCATTAAAGGCCGCAATCCAGTCACTCAACCACCGACAACTGCTACACAGCCCATCATCGGCCACGGAGTCACCCACCCAAATGTAGCTACTACCCGCCTCCCACCATGCCAACAAGCATGAGGCTGCCGTACACACTCAGCACCGGCACGAACGTTCCAATGACTTCCGACACACGTCCGGTGCCTCGGATGGCGATCGCTCGCATCTCGTGCCTCTGCAATAACCGCTTCAGTTCGCCAGCGGTGAACTGACTCAAGTGCGCGGGATCATCGAGGACCGATCGATTCATTAGTTTTAGCTTCACATAGCTGGGGTTGGGCGTTGTGATAATCATCCGCCCGGTCGGCCTCAGAACGCGTCGCGCCTCCGCGACAAATCGCTCTGCGTCTGCGGGTGTTAGATGCTCAATCAACTCGCCTGCAGTCACGACGCACACAGAGGCTGTGTCCAGTGGTAGCTTCGTAGCGCTCGCGAGCAGCGCTTCGTCAAACGATTCTCGGGCGGCGGCGACACGTTCCGGAACGCAGTCGATCCCTACCAACCGCGCCGACGGCGCAGCGGCCCGCAGTGGTTCCGCGCCTAGGCCGATGTTGCAGCCCACGTCCACGGTTACCTGCGCCTCGCGCGGGATATACCTAGCGAATTGGCGATATCGGCTTACTGAAAACGCGTTTACCCCTTCGCCCTTCTGAGCCCGGTTTCGTTCTGCATACTCAATAATACTGATGCTCTCCCTATGGTTCAATGAGGCTTGCCCCCCTTTTGTGCCAAGGCCATACCCTTCCAAAGCCTTTGAGTACCATGGCAAAGTGGGTTCGACGACGCCGCGCGTCTGTGTCACCTTTCGCTGAAATGACTGTCCACGCAGCGACCCGCAACAGTGTGAATACAGCCAGCAGCGCCCAAGCGACGATGGCGGCGACCTGTCCTCCATGCTTCTTGTGATACAGCACCAGTCCCTGCGTCACCAAAATGTCTCGCTTATAACTGAGCCGCCGACCACTCGCGTTGCCATGATGAATAATCTCACCAATGGGTGCAAACCGGATCTTCCAACCTGCCTTGCGAAAGCGCCGGCACCAGTCCGACTCCTCGCCGCAAAAGAAGAACTCCTCGTCCAGCAACCCGACCTCGTCAATGGCGGTCCGCCGCACCATCATGTAGCAACCCGTGACCACATCTACATCGCGCTCGGTATCGCGCGGCCAGTGACTCATGTGCTCCTTGCCAAACCACTTTGGCCACCTTAGCCTAAAGAGTCCTAGCACCTTCAAGGTCAGATTCAGCAGTGTCGGATCCTGAAAGCACGTGGGCTGCATCGAACCATCGGGGTTAAGCACACGACAACCTAGGACGGCAACAGCCGGATGATCGTCCATGTATGCCACCGATCTCGATAGCACATTCTCCAGTACTACCGTGTCCGAGTTTAGCAGAAGCGTGTACTTGCCTTGAGCTGCACGTAGAGCCTGATTGTTTGCTGCCGCAAATCCGCGATTCTCTGAATTCCGGATCAGGCGCGCGTCTGGGAAGCACTCGGCGACCATCTCGCAAGAGCGATCACTGGACGCGTTGTCCACAACCCACACCTCCAGCTGGAGGCCGTCGGCCTCCCGGAATACTGATTCGAGGCAGCCCCGCAGTAGATCGCGGGTGTTCCAGT
>CALMSL010000060.1 GCA_937872445.1 uncultured Microbacteriaceae bacterium | reverse complement strand
CATCCGCCGAGCACGGGCCCGACGGCGGCCATGCCGCCGATCGTCGAGCCCCACACCGCGAACGCGATGGCGCGGTCACGGCCGCGGAATGTGGCGTTGATGATGGAGAGCGTCGCGGGCAGGATCATGGCGCCGCCCACTCCCTGGATCACGCGGAATCCGATGAGCACGTCGCCGCTCCACGAGAGGGCGGCGAGCACGGAGGAGAGCGCGAAGATGATGACCCCGATGACGAGCAGCTTTCGTCGCCCGATGCGGTCGGCCACGGTGCCGAACATGAGCAGCAGTGCGGCAAACACGAGCGTGTAGCTTTCCTGCACCCACTGCACCTGGGTCGAACTGATCTTCAGTTCAGACACGATGGAAGGGATGGCCACGTTCACGATCGTGGAGTCGGCGATGATGATGGAGACCGCGAGGCTGATGGTGACGAGGCCGAGCCACTTGGCGCGTGAGGAGTTCATTGTTTTCACTTTCTCGGGAATTCGTAAGCCAGCTTAGCAACTCGTCAGCCTGCTTACTATCAATCGAAAGACGGATATCCTGATCACATGGATGAGTCGCAGGAACCGAAGGAAGAGGACCACGGTCCGATGGGCGAATGGCCCACCGGTCGGCTCCTGTCGACCGCGTCCCGCCTCGTCGAACACGCCTGGCTGGAGGCCCTCGACGAGTTGGGCCTCTCGCACGCAGGTCTTATTGCCCTCCACCTGCTCGGCGAGGAACCGACGAACCAGACGGATCTCGCCGCCCGGGCGCGCGTGGAAAACCAGACCATGTCGCGCACCCTGGACCGCCTCGAGCGGGAAGGCTACATCCTCCGCGAGCGGGATGCGCGGGATCGTCGCCGGCACATCATCACCCGCACCGCGGCGGGGGCGGCGGCCTGGCAGTCGGCGAGAACCCTCGAGGCGGACGTCTTTCCGGAGATTTCCGACCCGCACGCGTTGCGCAGCGCCCTGCTCGAACTGATCCACGCCGGTACCGCACGGCGCTGGCACCCGTAGTAACGTCGATCCATGACATTCAACCCCGACTCGAATATCGGCTCAGGCAAGGTCAGCCGTCG
>CALMSL010000059.1 GCA_937872445.1 uncultured Microbacteriaceae bacterium | reverse complement strand
GAGGCCTTACGAGCCGGTGACCAGTCTGGGTCATACTCGAAGTTGTCCCGCCCGAGTAGAAAGGGAGGCCACGGTTCGGTCGCCACCAGCTCGACAGCGTCGATCAATACCGACGCTCGTTCACCGATGCTCGCCGCCGTGTCGTTCAGAGCCTCGAAGTAGTGGCCGATATAGACAGGTTCACGCAACACCGTGACCACGGCCACCGGGTCTTCGATCCATCGCGCGGGACCTGCCGAAATGACTCTTTCTAGGGCACGCCCGAGTTCGCGCGCACTCTGCCCCCAGGCGCTTGGATCCGGACGCCAAGACGCGACCACATGCGCAGCGTCGTACACATCCATGCCTGCAAGGGTCTCCGCTGAGATGGGCGAACTCCCGAATCCGGCGATCGATGTCGGCCACGGACGGAATAGAGTCTGCGAGTCCGGCTTGCCCTGGACCGACGAAATCTCAGCGATGCCCGATGCCCACTCCGTGAGAGCGTCATCGGGCAGCACCGCGGACCATCGCCATGCCCTGGCCCATACCGGATCGGAGGTGTCCATCACATCGGCCACGTCGCTGGGCGGCGGGGAGCCGAACGCCTCCCGAATCCGAGAGATCTCCTCGTCATCAAACGGGCCCAGGTCATCGATCAGGATCTTGTCATCCGCCGTCGCGAGGTCGTCCGCGACCCGGACCACCAGGTGATCCATCTTCGCTCCGCGATCGTCCCCACCGACAAGAACGTGACACTTGATCCTCTCCCCGAGCACCCCGGGAACGAGATCAACCATCCGCTGAAGCCGCCCCGCCGGCAGGCCGCTGGATCGCGCGGATGACACACCTGAGGCGATGTAATGGGCCAGCAGGCCACCGAAGCGAACGTGGTCCGAGATCGAATTCAGATCAGTGAGCGCGGACGTGTCCGCTTGCCACATCCGCCCTTTCTCAGTGCTGGAGAAGCGTCGAAGCTTGTGGCACAAGACCTCGATCCGTGCCTCCGCGTTCACATGGGTGAGTCCTTCGACAAGGCGTCTGAGAGCCCCCTCAGCATCCGGCCGGTCTCGTCGACTCTGGCAGTGATCGATCACTCCATCGGCAACGATGAGCTGAATCGGATCGTCGGGCTGAGCGGCATGCGCAACAAGGAACGCCGTATCGCGGACATCCTCCACGTGGGCATAGAACCGCAGCATCGCGCTGATCAGAGTATGCCCCTCGTGCCCCAGGCGATACGCCGCCCACGCGAGCTGGGATGCGCACGAATCGCGTGCAGGTCCAGCAAGCGAGCGGATCTCCGGCGCAAAGCCCTCGAGAAATGCAGCCACCTCCGCTGTTGACAGGAGCGTCGAGTCTGCAAGCACAAGCACGGGCCAGGGCTCACCCGGCTCAGGAAGCGCAAGGAGACCTTTACTCCGAAGCGCGACAAGCCACTCCCGATGCTGCAGACGTTCAAGGAAGAGCCGGAGATGATGATGGTTCAAGAGCAGCCTGGTGAGTTCCCCCATAAGTTCAGGCGTGTACTGCTCGCTCGCCAGTTCAGCAATCCGGTCTCGACGTCGACTCGGCAGCTCGAAGAGACGAGCAAACCAGGCAGCGGTCTCGTCGTACAAGCGCTCCACTTCCTGAACCGTCCCGTCTCCGTGCACGATTCGATTGAGGTCTTTCCGGAGGCTGCGGTACTGCTGTACGAGATCGTCTCCGGTCCGCAACGGCGGTAGCCCCGTCTGGTCCGAGAACCACGTAATTAGTTCACGCGAACTACGCTCCTGGCGATCGGAATCGGCAGCCAGCCGTTCCATGACGGACGAGAACTCCTCCCACCCTCGCGAGCCGTTCCATCCGGGACGGCCACCCACCTGCATATACCTCGTCCACGCGTTCAGCGCCGTCTGCAGCCCGCCGACGGGAGCGGTGACCGCGCCCACGACAGAGTCCAGAGCCTCCCGTACGTTGAAGGCAGCGCTTTCTGCGGGTCGCAGAACCCGGTAACCGTCTTCACCAGCGTGACCGAAAAGGGCACGAGCCGCCACCAAGCAGGTGATGACGCGCTCCCCATAGCCTCCCGGCACGTCGGCCAGGATCCGCTCGCGGACATCGTTGGGGATACCCCGTAGCTCGGAGTCGCCACTCATGGGCCAATGGTGATCCTCGGATCGGATGCCCATCGCGCTTTCCGACGCAAGGTCTCGGCTCAGGCCGGTTGGCGAACCCATCCCACCCATGGCATGCTCGATGTCTGGGCCGATCGTCCCTCACCGCCAACGTGGCGAACATTCGCCGCGCAACCACCGACACCCGTAGTCCGCACGGAGGCATCCCCTGAGCACCAACCTCAGCAACTTCGTCTGGTCCATCGCCGATCAGCTTCGTGGGGTCTACAAGCCCCACCAGTACGGGAGCGTGATCCTTCCCTTCACGATCCTGCGACGGCTCGACTGCATCCTCGAACCAACCCGTGACGAGGTGCGCTCACTCGCCGCCAAGTACGACGGCGGCGCGTTGGACGTCCAAGTGAAGAAGGCGACCGGGCTCGGCTTCTACAACACCTCTGAGTTCGACTTCCCCAGCCTCATCAAGGACCCGGCCGGGCTTCGCGCCAACCTCGTCGACTACATCACGTCGTTCTCGTCGAACGTCGACATATTCGAGCGGTTCAAGTTCGAGAACGAACTCGCCACCCTCGACGAGAAGGGGCGCCTTTACCTCATCGTCGAAGCCTTCGGAGACATCGACCTCCATCCGAACACGATCAGCAACTCCGAGATGGGCGACATCTTCGAGGAGCTCATCAGGAAGTTCGCCGAGGCTTCCAACGAAGAGGCAGGCGAGCACTACACGCCGCGCGACGCCATCCGGCTTATCGTCGACCTCCTCTTCGCTGAGGACAGCGACGCCCTCCGCGAGCCCGGCACGGTTCGCACCATCTACGACCCCACCGCCGGAACCGGGGGCATGCTGTCGGTCGCCGAGGAGCGTCTCCTCGATCGCAATCCGCAGGCGCGCCTGCGCCTCTACGGGCAGGAGATCAACGACCAGTCCTATGCGATCTGCAAGTCCGACATGATCGCCAAGGGCCAGGACGCCTCCAACATCCGCCTCGGGGACACCCTCATCGAGGATCTGTTCGCTGACCGCACCTTTGACTTCTGTATGTCCAATCCGCCCTACGGCGTCGATTGGAAGGCAGCCAAGGAGTCGGTCGAGAAGGAGCGCAAGGACTTCGGCGCCGCGAGCCGCTTCGGACCCGGTGTTCCCGCCGTCTCCGACGGCCAGATGCTCTTCCTCATGCACTTGGCACACAAGATGCGCCCCGCCGCCCACGGCGGCGGCCGGGCGGGCATCGTTCTCAACGGATCACCGCTCTTCAACGGCGGCGCGGGCTCGGGTCCATCCGAGATCCGGCGCTGGCTGTTGGAGAACGACCTCGTCGAAGCGATCGTCGCACTGCCCACCGACATGTTCTTCAACACGGGTATCGCCACTTACGTCTGGGTTCTCGACAACACCAAGCGCGAAGAACGTCGCGGCAAGGTGCAACTGATCGACGCCTCCAGCATGGGAACGAAGATGCGCAAGAGCCTCGGTTCGAAGCGCAAGGAGCTCAGCGCCGAAGCCCGCGACCAGATCGTCGCCCTGTACGACGCTTTCAATGAGGCCGATCCCGATCTGTCGAAGGTCTTTCCCACGGATGAGTTCGGCTACTGGACGATCACCGTCGAACAACCGATCCTTGACGACGATGGCAACCCCGTGACCGACCGGAAGGGAAAGCCGAAGCCGGACGCCAAGAAGCGCGATACCGAGAACGTGCCCTTCACCTACGGCGGCAACCAAGCGGGCGGCGGTGGATGCGATGCGACGATTGCCGCATACGTCGACGCGGAGATTCTTCCTCATGTACCCGATGCGTGGGTCGATCATAAGAAGACTAAGGTCGGATACGAGATCCCGTTCACGCGCCACTTCTACAAGTATGTGCCCCCACGTCCGCTCGCCGAGATCGACAGCGATTTGGAGGAGCAGATCACGAGAATCCAAGTGCTGCTAAGCGAGGTCGAATAATGAGCGACGCCAGCCCTACGGAGGCGTACCCGATATGCCAAGTGAGGCGCATTTCGATGCTTAGCTCTGGCGGAGTATGGGGCAATGACCCCGACGGATTACATGACTCTCTTGTCGTGCGATCCACAGACCAGACCGCAGAAGGACAGTGGAATCGTTCATCACCAGCAACTCGCTCTCTCTCTAGCCAAGAGCGATCCATACCTCGTCTAGCCGCCGGTGACCTCGTTATCACCAAATCGAGTGGAAGCGCGCGACACATCGGCAAGACAACGATTGTCGACGATTCACTTGCCCAAGAGGGAGCTTATCATGGAAACTTCATGCAGCGAGTGCGCTTACGGAGCACGGAGTGGCCTCGATACTTCTGGTATGTCTTCAACAGCGCGTTCATTCGCGCGCAGATCGCCCTTCATTCCACATCCTCTACAGGTTTGGCCAATTTGACAGGAAGCACAATCGGCGAGCTAAAGGTACCCAGACCGCCACTCGACGAACAGCGCGCCATCGCTGACTACCTCGACCGCAAGACCACAAGCATCGACACCCTCATCGAGGAGCAGCGGCGGCTAATCGCTCTGCTTCGCGAGAGGCGTCAATCCATGATCGATTACGCGATCCTAGGCAGCGATTCGACTGACCTAGCTCTTGCATGCAGCAGAAATCTGGAACGACTTGATCGGCTGGCAACAGTGCTCATCAGTACCGTCGACAAGCACACATCCACGGACGAGCATCCTGTGCGCCTTTGTAACTATATGGATGTCTACACCAATAGCAGCATAACATGCTACATAGAATACATGAACGCGACCGCTACCGCCAAGGAGATAGATAAGTTCCAGCTACGCCGCGGGGATACATTATTGACCAAGGATTCTGAGTCGCCAGAGGACATCGGGATGACGGCATACGTCGACTACCAAGCCTCAGACCTAGTCTGTGGCTACCATCTAGCAATCTTACGCCCCGCTCTTCGAGACGTCGACCCTGCCTACCTCTACTGGGCCACGACCTCGAGGTTTGTCCAGCGTCAATGGGCCTCTTTGGCACGAGGCGTAACGCGCTTTGGGCTTCGATATGGAGACATCGGGAAGGCGAGCATTCCCATGCACGAAAAAGGCGTCCAGGAGCGGGTGGCGGGCCAGCTGGCGGAGCGCACGGCGGCGATAGATGAACTGGTTGCTGAAGCCGAGAGCTTCATAGAACTCGCCCGCGAGCGCCGGTCGGCCCTGATCTCGGCTGCCGTGACCGGACAAATCAACGTACGGGACATGGCGGCGTGATGGCGCAGCACAACGAGAACCAGTTCGAAACGGAGATCTGCGACTATCTCGGGGCGAACGGATGGCTCTACTCCTCTGACGACACAGGATACGACCGTGAGCGGGCGCTGTTTCCA
>CALMSL010000058.1 GCA_937872445.1 uncultured Microbacteriaceae bacterium | reverse complement strand
CGGGTACGGCCTCGACTATGCGGAGAAGTACCGCAACCTGCGTGGCGTCGGCGTCCTCGCGAAGCACGTTTACTCGTAAGTCACCGCTGGTTGAGGGATCGCGAAGCGATCGTCTCGAAACCAGCCCTGAAGTTACTCGCTCGTTGAGGAGCCCAAAGGGCGTCTCGAAACGAGCTCACCAGTAATCGCTCCCTGCAAACCCGCCTACTTAGGCGGCCAGGAGTACACAATTTCTAAGGCTATGCGTAAACGCATAGGTGTATGGGTAATATGGGGGTTATAGGAAAACAGTTACCGACGAGTTGAGACAGGAGAAAGCGATGCCGATTGCCGCAGACGCAATCCGTGCTGCTCGTGCGCGCGCGGGCATCAGCCAGGCGGCGCTTGCTCGCCGCGCTGGCATCGCGCAGTCGACGATCAGCCGTATTGAGAGCAATGACTTGGACCCAACCTGGTCGACGATGCAGAAGTTGCTGGCGGCAACGGGGTGGGAGGCGACTCCCGAACCGTCGGAGAACGCATCGCTCATTCCTGCCGAAACGATCTCTCGCGCGATGGCGCGGAGTATCCGCAGTGGCGACGAAGAGTCGGCGATTCGGGACCTCACGGAGGGCGTTGGCCGGATGATTATTGCCGGCGACAAGGGTGCGCAGATTCCGGAGTGGGCCCTCACCAAGCCGACGAAGCCAATTGGGTCGACCCTGTGGGATACCTTCCTCGCCACTGCCTTCGCGTATGCCCTCGAGAGGGCAGGGCAGACGGCGCCGGCATGGATGACGGAGGTCCCGGCGTTGCCGGAAGAATCTGCGCCCGGAGACGATCCGAGCCCTGAATTTCGCGACTGGCTCCGGAAGAGCACGCCGGAGGTGTTTCTGAAGAAGAACATCTTGTCGCGAGCTGAGGATTGGGCAATCGCGTGAGTAGCGGATATCGGCAACTCAGTGGCGACGAGATCAAGGAACTGCTTGGTGAGCTGCTCGATCGTGCCGCATCGGACGGGATCGACGTTGACGCGTACCTCATTGGTGGGGCGGCGATGGCAATCCATTTGGGCCGCGATCAGTTGACTCCGGATGTCGACGGCCTGTTTCGCCCGTTTACGGAGGTCCAGCGCATTGGACGGCAGCTGGCGAACGAGCATGGGCTTGACCCCGATTGGATCAACGAGAACGCACGGCCTTTCATCACATTCGACACGACCGATGAACGAAATTTCGTCGAAGTTGAAATTCGTGGACATACGGTTCGAGTTGCCTCGAAGCGGGCTCTTCTGGCGAGGAAGATGGGGAGGTATGCGCGCAAAGACTATGCGGACATTACGGCGCTTATTCGGGCGTTGGGCGTGGTTTCACCGGAGCAGATTGTGGATCTGACCTACGAAGTCTTGGGCGAGGAGTCAATGTCGCTGACGGGTGGGCGGGACGAATTAACTCTCCTCGCTAAAGAAGCGCTGGCGCGAGCGTCCCGTTAGACTGCCCGGTCCCAGCCGGCCTGGCGATGTCTCGAAGGCAGCCCCGATGTAACCGCTCGTTGAGGAGCGCAACGCGCGTCTCGAAACGAGCCCTGAAGTCTCCCGCTCGTTGAGGAGCGCAACGCGCGTCTCGAAACGAGCCCACCAGTAATCGCTCCCCGCGAACCCCCCAGCACGCCCGTCTTCCCCGGGAGACAATGGCTCTATGAAGTTCTTCTCCGACCCGGTGCTCGAGTCGATGGCGACCAGACGGTCGGTGTCGAAGGTCGGCCCCGAGACTCCGACGGATGCGGAGCTCGCCGACCTCCTCGACGCGGTGACGCCGGTCGCTGACCACAAATCGCTGCGCCCGTGGCGTCTCATCACGCTGCGCGGCGACGACCGGGTGCGGCTCGCGAACGCTCTGGATGCCGCCGCTGGGGTGGCACGCGAATCCGGTGAGGTCAACTCGAAGCCGTTTCGCGCTGAGCTGCTGATCGCGATTGTGGCGAGCCCGCGCGAGCATCCGAAGGTCCCGGAGTGGGAGCAGCACGCGACCGCTGCCGGCGCCGGCCACCTGCTTGCGCTTGCGCTCTGGCAGACCGGCTGGGGTGTGATGTGGCGCACGGGGTTGCTCGTGAATTCGCCTGAGGTGCGCACGGTTCACGGGCTGACGGATACTGAGAAGCTTCTGGGTTGGCTCTACGTCGGCAGCATCGACGAGAAATTCCGCGCGCGGCTGCGAAAGTCCAACCGCCCCGCGCTTGACCCGCACCAGTTTCTGGGGACGTTGCCACACTGACAGGCATGCCCATTTGGTGGTGTCGCTAGTGAGCGCCGCGAGGGTTGGCCTCGAGGCCCCACAGCGAGTCTTCAAGGATTCCGAATTTCCCGCGTCTGGTGGAAACAACTCGACTCCGGGCTGACCTTTTAGCTGTGACTCAAAAACCCAAGTCGGGAGCAGGCCCGCACATCGATAGGGTGATGAGGGGCATTCACTCTCACTGAGGAGACGAACTTTGGACGTTGCAGAAACCAGGCTCCGGCAAGTACTCGAGGGCAGCAAGCAATACCGAGTACCTCTTTATCAGCGCCCCTATTCCTGGCAACGCAAGCAGTTGGACCGGCTCTGGTCCGACATCGTGGAGTTGGCCGAAGCGCGAAAAACTGAACCTGCAGCGACGCACTTCACCGGCTCGCTCGTGTTGTCGCTGGGCCAGGTTGGGCCAGGCGGAAGCGAGTTTCTCGTGGTCGACGGGCAGCAGCGGCTGACCACCTTGTCGATCTTGCTTTGCGCAATCCGTGATCACTTGGATCCAACCGTGCCAGAAGACGAACTGTGGCGTCAGCAGATTCACGAGTCCTTCATTGTTGACCGCTTCAAGTCTGGCGATGAACGATTGAAGGTACTTCCGACCCAGGCTGATCGTGACGTGTATCGCGGAATTGTTGACAGTACAGGTGAGGTGGACGCTGCTAGCGGTGTGGGTGCGGCCTATCGGTTCTTCGAGCGGCAGCTCGAGGCAGCTGACGATCCTGACGACCCACATGACATTAGACGAATTGCCGAAGCGACTCTCGATGCCCTTGCGTTCGTCAGCATTACCGCTCGCAACGACGACAATGTCTACCGGATTTTTGAATCACTCAACAACACGGGCATGAAGCTCACGCAAGGGGATTTGCTTCGCAACTACATATTCATGCGCATGGGAAACGATGGTGACGACGTATACAGCTCGTGGTGGCTTCCAATGCAGAACCGGCTTTCATCCTCGGACCTCGAAGCCCTTTTCTGGATGGATATGGTCGCAACTGTTGCCGATGTGAAGCAGGGTGACATCTATGCGGCGCAGGAGAGCCGACTCTCAAAGCTCTCGGACTCGGAAGTGTTTGATGAAGTGAAGAGATTCTCCCGACTGTCGCAACTTTTGGAACTCATGAGAGATCCGAGCAAAGAGGAGGATGAGGCAACCCGGCGGAGCTTAGTCAGGATTCAGAATTGGAAGGCGGCGCCGGCGGACCCCCTAATTTTGTATCTTCTTGATCGCCGGGATGCTGGTTCCTCAACAATTGAGGAAGTGGCGTCCGCCCTCGCAATACTTGAGTCCTTCTTTGTTAGGCGCCTTGTTGGCGGCGCGCCCGGTTCAGGTTTGTCGAGAATCTTGTTGCGTGCTCCTTCTGACTCGCAGCCTGGCATTCCAGTTGATACCGCACTCATCGCATACCTCTCCAGCGGCAGAAAGTTCTTTGCCACTGACGAGCAGATTCGTAGCGCAGTTAAGACCAAGCCGTTCTATTTCACTGGGAGCCCCGCCCAGAAAGCTCTCCTTCTGGAATGGTTGGAAGGAACCTATGGCAGCAAGGAGCCGATTGACTTCGCGAAGGCGAGCATTGAACATGTGATGCCTCAAAAGCTGACCGTGGCATGGAGAGACATGATTTCCGCCGAGCTGGAGGATGGTGAAAGCGTCGACGTGGTTCACGACGAACTTGTGCACACGCTGGGCAACCTGACGCTTACGGCCTACAACTCGGAGCTGAGCAACAATTCATTCGAGCAAAAGAAGGTTGAGTTGGCTCGAAGTGGGATACGCATGAATGCGGAGATTGCAAAAGAGCCACGGTGGGGAAGGACAGAAATCCTAGAGCGGGCGGAAGCGCTTGCTGAAAAGATTTGTGCGACATGGATTGCGCCGGTCTCTTCGGATGAAGCTGTCGACACCGGAGTTAGCTGGGGCCTAGTGAGGGATCTGGTAGCTGCGGTACCAGAAGGCAAGTGGACCACATACGGAGACGTCGCCGCGTTGGCCGGTACGCACGCCTTGCCGCTGGGCCAATTCCTCGCACAGAATCAGATTCCGGGAGCATGGCGAGTGCTGCAGGCTGGTGGCACAGTGTCTCCGGGGTTCCGGTGGGAGCAAGGAAGCCAGTATTTCGGCCGCCCACCACATGAAGTTCTCCAAGCGGAGGGATTGTCGTTTGATCAGTCGAATCGCGCTGATTCAGCCCAACAAGTGACTTTGGCGTTTCTGGCGCAAGCAGTGGGTATTGAACTTGTTGACGATTTGACCGAAGGCTCGACGAACGTCGACGACGTTCAAGAGACCGCGTTTATCTCTCAACTCACGGAGTCACAGCCCCCTTCAGTAGTACATGGCGTCATAGAACTCCTTCGACAATGGGAGAGTCTTGGTGGGGTGGTGGAGTTTGGCCAAGCGGAAGAAACTAGTTGCTTCTTCATGGCGGGTTTTATGAGCACCTCGGGCCGCAAGCTCTGGCCAATCGTTATTTATCCGAGGCTTGGGACTGTGGAAGTCATCTTCCAACACCTGGCAGCCCGTCCACCGTTCGATGATCCGCAGTTGCGCGAGGACATGAGGGCCAGATTGAACGCAATCCGAGGGGTTGAGCTTCCGGCAAACAAGCTGGAGGCCAGACCTTCATTTCCGGTCGATTTGCTCGCGGACCGAAAAGTGCGGAGCGAGGTTGCCGACGTCTTGGAATGGTTCCTTCGGGAAGCAGCGGCTGCAGCGCAGTAAAGTCGCTGCTCACCTACATTGCACCGCCCGATAACCTGAGGGAAGCGCGACAAGGGTGTTCACGCATTTCGCAAATAGAGGTAATTAGGACAACATGACCAAAGAATCGCAGCGCGCCCAACTCCATAAAACCATCTGGCAGATCGCAAATGATCTTCGCGGCAGCGTCGATGGGTGGGATTTCAAGAGCTACGTGCTCGGGATGCTGTTCTACCGGTTCATCTCCGAAAACCTCACCGCGTATTTGAACACGAGTGAGCGTAACGCCGGGCAAGCCGACTTCGACTATGCAAACCTCAGCGACGACCAGGCTGAGTTCGGGCGTCAAGAGACGGTCACTGAGAAGGGTTTCTACATCCTGCCCAGTGAACTGTTCCAGAACGTGCGAAAGCGGGCCGCCCAGGACGAGAACCTGAACGAAACCCTGCAGCGCGTGTTCCGCAATATCGAGGGCTCCGCGGTCGGTGCCGACAGCGAGGATGACCTGAAGGGTCTGTTCGACGACCTCGATGTGAACAGTGCGAAGCTTGGCCAGACTGTTGCGAAACGTAACGAGAAGCTTGTGAAGCTGTTGGCGGCGATCGGTGATCTTCCCCTTGGCAATTGGGACGACAACACCATCGACCTCTTTGGTGACGCCTACGAGTACCTGATGCAGATGTACGCGTCGAGTGCCGGTAAGTCGGGCGGCGAGTACTACACACCGCAGGAAGTCTCCGAGCTGCTGGCCCGCATCACTGTGGTGGGCAAGACCGAGGTCAACAAGGTCTACGACCCCGCGTGTGGGTCGGGATCCCTGCTGCTCAAATTTGCAAAGGTCCTCGGCAAAGAGAACGTGCGGCGGGGTTTCTACGGTCAGGAAATCAACCTCACCACCTACAACCTGGCCCGCATCAACATGTTCCTGCACGACGTGAACTACGAGAAGTTCGACATCGCGCACGGCGACACCCTGCTTGACCCCGCGCACATGGACGATGAACCGTTCGAGGCGATCGTCTCGAACCCGCCGTACTCCATCCGGTGGGATGGCGACGCCAACCCGCTGCTCATCAACGACCCGCGATTCTCCCCAGCCGGCGTGCTCGCCCCCAAGTCGAAGGCCGATCTGGCGTTCACGATGCACATCCTGTCGTGGCTAGCGGTGAACGGCACGGCGGCTATCGTTGAGTTCCCCGGAGTGCTCTACCGCGGTGGCGCTGAGGCGAAGATTCGTAAGTACCTGGTCGACAACAACTATGTTGATGCGGTCATCCAGTTGCCGCCCGACCTGTTCTTCGGCACCACCATCGCTACCTGCATCATCGTGTTGAAGAAGTCGAAGAAAGACAACGCGGTGTTGTTCATTGATGCCTCCGCCGAGTTCATGCGCGGCGGCAACAAGAACAAGCTCAGCGACGAAAACCAGAAGACTGTTCTGGATTCCTTCATCGCCCGCGCCGACGTCGACCATTTCGCCCGACTGGTGCAGAACAGTGAGATTGCCGAGAACGGCTACAACATCGCAGTCTCGTCCTATGTGGAGCAGGAGGATACCCGCGAGGCCATCGACATCACCGAGCTGAATTCCGAGATCGCCCGCATCGTGGCGCGGCAGTCTGAACTGCGAACCGCGATTGACGCGATCGTCGCGGATCTGGAGGGAGCGCCGTGAGCCCGACAGGTCCTGAGGTTTTAGACAAGGTGCGGTCAGCATACAAAACTTTTGTCGAACGTGACTGGTATCTACTTAAGGTCGATGCCAATGAACGAAGCCTGACCCATAAGCTTGCTGAGTATCTTCAGATCGAATTCGCAGGCTGGGACGTTGACTGCGAGTACAACCGATGGGCTGAAAATCCCGGGGAGGATCCTCAGAAGAGACTGCAGGGACTCGAAGAAAAAGTGTCAACGGCAGACACCAAAGGCAAGACGGTTTACCCGGATATCATCGTTCACTGTCGAGGCACAACGGAGAATCTTGTAGTAATTGAAGCAAAAAAACGTGGCGGTGACACTCAGTCCGATGACGTGAAGTTGCATCTGTACAAAAGTGAGATCGGTTACAAATACGCGATCTCGATTGTATTCCCGACATCCGAAGGCTACCTGGATGCCAGGCCCGAACACGATGTCAAACTTTTCGGGAGCGCACGGTGAGCCGAATCGACGAACTGATCGCGGAACTGTGCCTAGATGGAGTGGCACAAAAGCCTCTCGGAGATGTCGGCTCCTTCATTCGAGGGAATGGCTTACAGAAGAGCGATCTCACTGACGACGGTGTTGGCGCGATTCACTACGGGCAAATTCACACCCATTATGGGATCTGGACCACCACCACGAAATCATTTGTGCTGGCAGCGTCCGCTGCGAAGCTTCGGCGAGCCAAATCTGGCGATCTCGTCATAGCGACAACGAGTGAGGATGATGCCGCTGTTGCCAAGGCGACCGCATGGTTGGGCAAGGAGGAGGTCGCAATTAGTGGAGACGCGTATATCTTTGAACACTCGCTTGACCCCAAATTTGTCGCCTATTTCTTTCATTCAGATCAGTTTCAAAGCCAAAAGACCCGGTACATAACTGGCACCAAAGTTCGCCGGATATCAGGTGAGTCGCTCGCTAAGATTCGTATTCCGGTGCCTCCCCCGGAGGTGCAGCGGGAGATTGTGCGAATCTTGGACCAGTTCACCGAGCTGGAAGCGGAGTTGGAAGCGGAGTTGGAAGCTCGGCGCATTCAGTTTGGGTTTTATCAAGAGTCGCCGTTGGTCTACTCCGCACAAGGGGACGTCCCGTGGGCACCGCTGGGAGAGATCGTTCGAATTGCTTCGGCACGAACAGATTCCTCAGTTCTGGATCGGGCGACCTACGTCGGAGTGGACAATCTGGTGGCTGGATTCGGTGGGCGGAGGGACGCGACCTACTCTGCAAATGTGAGTGGAACTATCCGATATGAACCCGGGGACATTCTGATCGGAAATATTCGGCCTTACCTGAAGAAGGTCTGGCTAGCAGATCGGTTTGGTGGAGCGAGCCCTGACGTCGTCACACTCTCAATACGCCAGGGAGTTCGTGAATCCATTCTTCCTGCCTACTTATACTTCCTGCTCGCGTCTGATCGATTCATTGACTTCTCTACGAGACATGCGAGAGGTGCAAAGATGCCACGCGGTGACAAGACCGCGATACTTCGGTATGAGGTCCCGGTTCCACCGCTCGCGGAGCAGCGACGAATCGCATCCGTACTTCAAGATTTCTACGCGCTAGTGAACGACCTTAGCGTGGGCCTTCCTGCTGAGCTGGCCGCCCGCCGCAAGCAGTACGAGTACTACCGTGACCGGCTGCTGACGTTCAAGGAGCTTGCGGCATGAGTGAGGCTGGTTTCGACGAGCTCAACCACCGGGGAAGGTACGACCCGATTGCGATCAGCTCCGAGAGCACGGTTGTGGCGGAATACGTGTCCGACCCGTCAACTGCGACCGCCTACCAGTCTGAGGCGGAACTGGAGCGGGAATTCATCCGGCTGCTACAAAGCCAGGCCTACGAGTTCCTGCCCATCACGAGCAAAGCGCAGCTGGTTGGAAACCTGCGCAGGCAGCTTGAAGCACTCAACAGCATCCAGTTCTCGGATGCCGAATGGGAGCAGTTTTTCACCGAGCGCATCGCCGGAGCCAACGACGGCATCGTCGAAAAGACGGTGCGCATTCAAGAAGACCATGTTCAGCTTCTGAAACGCGACGACGGCAGCACCAAAAATGTGATGCTGATCGACAAGACGAACATTCACAACAATCGGCTACAAGTCATCAACCAGTACGAAGTGAATGGCAGAGAGGTTTCGACAGGCTCAACCAGCAGAGAGCGGGGTGCGACACGCTCCACCCGCTACGACGTGACCGTGCTCGTCAACGGGCTACCCATGGTGCACGTGGAGTTGAAGCGGCGCGGGGTCGACATCCGTGAAGCGTTCAACCAGATCGGCCGGTACCAGCGCGACACGTTCTGGTCGGGCAGTGGCCTGTTCGAATACGTGCAGTTGTTCGTCATCAGCAACGGCACCCTCACCAAGTACTACTCCAACACCACGCGGCGCGAACACCTCAGCGAAGCCACCGGCCGCAAGCGTGCCCGCAAAACCTCCAACTCGTTCGAGTTCACCTCCTGGTGGGCGGATGCGAACAACAAGCCCATCCAGGACCTCACCGCGTTCGCCAAAACTTTCTTCGCCAAACACAGCCTGCTCAACGTGCTCACCAAATACTGTGTGCTCACCGCCGACCGGATGCTGCTCGTGATGCGCCCGTACCAAATCGTGGCCACCGAACGCATCCTGCAACGCATCGACATCTCCACCAACTACAAAAAACTTGGCACCCTCGAGGCGGGGGGTTACGTGTGGCACACGACCGGATCCGGTAAAACCCTCACGAGCTTCAAAGCCGCGCAACTCGCCTCGCGGATGCCCAGCGTCGACAAAGTGCTGTTCGTGGTGGACCGCAAAGACCTCGACTACCAGACAATGCGCGAGTACGACCGGTTCGAAAAAGGCGCCGCGAACTCCAACACCTCCACGGCAGTGTTGAAGAAACAGCTAGAAGACCCCAACGCGACCATCATCATCACCACCATTCAGAAGCTCGCCAACTTCATCGGTGCCAACAAAGGCCACGCCATTTATAGAGGGCACATCGTCATCATTTTCGATGAGTGCCACCGCTCCCAGTTCGGGGACATGCACACCGCCATCGTCAAAGCGTTCAAGCGCTACAACCTGTTCGGATTCACCGGCACCCCCATTTTTGCTGTCAACGCGAGTGCCGGCGGCAACCCGCAACTGAAAACTACCGAGCAGGCGTTCGGCGAAAAACTGCACACCTACACAATCGTCGACGCCATCTCTGACAAGAACGTGCTGCCGTTTCGGATCGACTACGTCAACACCGTTAAAGTCGGTGCCGTGGTCGATAAACAAGTTTCGGCCATTGACACAGAACGCGCTCTTCTGGCACCGGAGCGCATCAGTGCGGTCGTCGACTATGTGCTTGAACACTTCGACCAGAAAACGAAGCGGGCCAGCCACTACACCCACCGGATGATTGCCAACGTGGGCGATGTTGCTTCCGGCAGAAACAAAGTCATAGAGATAGCGACTCAGGCGCGAGTGGGTGGGTTCAACGCGCTCTTCGCCACAGCATCCATTGATGCCGCCAAACGCTACTACGACGCGTTCATGGGTGCGCAAAGCCAGCTCGTGTTTGACCGGCCCGGCTACCAGAAGCTGAAGATCGGACTCATCTATAGTTACGCCGCCAATGAGGCAGAAGCCGATGGGCTGCTGGATGAAGAAGAGTTCGAGACGGGTCGGCTCGACCAAAGCTCACGCGACTTCCTTGACGACGTCATCGAGGACTACAACGAAATGTTCGGCACCAGCTACGACACTTCCGCCGACAGTTTTCAGAATTACTACAAAGATCTCTCGCTGCGGATGAAGAACCGCGAAATCGACCTGGTCATCGTGGTCAACATGTTCCTCACCGGGTTCGATGCCACCACCCTCAATACCTTGTTTGTGGACAAGAACCTGCGCGCCCACGGGCTCATTCAGGCGTACTCGCGTACCAACCGCATCCTCAACTCGGTGAAGACCTACGGCAACATTGTGTCGTTCCGCGACCTCGAAGAGCAGACGAACGACGCGATCGCCCTGTTCGGCAACAAGGATGCGCGCGGTGTGGTGCTGCTCAAGCCCTATGCCGAGTACTTCACCGAGTATGCCGAGAAGGTTACTGAACTGCTGGAGAAGTACCCGCCCGGAGTAGTACCTCTGGGGGAGTCGGCGCAGAAGGAGTTTATTGCCCTGTTTGGGTTGATCCTGCGGCTGCAGAACATCCTGACCTCATTCGACGAGTTCGCCGGCCACGAGATGCTCACCGAGCGGCAGAACGAGGACTACCGCAGTGTGTACCTGCGCTTGTGGGACGAGTTCGGGCGTGAGACGGATGCCGAGAAGGAACCGATCAACGACGACGTCGTCTTCGAGATTGAGCTCATCAAGCAGGTCGAGATCAATGTCGACTACATCCTGATGATGGTGCAGAAGTACCGCGCCGAACGCGGTGACGGGGACGACACCGAGATTCGTGCCGACATTACGCGCGCGGTGGACGCATCGCCCACGTTGCGTAACAAGAAGGACCTGGTCGAAGCGTTCGTCGACTCGCTGTCGGCCACGGGTGAGATCGATGACGAGTGGCGAGCGTTCATCGCTGCCCGACGGGACGCCGAACTTGACGCCATTATCGAGCGCGAAAGTCTGCGCCCCGAAGAGACCCGCGCGTTCGTGGCGACGGCGTTTCGCGATGGAGGAATCAAAACCACCGGTACGGCCGTCACCAAGATTTTGCCCCCCGTCTCGCGGTTCGCCGCAGATGGCGGCCACGGGGAAAAGAAGCAGCGGGTGCTGGGGCTGCTGAGCGAGTTCTTCGAGCGGTTCTTTGGACTTGGAGCGAATTAGGGAATCAAATGGCTTGTAGCTATGTGGTTTTCTCGCATACGGTGAAACGCCTATATATCTCTTTGCTTTCGCACAAGCGCGACGAAGTTGGCGTGAGACCGCAATTACCCAACCACTACACCTACGCAGGGAGGTTGAGAGATCGTCCTTGTCCAGGGCATTGAGATTTCGAGAAGCATGGCTTGACGCGCCCTAGCGGCCCCACCGGCAATCCGGGAATGCCTAGTCACTGTCTGCCGTTACGTGATCTAGCAAACTCTTCAAGACGGTGCGCGCCGAATCTCTAAGTGATTCCATCACATGGCCATCTTGCCCGAGCAAACCCTCGACCGCAGGTTTTGCGGGGATGGCTTTCTTGTACCGGATGTCTCGAGCCGGAATTTGGCACACCGATACTTGGGGGGCCATGGATTCTAACTTCGAGATTGCGTCGATCGTGCCCTGTTCACCGTCGGAATCAAGGATTGCTCCAATTTTAGAAAATCCGAGCTCGATGAATAATTGCGCAAGTGTTGGGATGTTGGTGGCCCCGCCCGAACCCCACCCGTAGATATTTTCGGCGCTATCTAGCTCGAGGTCTTCAAGGACTCGTGGGAGGTAAACCACATCATCCTGCCCCTCGGTGAGAATTATTCCGTCCTCCAGAAAAAAGGCTTCCTGCGCGACTGTTCCAACCGTGTGGGGGTTCGAAAGATTGTGCGAGCCTGCCAGCTTGGCTACTTTCCGAAGAATTTCGTCAGACGCTTGCGCAATCTCTGACTTTCCATTTTCCTTGTATACCCTCGCTACTGTCGCTCCATTTGCGACATCGGCCCAGTCCAGAATCATTGGCGAATGAGTTGCGACAACTATCTGCCGATTGGACGCATATTCAGATAGCACTCTTCCCAGCCGACGAACAAGTTGTGGATGCAACGAAAGCTCAGGTTCATCGATGGCTATTAGGCAGCCCGGTGAGGAGTCGTAAAGAGCGTCGACAATGAACAACAAACTGACCAAACCGTCCCCGAGACCTTCACTCGTATGCCACGTTCCATCAGGTTCAACTAGCTTTAGAAACTGTTGACTCGTTGTTATTTCGTCGATCGTCCAATCAAGTTTCTTTCCATTGATCTTCCTAAGTAGGTCATCGAAAACAGAGCGAGCATCTGGATCTCTGTCTACCTTGCGTAACCTGCTTACAAAGTTTTCACGCAACTGCGTGCGCGAAAACTCTTGATCCATTAGTCCCCAATTTCGGTCCCCAACTCCGCTGATGCCGAAGTAAGGGCTGAACTGACGACGAGAAGGCGTAACCTGAATGTCGAACTTGGCGGGTCCTGCTTCTTCCGGTGACCAAATGGCATTCGCCTGACTTCCTCCAGTCTTTATCGTCTCAATTCTCAGGCTCCTCCCGTCACTGCGAACGATTTCAATTGCTACCGAATCAGTTTCTTGATGGCGGCGTGGCTGAGGGAAGCTGAGCTCTGTTTGCGTCCGTGCGCGTGCGATTGAATGGAGGGCCTCGAGAAAAGTCGATTTTCCACTGTTGTTCGCACCAACAATGACTGTGAGCCCGGAACCTGGACGCCCCGTAGGTTCTGCAAACCGGATGTGCCGTTCTTGTGCGAAGCCGCGGTACCCAGAGACCGAAAGCTCTGCAAAATGAACACTTGCATTTGACGTAGTGCGAGTGAATACTTGGGGACCGCCACTCGGCATCATTTGCGTATCACTCATGAACTCGATCGCTTCCTTTGACGTTCGAACTGACCCAAATTGAAACCCGTCCGCAGCATGGTAAATGACATCAACTCCACAGGCCTCGGTCACCCCGTTGCTGTGTGGAGTACGCCAGGTCAAGAAAAGCGCCGTTCTCTTACCTGCTCGCACCGGCGACAAGTAGTCCGCGTCGAGCGATGTTCGATCGATGCGATCTGGGTCATAAAGTGCAACTTTGAATTCGCGAGCAGGTTCTTCTAGATCTTGCCCGTCACCGGACATGGCTATTCCGTCGACCAATGAGCCAATTTGAAACATGGCCCCTTCTGTTGCCAGCCCGTCATGGACAAACACAACCTCCGCCCAGCCTCCTCTGCTGCTAGTTGCCGAAACAGAAAAGCCCACTAACTCCTGTGGTTCGTCTCTATTCGACATGAATTGAGCTTGGCATAGTGGCAGCGACGGGATGTCACTTGAACTTGGGTGCTGGGCAGACGGATGGAGGCGGCAGGGTAGGCGGCTTGTGTCAATGAGGCACGAGCTTCGGGCCCCCTCAGGGAGCGCAAGCTAGTTAAGCCTCCAGCAAACACGCGACGGGGACACAGAAACGCTCCGGTACCCTTGACAGGAGAAAGGTGCCGGGCTCAACGCCCGGATCGCTCATGGACTTCAAGCGCT
>CALMSL010000057.1 GCA_937872445.1 uncultured Microbacteriaceae bacterium | reverse complement strand
GCCAACCGAGCACGTGTCCAATCTTCGCCAGATGGGCACCGACACGGGGGGGGCCGCCGGCGCGCAACCCACTTCTTGGGCGAACCCCGCGCGCCCCCGCCACGTTCAGCACGGACTCGATGATTTCCCGAACACTTGCGCCGCGCCCCGTTCCGACGTTGAAGACATGGTAGCCGTCGTCCAGTGAATTCATGCCATCGATTGCCGCAACATGTGCTTCCGCAACATCCTGAACATGAATGTAATCGCGAATACAGGTTCCATCGCGCGTCGGATAGTCGTCACCAAAAATCAAGGGTGACTCGCCCGCCACGATCTTCTCCATCACCATCGGAATGAGATTCGCGATAGCAGCGTCACCAAGTTCCGACGAAATGGCACCGGCAACGTTGAAGTAACGCAGACTCACGGCGTTGAGCGGCCACGCTACCGTAGCGTCTCGCGTGAGCCACTCGCCCGCCAGTTTTGTCTCACCATACGGGCTAACCGGGCCGATCGGACTGACTTCCGTGACCGGCGAATCGGATGACGCATAGACGGCCGCTGACGAAGAGAACAGGAATCTTCGCGTCTTGGTCTCCTCCATCGCCAAGAGGAGGTTCGCCAATCCGGCAATGTTTTGTTGGTAGTACCAGGCCGGCCGTGAAACCGATTCGCCAACCTGCTTGCGCGCCGCAAAGTGCACAACAGTATCGATCTGATACGTGCGCAACGCCACAATAAGTTCGTCCACCGCGGCATCTGTCTCGAGCCCAAGCCGCACCAGTGGCACGGTGCCGATACGGTGGGCGTTCCCCGTTTTCACATCATCGACCACTGCCACCTGATCACCGCGCATCGCAAGCAATCGCACCAAATGTGCGCCGATATACCCAGTGCCACCGGTGACGAGAACATTCACGATCGTCAGTCTATGGCGGGCGCCGGTGCCGGCTCAGTCAATCCACTGGAATCCATCCCAGCCATACCCGATCCGTGATGGGTACAGCCAGCCGCCATGTCCATCACCTCGATAGAGTATTAGCGCTCCCGACGCGTCACGTGCGATCACATCAGGCTTGCCATCGCCATCGAAATCGCCAGGGCTGAAAAGTGCCGTCATCTCGCCCCAGCCATTGCCAATTTTGCGCGCTGCACCCCAACCTCCATTGCCGTCGCCCGGGTATAGCCAAAGGTCCCCCGGTGCGGTCCGTGCCACGAGGTCGGGGATTCCGTCGCCGTTGAAATCTCCGGGATTGAAGATTGCAGTCATCGAACCCCACCCGTATCCGACCTGCTTTCGCGGCAAAAAGCCACCTTTGCCGTCGCCGGCATACAACCAAAGAAGCCCGGAGGTATCTCGAGCGAGCACGTCGGGGATATGGTCGCGAGTGATATCGCCAGCCCCGATAATGAGATTAATACCTGTCCATGCATTGCTCACTTCAATGGGGGCGGCAAAGCCACTCGTCTGATCGTAGGAACGCTTCCAAAGGACCCCATCCGACCCCAGAGTGAGAATTTCCCGCTTGCCATCACCGTTCAGGTCTCCGGCCCAGGTAGTCAAGTCTCCCGGGCTCCACGCCCCAGCTATCTTCGTGGGCGTACTGGCAGCCCAGAGCCCTGTGCCGTTGCCCGGGTAAAGCCACAGATCTCCTGAGGTACTCATGGCGAGGATGTCGCGCGTTCCGTCACCATTGAGATCACCGCTGCCCGGTTTGTCTGCAATTACCTTGTTTGCAGGGTCCCCGGGACCGGAAATCATGCTCAACCCGCCCCAGCCGACACCGATCTGGCGCGCCGGCAGCCAGCCCGCTTTGCCGTTGCCAGCGAACAGGATCAGATTCCCGGAGCTGTCGCGAGCCAATACGTCGGGATACCCATCCCCGTTGAAGTCACCCGGGCTTGTCAGCGCAGTCATCCCTGACCAGCCGTTCCCGATCTTGGACGGCTGCAACCAGCCACCACGACCGTTGCCCCGATACAGCCATAGGTCGCCATTGGAGAAACGGCCGATGATGTCAGCGTGTCCGTCCCCGCTGAAATCTCCCGCGCCAAAAATGGCAGTCATGTCGCCCCAGCCATTCCCGATCTGCACCGGAGGAGCTACTTGACCCTTTCCAATTCCAGCGTGCAAGTAGAGGTTTCCGGCGGCATCACGCGAAACCAGATCCTGATAGCCGTCCTCATTGAAGTCACCAACGCTGAACAACGCTGTATATCCACTCCAGTTCCCATTAACCTGGGTAGGTGGTGTCAGCCACCCGGCAGCACCATCAGTCCGCTGAATCCACAGGGTCCCGCTGGAGTCCAGAGCGAGAATGTCACGGTGCCCATCGCCATCGAAATCGCCGGCGCCAAAGACCGTTGTGTAGTTTCCCCACCCGTTGCTATTTTCTTCCGCGGTTCGCCGGCTGCCTTTGCCGTTTGCCGGGTTTACCCAAAGTTCTCCAGCAGCGGTGACCGCCGTGACCTGTGCCTCGTTGTCTGTGCTGCTGATTAGATTTCCCGATGTCGGTCCAAACCAATTGTTGTAGAAGACCCAGAAATTCCTATTGCCGTACGAGGAACATCCATCGCCGATGCCGCCAAGGTTGGCCAGCGCGGCAGCGTTCGGCTGATACGGCGTGTAGCTATAGAGGGCGGCCGTGGCGTAGTTTTTTACGTCTACAGTCGATGAGCCACAACTCGCAGATGGGTTGTACGGAACGGATTGCACGCCGGGTTGGCGAGCGAAACGTGCAACCTTGTAAACATTGAGTTGTCTGGCACCGAGATACACCTGGTTCCCAAAGCCGAGCGCGTAGGCCGCGCACGGCGCTGTGTCGGGGCATGCCATCCCCATGGCGCGAGCAAGCTTCGACTCCGACGGGGCGGTGTTCGTTACGAGACCCTGTTCCTTCTGCAGAGTGACGAGGATTACCTTGGCACTGATATTGCATGCAACTTGAGCGCGATAGATGATTGCGGCCGCGCTCAGATCCCCGCCGTCAAATTGATCGCAAATCAGGCCACCGGTAGTCGTTGAATACTCAGCTGGGCGGCTCAGAACCGTTGTGGTCAGAACGTTCAGACACGAAGTGTTTCCGCACGCCGCGATCTGTGAATTCAGAAACGTCTGGATCTGACTCTCGGTCATCGCTGACGAGTCATAAAACAAACTGTCGCTAATGATGTTTCCCGGGTCGAAATCGCTACCCGAAAGCGCTGACGATGAGACAACGACCGCTGGCGCTACGACCAGACCAGCCGCGACAACCGCCAGTCCGGCCACTCGGGCCACGAGTCGAACGGCCATGCCCCTATGACTTAACAATTCTGAACCCCGTTCCGTGTGCTGGTCTACCCCCGAGCACACGTCTTCCCGACGATAGTCTGCGGCAAGCTTACCTTCTGGGCATGCAATTATCATGAAGGAAAGCACTAGCGATTCGCCAAAGGAATGACCGTGTTCCTGCGTCTGGCGGCTGATACGGCGAGAAACCGGGGGTCGCTCGTCCGGTACGATTATTTCCACCCACGCTTGGAGAGACTATGACCGCAGCCACGGGCTACATAAATGAGACCGCGGATGTCGCCTCTACTGCAACAATCTCGGAGGGGTCGAAGGTCTGGCACTATGCACAGGTGCGGGAAGGTGCCGTTCTGGGCGAAAATTGCATTATTGGGCGTGGCGCTTACATTGGCACCGGCGTTGTCTTGGGAGACAACTGTAAGGTCCAGAATTATGCCCTCATCTATGAGCCGGCACGACTTGGTCACGGCGTATTCATTGGGCCGGCAGTGGTACTCACAAACGACCATTTTCCGCGTGCCATCAACGACGACGGCAGCCCAAAGAGCTCGGACGACTGGCACCCGGTGGGGGTAGAGATCCTCGAAGGCGCCTCCATCGGCGCGAGCAGTACCTGTGTGGCACCAATCGTTATCGGGCGTTGGGCGCTCGTCGGTGCTGGCTCAGTCGTGGTGAAGGACGTTCCCGATTTCGCCCTCGTCGTGGGCAGCCCTGCTCGACGGGTGGGGTGGGTCGGCAAGGCTGGCCATCCGCTGAAGAAAGAAACGTCCGGCCTGTGGATCTGCCCGAAGACCGGAGCCCGCTACCACGAAGTAACATCCGAACGATTGTTGGAGGTAACAGATACATGATTCCACCGGCCAGGCCGAACATTGGTGAAGAAGAACGGGAAGCCGTCGATCGCGTACTGCGTTCGGGAATGCTAGCGCAGGGGCCGGAGGTCGCGGCGTTTGAAACGGAGTTCTCTGAACTCGTCGATGGGTTTCAGTCCATCGCTGTCAATTCCGGTACTTCTGCACTCCACCTGGCATTTTTGGCCGCGGGAATCGGTAAGGACGACGAGATCATCGTTCCGTCGTTTAGTTTCGCCGCAACCGCCAATGCCGTTGCATTGGCGGGAGCAACACCCGTCTTCGTCGACATCGAGCCAGATTTCTTCGCGATCGATCCTGCTGCGGTGGAAGCTGCGATTACACCGCGCACGGCAGGAATTATGCCCGTGCATCTGTACGGGCATCCCGCCAACCTCGTGGCGCTGAAGGACATCGCGCAAAAGCATGGTCTCCTGCTGTTCGAAGACGCGGCACAGGCACATTCCGCATCGGTGAACGGCATACCCGTTGGGGCGTGGGGCATCGCGGGCTCGTTTTCCTTTTACCCCACCAAAAACATGACCTCGGGTGAAGGAGGAATGATCACAACCGCCTCCGACGAAGTCGCGCGAATGGCGCGCATGCTTCGCAACCAGGGTATGGAACGCCGCTATGAAAACGAAGTAATCGGATTTAACAGCCGGATGACGGACATCCACGCCGCGATTGGCAGAGTTCAGCTCACCAAGCTCGCGGGGTGGACGGCGAAACGCCAGGCGAACGCCGATTTCCTCACAGCACACCTCACTGGCGTCGTTACCCCTCCGACGGCCCCCGGTTCGGTCCACGTCTACCATCAATACACGGTGCGGGTCGTGGATCACGATCGAGACGAATTTGCCAGGCAACTTGCCGCCCGCGGCGTCGGGACAGGCGTCTACTACCCCACACCAATCCATCGGCTTCCGTCATTCCAGCTTGATTTGGATCTCCCGAATTCAGAACTCGCGGCCAGGCAAGTGCTCTCCCTCCCGGTCTACCCGGATCTCACCTCCGATGAATTGGCAACGGTGGTTGACTCGGTCAACGCCGTGGCGAATGCGGGACGCTAATGTCGCTGAGAGCGGGCGTACTCGGCCTTGGCGTCATGGGCAAGCATCACAGCAGGGTGCTCAACCAACTTGAGGGTGTGGAGTTTAAGGGCGTCTATGATCCCGCAGACACGGTCGGAAAGACAATCGAAGGAAAGCCCATTGTCAAAGACCTCGACGAATTCCTTGACATGGGATTCGACTACTGCGTTGTCTCAGCCCCCACCATTTACCACCTTGAGATCGGCACTATTCTTGCCGAGCGTGGCATTCACGCTCTCATTGAAAAACCAGTTGCGTCGACCACCGCGGATGCCATCACGCTCACTGACTTGTTCGCCGAGAAGGGGCTCGTTGGCGGGGTCGGACATATTGAGCGTTACAATCCGGCACTCCAGTCAGCACGTCAGCGCATCGCCGATGGGCTGATTGGCGACATCTACCAGATTGCCACCCGGCGGCAGGGCCCGTTCCCTGGCCGCATAGCCGATGTGGGCGTCATTAAGGATCTTGCATCCCACGACATTGACCTCACCGCGTGGGTGAGCCAGCAGGAATACGTGAGCATCAACGCCCGCACAGCACATCGCAGTGGCCGCGCACACGAAGACATGCTGGTCGCCGTCGGAACGCTGAGCAAGGGAACGATCGCCTCTCACACGGTGAACTGGCTTACTCCGTTTAAGGAGCGAACCACGATCATTACCGGTGAGTTGGGCGCTCTCGTCGTTGACACGCTTTCGGCTGATCTGACCCACTATCAAAACGGCGTTGTAGGCAGCCCCTGGGAAAGCGTTGCATCATTCCGCGGCGTCGCTGAAGGGGACATTACGACCTTTGCGCTCGTCAAGAAAGAGCCACTGCTCGCTGAACACGAGGCCTTTCGCGACGCGGTACTTTCGCACGGGGATTTGGGCATTGTCACCCTTAAGGAGGGTACCGATGTCGTGCGTATCGCGGAAGAGCTCGCGCTCGATGGTCTTGAGCATCGACTCAAACTGGACTAACGGATATGGTTGGAGGCCACCCCACCGAAGTTGCTCGAAATTTGCCCGGAAACCGATAGTGAGCGGCCAAGAATATGAAAGAAGCTGACTTCATGCAATTCTCGAGCCCAGATGATCTCGGCTTCTCCTTCCGCGATTACTCAAACTCCCTGCACGCTTTCACCGACGCCGGATATGCGGTGACGGGTTTCACCGCTTACCTGGACAACCCGCAGGCGAAGCACATGATTCTGCGCCACGATATTGATAACAGCATCGAACTAGCGTTGCGAGTCGCCAGGCTTGACGCTCAAGCTGGCTGTTCCTCAGCATTCTTCCTCCGAGTGCACGCGCTCGGCTATAACTTGTTAAGCCTGCCTTCACTCAAGGCGATCGTGGAAATAGAAGGCCTCGGTCACGAAGTTGGGCTTCATCTCGAGGGCGGTTTTCGGGACGTTCTCGGGGGAGACGACGATGACTGGGCGGATCGCCAGCGAGCCGTCTTTGAAATGGCAACAGGTCGAAGCCTCACAGGGTTCAGTTCCCACGAGCCCGCGAGGATGGGCGGCGTCAGTTTCGCGGACCAACTGCGCGAACGCTGGTCAGAAACAGTCCGGTACCACGCCTATGAGGCAAGATTCACTACCCCGACTATGAAATATCTCAGCGATAGCAGCGGCCACTGGCGTGAGGGGCATTTTGGGCTTTGGGTTGACAAGGCGCCACTTTTTCAGGTGCTCACTCATCCGTTTTGGTGGTTTGAGACTGTACCCGCAGAAAATTATTGAGCGGTTGGCGGTGACGGTGGGACTCTCCGTGCGGGATTTCCAAAATGTACTTCATCGTCACCAACTGATTTCGTAATGACGGCTCCGATTCCCACAAGCGCCCGCGCCCCGATGGCGAGACCCTGGAGCACAGTTGAGTTCGGACCGATCCACGCTTCATCGCCGATAACCACGCTGCCAGCGATCTCAGCGTTGGCCGTGACGATAACGTTCCTGCCAATCTGTACGTTGTGCGCAATGTGGACGTGATCGTCGATCTTTGTGTAGTTCCCGACCACGGTGGGCACAATGGTTCCGGAACATACTGTCGTGAAAGATCCAACTTCGGTGAAATCACCGAGAACGACGGACCCGAGATGAGGAAGCCGGATGTTGTTGCCGGCCGGATCCTTGTCGATTCCCAGCCCTTCCTCCCCGATGACTGCGTGACTCTTGATCAGACTGCCGTGCCCTATGCGGACATCCGCAGCAATAACGACATGATTCCTTATCTCGACGTTCTCCCCAATGACGACGTCGGGCCCAATCACCGTGAACTGCCCAACATGCGCAGATGACGCGACAATTGCGGTGTCGTCAATGACAGCGGTCGCTGCAATGCCCGCCGGCACCGGCGGCACAAAATAGTCCCGAGTGACCGCCGCGAACGCCGCGCGAGGATTCTCGACCGCAATAGCCGTGGCCTCGCCGAGCTCCGGCACCGGATGCCCAGTTGGGAAGAGCAATACCGCCCCCTCAACAATCGCGGCGGCTACAGCGTCAGAATGCTTGTCGGGATCGAGCACAAAGCTCAGTGCGCCCCGCTTTGCCGCGTTAAGCGGTGCGACCCCGGTAATTTGCTGATCCTGTCCGTAAAGTACGGCACCCAAGCTTTGCGCAACTTCTTGGGCCAATGGCCCCGTTTTTGGCATGCGCCCCATGATACCGGCCATGCTGGCCGTCGCCTCACTCGTGGAGTCGAGTCGAGGCTGGGTTCGGTGCTGGCTCAATGAAAGCTCTCTCCGTCAAGAAAGATCGCGATCGCCACCGCTGAATTGGGGCTGTGTGACACGCTCACCAACAATCGATCATCAAGGGATTCATCCTGCCCTCGAAGTTCAATTCGCGGCGTACCGTCGGCGCGATGGGTGATGATGATGTCGCGCAAAGTAATGTCCAGCGCACTTCCCGCCGCTTTGAACACCGCCTCCTTTAAGCACCAAAAGCCCGCGAAGTGGAGCGCTGGATCTCCCTTGCCACGACAGTAGGCCAGCTCGTCCTCCGTAAACAACGCCTGCCAGCGAATATTGGGTTTTCGCCACCGCGCGACGTCTTCAATATCAATTCCCACCCCCAATGGAACTCGACCGCTGAGGTTCACGACTGGCTGTTGTCGACGTACACGTATCGGGTAAGTGCCTGAAATAGGTCATTCCCATCCCAGAAACGATTGAAGGTTAGGGCCTGACCGATCGGGACAAGACGGTCCACACCACGCCCGGCCAACCTGCCAATCAATTCGTGAAGCTCCTCCGAGGTGAACCCGAAATGGCTCAGGGTTTGATATCTCCTCGTAATCATTGGCGCGATTTCAGAAAGCGATCCCACGACTGTGCTATGAAACGTTCCCGACCCAACGAATCCGGTCGGCATTTGCTCAAGATCGTCGTTTTCTATCACCAGCACCTGATTGCCAAAGCTCTGCACCTGGCCGACATTTTGGGTGATCGGAACGCTGAATCCGTAGGTCATTTTCGACAGTGCCGCACTTGTCTCGACACGCAATCCTTTGCTCACGGTGACGTCATATAGGGCCTGGAAGAATCGCGCGGAAGATCGTTTCGCGATGCCTTCCTCACCAACCCAGACAACCATCCGAGGGCTCGAACAACCCATTTGGTCAAACCAGTAAGCGTCGTTGTAAAAGCGCGCTGCCACATCGCGAAGCTCGTCTTCCCCAAGTGCGTCCGCGTTGGCGGCATTCAATGCCGCCAGCGATACCCGATCCGGAAACGTGAGGTCAGTAGCATGGGGACTCAATGGGGATCGACGGATGTTTTGTACTGTACCGTCACCGCCCCAGATGACCCGAAGATCCGCGCGCGCTGAAAGTTGTGCGGTGATGGCGTCATCGTGACCGTATTTGACCATCGCGGTTGAACCCGCGACGCGAGAAAAACGTGCGTTCCCGCCAAGCTCGTTGATGACATCGATCATGAGTTCCGTCTGTTCCGTAGCGCGACTGGAAAGCCGAACAATATTGCTATTTCCGCACAGGAGAGACAACAGCCAAGAGTAAATGAAGATGGTGTCCACGTTGGCCGGGGGGATGTGCACGACAAGTCCGCGGGGCATGAGAACCGTGCGCTCCGTCGCCAGGCCGCGGAAGTCTTCGCGCATGCGCATCAGTTCGGCTCGACGCATCCAGAACGCAAGTGCCTGAAGCTCGCTGAAGCCCCGTGCGCGTTTGGCAAGCGTGCGGGAGAACTCTGCACAAAAATCAATCAGGATGTCGTCGAACGGCAGCAGCATCTCAGAGTGAACAACTCCGTCAATCACCTCAGAAAGTTCACGGTCCTGCCCCCGCGGGACACTGAGTTGCACCATGGATTTTGGCACTCCTTGTGCGTCAGCGGTGTTCTTGACCTTCGCGTGCATCATGACGAGACCAACTGTGCCTCTTCTGCGTGGGTATCGCTGCAGCCCCGAAGTTCGGCTTTCGGCACCCGCCCGATTACTTCGAGTCGGTGTCCCGCCCAACCGCGTTCGGGGCCAGCTATGCCGTGCACAATCCCGAGATCCTCGGTAAGAATTGAATGACCGGGGTAGCTCTTCGGGAGCACACTGAGCACCTGGATGACACCGACCTCGCCGAATGGCATCGGCGCCCACGTGTGCGGATCGCGAATTATCACGTCGGCATAGTTGGGTGGTCTCAGATACCCGTCGTCCGCCTCAAGGAAGATGGACCCCACTTGTTCGACCATTCCGTAAAAGTTGTGGACCCGGCTAAGACCGGTGTCTCGTTGAAGAGAGTCTCTAAATTCGGAATTGTCGACCGCCTCGTCAAGCAGCTTCTTCCACCCGCCACTGTGGATCAAAACCGCGTTACTCAAATCCAGACCCAAGTCGCGCACCCTCTGATAGAAATATTTCCAGACCATGAACGTAAATCCAAAAATGAGCAATTGCTCACCTTCGTGTGCGGAGAGGTAGGCAATCAATCCTTCTACATCGAGCGCCATGTCGTCGTCAAGTGCATAATGGTGGTGCCTTCCGTAGGGGATCATCCCCAGCACGCCAGCGCCGCGGGCGCTGAATTGCTTTCGATCCTTCACAACGTTGGGTGTGTCAACAATGATCATCGGCAGCCGCTTCGGGCCGAGCACGTGAGTCATGATCTTTGTGAGAGCCGTGGATTGGCGTGCCGCCGTTTCACGGTCAAGCACAATGCGACTGACCTGTTGCCCGGTGGTTCCGCTTGATGTCATGATCTTGAACACCTCAGACTCGGGGACACTTCGAATGAGATGTTGCTTGAAGATGTTTACCGGAACGAATGGAATCCGAGCCAGACCGGTGCCAGGTGGTGCCGGATGAGTTGCCAACATTCTGCGATATTCGGGCGAATGCTCTTTGTGGAACTCCGTCAGTTCCTGCAGTGCCGACTCGAGCAGATCTTCCTTGTCTGGCTGCCTGAGTGAGAATTGCGGGAGGGCAGTCAATTCGTCGAAAATCACCATTACTCCTTTGGGGAATGTCTCTCCGTGAGAGTTCTATAGTCGACTTTGCCGTTTGGCAATACCGGAAAATCTGTTTCGGAGTGCATGAGCACAGCCGCCAACGGTACATGCAGTTTCAGAGAAAGGTCTTTGCGCGCCGTTGTGACGTTCTCCTGATCAAGGCATTGGTGATGAACGTGAAGCTTGTCCTCCCCTCCGACCGCTGCTACAGGACCGAGGCTTGACAACAACGCCTCAACCTCGTCCAGGCTAACCCTGGCCCCAAAAAGTTTGGCAATGCGCTTGAGTCGACCGGTGATGAAGAGAAAACCTTCGTCGTCAAGGTACCCAATATCCCCGGTGTGAAGCACACCCTTGTTGCTGTCTTCACAGGTCAGGTCCAAGCGCGAGTTGGCATAGCCGAGCATAACGTTGGGCCCAACGTAGATGACTTCGCCGGGGTCATTCACAGCGCCGCGATTGCCCAACTCACCAATGTGAATTTGCCCGCCACTCATGACAATTCCAGCCGACCCAAGCTTGTCGGCCAGCCGTTCCGGGGGCAGACAGGAAATGCGTGGACCCGCTTCGGTCTGTCCATACATGATGAAAAACTCGATGCCCTGTTCATCGAATAATGTATTGAAGTAAGTGATGGTGTGGGGGTCAAGCCGTCCGCCCGCCTGCGTTACTTTTTTCACCGAAGGGGTCTTTGCCGGCGAATACCGCAGCCGCTTCAGCATCGCAAAAGTGTAGGGAACCCCAGCAAACGAAGTTACAGAATACTTGTCGACGGCATCCCAGAACTCCGTGTCAACAACGCTCGCCTGGCTGATCACCACCGATGCGCCGGCGGCAAGATGGGTGTTGAGGACCGACAGGCCATAGCTGTAATGGAGGGGCATCGTTGTTATGGCGCGGTCATGTTCCGACAACCGCAGGCTCGCGCTAATGCTCTCCGTATTTGCACTGATGTTTGCCGCCGTCAATCGCACCATCTTCGGGCTACCCGTGGAGCCCGACGTGGAGAGAAGAATTGCCAGATCTGGGCACGTGGGCGGGAGTTTCTCGATCGCCACATTTCGAAATCGACTCACGTCAAACTGCGCGAAATTCTCATATTGGGACCCCGCAGGCGAGCCCAACACCCATTCCGGGGAGTACGTGTCCAGAATGTACTTGAGCCTTGCTGGGTCGATGCCCGCATCGA